>NZ_JBHYJD010000028.1:0-145954 GCF_042740555.1 Nonomuraea sp. NPDC059007 | reverse complement strand
GGGCCGGATCCGTGAACGTCCTCTACGGCTCCGGCCGCAAGGCGACGCTGCGCCAGGACGGCGCCGAGACCGGCGACTCCTTCGGCTCGGCGCTGGCCGTGGGCGACTTCGACGGCGACCGCTGCGCCGACCTCGCGGTCGGGGTGTCGGAGGAGTTCACCGGTACGGCCCGGCCGGGCGCCGACGGCGACGGGGTCGTGCAGGTGTTCCGCGGCGGCCCGCGCGGCCTGGTCGCCTGGCGGCAGCTCGCCCTGGGCAAGCCGCGTGGCGACAGGTACGGCGCCGCGCTGGCCGCCGGTGACCTCGACGGCGACGGGGACGACGAGCTGGCCGTCGGCGCCCCCGGCCTCGGGGCGGGCGGCGGCGTGGTCGTGCACTTCCTCAAGAAGCGCAAGCCCTACCAGATCACCCAGCAGACCCGCTGGGTCGGCCAGCAGGGGCGCGTCACCGACCAGTGGGGCGCGGCGCTGACCACCGGCGACTTCGACGGCGACGGCCGCGCCGAGCTCGTCGTGGGCGCGCCCGCCGACAGCGTGACCACGGACGGGCAGGGCTCGGCCACGGTCCTCGACCCGGTACGCCGGCACGCGGCCCAGATCACCCAGGACAGCCGCGGCATCAAGGGTTCCTCGGAGAAGTGGGACGCGTTCGGCGCCTCGCTGACCACCGGCGACTTCAACGCCGACGGCCGCGCGGACCTCGCGATCGGCGCGCCCGGCGAGGGCCTGAGCGCCAACCAGCGCGCCATGGACTACGGCGACGGCATGGTCCACGTGATCTACGGCTCGCGCTCGGGGCTGCGGACCACGCACAGCGAGGCGTGGACGCAGCGGGTCCTGAACGGCGAGCCCCGCTACTACGACCGCTTCGGCGCCTCGCTGGCCGCGGGCGACTTCAACGGCGACGGCGACGCGGAACTGGCCATCGGCGTGCCCGGCGAGCGCGCGGTGCAGGTGCTGGTCGGAACCCGCTCCGGCGGCCTCACCCGCCACGGCGACCTGCTGATCAAGGGCAAGGGCCGCGACTTCGGCGCCTCGATGACCGCCCTGGCCGCGACCCCGCGCTACCGGCTGCTCGGCCGGTCCCGCCCGGTCTACGGCCTGGTGGTGGCGGCCCCCGGCGACGGCGTCCTGACGCTGCTGCCCGGCGCCCGCCGCCCGGGGGCCCACCCGGGCCTGCGGGCGAACAAGGCCACCAAACTGAGCACCGGCTCCGGCCTGTACGGCTACGCCTTCAGCTGACCCGGCCCCCGGTCAGGGCGCGGAGGTCGGGACCGTGACGCGGTGCGTGGTCCTGGCCGGGGCGCCCCGGCGGGAGATGTACTCCAGCGTGCGGAACTCCGCCGACAGCTCCGTGGAGGTCAGGCGGGCCATGATGTAGCCGCGCCGCTGGTCGATGTAGGAGATGTGCGGGTTCTCCGCCAGCCCCTCCTCGATCCACACCTTGTCCCGGTAGCCGTCGCCGTCGCTGGCGATCGAGGAGGCGACCAGCTCCGGGGCGATGACCGGGCTGTCGGGGTCGTCGAAGTTCAGCTTCAGCGAGGCGGCGTGGTGCATGTGGGCGTCGCCGGTCAGGACGACCGGGTTGGACGTGGTGGACATCAGTTCCAGCAGGCGGGCGCGCTCGGCGGCGTAGCCGTCCCAGGCGTCGAGGTTGACCTCGCGGCCGGGGCCGCGCTTGTAGTCGCGCTGCATCATGAGGATCTGCTGGCCGAGCAGGTTCCACTGGGTCGTGGAGGCGCGCAGGCCGTCCGACAGCCAGCGCCACTGGTCGCCGCCCAGCAGCGTGCGCCGCTCGGACAGGCGCTCGTCGCAACCGGCCCGCACGCCGTCCAGGCAGGCCTGGTCGTCGCGGAACTGGCGGGTGTCGAGCAGGTGGAAGCGGGCCAGCGTGCCCCAGGAGACGCGGCGGTTGACCCGCAGGACGGCGCCCTGCAGGCTGGCGCGGCGCAACGGCATGTTCTCGTAGTAGGCGCGGAACGCGTTGGCGCGCCGGTGGGCGAAGGCGGGGGCGCCGGTGCTGGAGACGGGGCCCGCCCAGTTGTTCTCCAGCTCGTGGTCGTCGAAGGAGACCAGCCAGGGCGCGACGGCGTGGGCGCGCTGCAGGTCGGCGTCGCTCTTGTACTGGGCGTGCCGCAGCCGGTAGTCGGCCAGCGTGGCGCACTTGCCCGGCGTGTGCGTACGCACCCGGCCGGCGAGGGCGGTGTAGCCCGATGGGCCGTACTCGTAGAGGTAGTCGCCCAGGAAGAGCACCAGGTCGGGCTCCTGCTCGGCCAGGCGGCGGTAGGCGGTGTAGAAGCCGTGCTCGTAGTGGGCGCAGGCGGCCACGGCGAAGGCCAGCGGCTGGGTGGCGCCGGACGGGGCCGTCCTGGTGCGGCCGGTGGGCGAGAGGCGGCCTTCGGCGCGGAAGCGGTAGAAGTACTCCCTGCCCGGCTCCAGGCCGTCCAGCTCCACGTGGACGCTGTGGGCGTCCTTCCAGCGGGCGCCGGCCGTACCGGATCGGAGGATTTTGCCGAAACGCTCGTCGGCGGACAGTTGCCAGTCCACCTCGACGTCGCGGGAGGGCATGGCGCCGCGCCCGTTGGCGCCGAGCGGGTCGAGCGCGAGGCGGGTCCAGAGCACGAAGCCGTCGGCCGAGGGGTCTCCCGAGGCGACCCCGAGCGTGAAGGGGTCGCGGGCGAGGGTCCGGGAGGGGGACGTGGCGGGGGCGGGGAGCACGAAGGTGGCGGCTGCCGCTGCGAGGAAGGATCTGCGGTCCACGATTCCAGATATGTCCGGCTCCGCTGACCCGGTCGTGACCCTGGAGTCAAGGGCAGATGAACAGCGTCAGTCATGCTCCAGCTCCTCGAGCAGGGAAATCGCCCCGTCGTGGGTGATTCCCAGCGCGGTGTAGCGGGCGACGGCCTCGCGGCAGGCGCGCAGCGCGTCGTCGTGGAGCTCCAGCCAGTCGAGCGCGACCGCCTCGTCGTAGGCCAGTTCGGCGAGATCCTGGGGCGACTCCTCCCGCGCCGCCTCGACGACGGGCCGGGCCCGCGCGTAGGCGGCGCGGATCTCCTCCCCCTCGTCGGCCGCGTAGTACACGGACTTGGCGTAGCCGAGCATGGCCCGCGCCTCCCCCGCCCGGTCGCCCGCCCGCCGGTACAGACCGGCCGCGCGCTCGAACAGCGCCGCCGCCTCGGCGTCCTCGCCGTCGCCGCGCAGCTTTCCCGCGCGTGCGAGCAGCCTGGCGGGGTCGCTCTCCCCGGCCGCGGGCGTGAGCACCAGTCGCGTGAGGTACGGCGCCGCCGCCAGCACCTCCTCCAGGTCGCGCAGGTGTTCGCCGGTGCCGTTGCGGGCGTCGAAGGCCGCCGCGACGCCGCGCGCGCCCGCCTCCATCTCGGCCCGCAGCCCGGCGGCCGGGATGTCGGCGCCGCCGCGCCGTACCGGCGTGTCACCGTGCCCGAGCTCTTCCAGGCGGCGCAGCAGCACGGCCGCCCCGGTCATGAAGGCGCGGGCGGCGCTGGGCGAGGGCGGCCGCTCCAGCAGGTGCAGCTCGCGCTGGAGGATTTCAAGGCCGCGGCTCTCGTTGCCGGTCAGGGCCAGGAACCGCAGGTGCGTGCCCATGTCGTCGAGGTCGGACAGCCGCCCCTGGACGATCCGGTAGGCCCGCCGGTGCGCCGACGCCGCCTCCTCCAGCCGGCCCGTGCGCACGTACGGCAGCAGGAGCGCCTCCAGGATGCCCTGCGGCTGGGAGCTGCACGTCATGGCCCCGGACAGGACCGGCGCCGCCGCCACGATGGCCTCCTCGTCCCGGCCCGTCCAGGCCAGGTAGGCGATCACCCCGCGCACGTCGCAGGCGGCGCAGTCGGACAGCTCGTCGCGCGGCGCGGTACGCCACCGGTGGAACCACTCCTCGGCGGCGGCCCGGTCGCCGAGGTGCTGGGCGACGTGGCAGCGGCGGGCGTACACGGCCTGCAGGCCCTCGCCGGCCTCGCGGTAGCGCCGCTCCATGTCGTCCAGGCCGTCCAGGGCGCGGCGCAGCGGGATCTCGGGGAACCTGCGCAGGCTGCCGACGATCCACTTGTACTGCCACAGCAGCCGCCACAGCCGGCGCTCGCCGAACAGCGACGGGTCGCGGTCGTAGTCGGCCAGGTTGCGCGAGAAGACCGCGAACGACTTGGCCGGCTCGCCGCCGAGCTGGTAGGCGGCGGTCAGTTCGAAGCGGGTCAGCACGACCAGCCCGGGGTCACGGGCCGCCTCCGCCGCACGCAGCGCGCGCTCGGTCACGACGGTCCTGGCCTCGCCGTACGGCATGCCGTACGCCTCACCGAGCAGGCTCTCCACGTCCATGCCGGTCACCATAGATCACCAACCCCGACAGACCCCCACATTTATGGGGAGTCCAGAAGACGGCCGGGTGTCAGCTCAGCAGCGCGCCGAGCTCCCGCCGCAGGGTCTCGGGATCGCGGAAGTGCAGGCCGGTCAGGCCCGCCCGCGCGGCGCCCGCCACGTTCAGCTGCCGGTCGTCGATGAAGACGATCTCCTGCGGCTGAGCGTCCAGCGACCGGGCCATCAGCTCGAAGATCTCCCGGTCGGGTTTCACCAGGCCGAGGCGGCCGCTGTAGAAGCGGGGGCCGATCCCGGCGATCCACGGCAGCCGGTCCACGCCGTCGGCCATGGAGACCGGGGCGTTGGACAGCAGCGCCACGTCCTGGCCCCGGCCGAGGAGCTCGCGCAGGAGGGCCACCGTACCGTCGTGCGGGTGTGTCCAGCTGACCACGTCGAGCGCGACCAGCCGCGACACCTCCGCGCCCGAGACCTCGCGGCCGAGCACCTTCGCCCAATATTGCTCATCGCTCAGCGCGCCCCGGTCGAACTCCAGCCGGTGCGCCCAGTAGCCGCGCTCGAACGCGGCGGGCTCGGCGCCCGCGGCGCGCACCATGGCCGCGACGTCGGCCGCGGGCTGCGGCAGGGACAGGACTTCGCCGTAGTCGAAAACTATCCAGGTCATGCCAGATAGGGTCGCAGGTACGGGTCGAGCGCGCCGCATCCGAGGTACTTGCCGGCGGTGTGGAAGTCGATCCAGTCGAGGTTGACCAGTTGCTCCTCGTCGACGCCGGCGAAACTCTCGCGCAGCTCGGGAGGGATGGCGGCGATGTCGTCCTTGTCGGCGATGTTCACCCAGCGCCCGACGCCGCGGGGCCGCTCGCCGCGGCCGTCGATCGGGGCGGGCAGCAGCTTCTCGAAGATCACGTTGCGCATGCCGAGCGGGCTGCCGAGCGTGATGAGCAGGTCCACCTCGATGTCCGGGTTGGCCCAGAGCGTCTCGTAGGTGACCACGCTGCCGAGCGAGTGGGCGATCACCACCTTCGGCCGGTGGCGGCGCAGCGACGCGGCCACCAGCCCGCGGACCTTCTCGCGGCGGCCCGCGTCGGCCAGGTAGGTGGCCACCTCGGGGCAGAACAGCTTGGCGAAGGCCGCCGCCCGCCCGTCGAGCCGGTCCAGGAGCCAGCCGGCGAACGTCTTGAGCGCGCCGGTGAGGTGCTCGCCGACGCCGAGTTCCTTGGCCCAGGCGGCCAGCACCATCTGCTCGCGCACCCGCATGGCCTCCGCCTCGCGAACTCCGGGCGGGCGCGGCTCGTTGAGCAGGTGTGCGAAGTAGGCGACCTCGGCGAAGTACGCGCGCGTCTCGCCCCCGAGCGACGCGTGGAGGTAGCCGTCCCACTTGGCGCGCATCGCCGCCGCCGCGCGGGCGACGTCGTTTCCGGCCTCCAGGTAGTACTTGTACTTGCCGATCCCGTGCACGCCGACGATCGCCGTCACAGCGCCTCCCCACTTGGCCCCGTTGGTGTCGGCAAGATCGTGGCATATCCGACTTGCAGTTGGATTGACCGCCTTTAGGCTTGCCTAAAGGTTTAGGTAGAGCTAAAGTGGAGTCAGTCAGCAGAGAGTGAGCCGGAGATGGCCAGCAGACGCGAGGACACGTCGCCGTTCGCGCAGGAAGTCGTGGACGAGATCACCTGGTACATGCGCGAACACAAGATCACTCGCGCTGACCTGGCCGCCTCCATGGGCGTGTCGGCGGGCCGCGTCAGCCAGATCCTCTCGGGCGACGAGAACCTCACCCTGCGCACGCTCGGCGCCGTCGTCACGGCCCTCGGCGCCCGCCTCGACTTCACCCTCTCCGACGCCGAGGACCAGCACACCTAGGCATCCGTGCCGGGGCTCGCCCCGAACCGCGCGCGCAGCGGCCCGTTGGCCCGCAGCACGTGCAGGAAGCCCGACATCCCGCCGGCCGCGAACGTGGCCAGGTCATCCCCCAGCGCCACCGCCCTGGTCACCGCAACGTCGTCGTCGAAGCGGGCCAGCTCGCGCCCGTCGTAACGGTCGAAGACCGTGACGCACTGGTCCTCAGCCGCCGTGACCAGCAGCCGGCCGCGTACGTGCAGCCCGGTCACCGGGCCCGCGAAGGGGCCGAACGCGCGGCGCGCGATACCCGTGCGCAGCTGCCAGCTCCTGACCATGCGGTCGACACCGCAGGTGAACAGCCACTCCCCGCAGATGCGCAGGTCGAGCACGAGGCCCTCGTGCGCGGGAAACCCCCACACGGGCGCGCCGCTCCTGGTCCAGAGGTGGACCTCGCCCCCGGCCGTGCCCGCGACGACCAGGTCGCCGGACAGGTCGACGGCGGAGACCCACTCGCCCACGACGAGTTCGACCGTGTCGGTGGCCAGGTCGGCCACGCAGATCCAGTTGCCGGTGGACGGGGGACCGCCGAGGGAGTTGGCCGGGGTGTAGTAGGGCCGCACGACCACGGCACAGGAGTCGCCGCACAGCCGCGCGCCCACCACGGCCTGGTGCGCCTCCAGGATGGTCTCGCGCGCCGACCCGCCGGCGCGCACGGGCGCCGACGCCGCCGGGTCGGTCCACCGGCGCCGGTCGCGGACGGTGAACTCGCTGCGCTTCGGATGGTCGAAGGTGCTGTGGACGAGCCACCGGTCGTTGGCGGCGAGGACGCGCACCGCCTTACCGGCCGAGGCGCTCGCGCGCAGCGTGGCCGTGCGCCAGTCCCACTCCTCGATCGTGCCCGACAGCGTCCCGGCGAAGACGGACTCTCCTTCCCTTTCGAGCGCCGAGATCGGGGGCCGGTGGAAGCGCCCGCCCGCGGGCGGCGCCTGCGGGCGCCGCCGGTCCCAGATCCTGATCGTGGCGTCGTGGGAGGTCGTGAGCAGCGCCTCGCCCGCCGGGTGAATGCTCGTGATGAGCTCGGAGTGGCCTTCGAGACAGCCGACGGGCGGCTGGTCGAGCCGGTCGTAGACGTCCACGACGTGCCCGCCGACGAGCGTGCGGGCCCCGTCGCGGGCGACCGCCGACACCGTCGCCGCATAGCCCCAGATGTCGCACGCGGCGTCGGCCGACCGCGGCTGATCGCCCTGCCGCGCGGCCTCGGCCCTCCGCCGGAACAGCAGCCCCGGCACGTCGGGCACGTCCGTCCAGCGCACCGCCAGGCACACCGCCTCGCCCATCACGAACGGGATCGTGCGGATGCCGACCTGCCCGTTCGTGCCACCGAGCCACTCCTGCCGGCGCAGGTCGTAGACGTAGGTGTGGCGCGCGGACCCGTTGTGGTGCAGCAGGTACGGCGGAGCCAGGAAGACCTCGTCGGGCCGGCCGGAGGTGGATCCGGTGTCGGCGTCGAGCGTCACGCGCGTGTGCCGGATCCAGTCCAGGAGCTCGATCCGGTTGTTCATCTCCCCGTTCGTGACGGCGGCCAGCGTCCCGCACACGTGCGTGCAGTAGCCCTCGCCCACGTCCGGAAGATCACCGCCGAGGTCGCGGACGTGCTCACCGGTGCGCCAGTTCCAGATCTGCACGGGCGCCCGCGGCCGCTGGCCGGACCGCGAGCCGTGGGCGCCGCCGACGGCCATCAGCTCGCCCTGGACGGCCAGCGACCACGGCTGCCCGACCCCGCAGGCAAGGACGGAGACGCGCTCGTGGCGGCGCCAGTCCCAGACGCCGACCGTGCCGTCGTTCTGCCCGGTCAGCAGGTACGCGCCGTCCTCGCTGAGCGCCGCGGACAGGATCGGCGAGCCCACGTGCACCCTGGTGTGCACGCCGCGGTCGGCGGGCAGGAGGTGGACCCGCTCAGGCAGCAGCGACGGCGCGGACTCGTAGCGGCGGGCCTCCTCCAGCAGCCGCTCGACCATCGGCAGGCCCGGCGGCACGCCGGCGAGCCGTCCCACGAGCTGGGCGGCCAGCTGCGCCGGGTCCGACAGCGCCGGCCCCGCCATGCGCAGCGCGGCGGTGACGAACTCGCCGTCGCGATCCGGGCAGCGCTCGGCGTAGTCGGCGATGAGCCCGGCCGCCGGTGTCGCCTGGAGCCTGCGGTACACCCAGTCGAAGTCGGACAGCAGCCGCCTGATCTCCTCGTCCCTGCCGAGCTGGTGCAGGTGGTGGATGAGGAAGGTCCAGGCGTACGCGTCGGGCGGATGGCGCGGGTCGCCCCACGACTCCAGGAGCCGGCGGTGCAGGAGTTCCAGGTCGCCGGCCCTGCCCACGATCAGCCGCTGGACGACGTCGTGCAGCCGCAGCAGGCGGCGCCTGACGTCGTAGCGGGTGAACAGGGCCAGCCGGTACATCTCCTCCACCGCGTCCTCGGCGGCCAGCGCGTCGTAACCCGCCGTCGCCCGCCACAGCCGCCAGATCGTGCCGAACGGGACGTCCGCGCCCGCCGGGAAGACGGCGAGCTCGGCGAAGCGGGCCCGGTGCTCGGGCCTGAGCAGCGACACGCTCGCGTCCAGCGACGACGAGATCGCCGCGTTGCGGTCCTCGTCGCTGTGGCGGTCGAGGTAGCCGACGTCGAGCGCGAGGCGCCGCTCCACGTGCGCCACCGCCTCGGCCGTCGTACGGCCCGCGGCCACGAGCGAGCGCAGTTCGGCGCCGACGAGTTCGAGCATGAGCGGCCACTCCCCCAGCCGCCCGGCCAGAGCGGTCAGCAGGGCCGCGGCCGCGGCGTCCGGCGGCTCCGGCTGCCATCTCATGAGGAGCTCGGCGGCCTGCTCCGCGGTGAGCTCCCCGACGGGCACCGGACGACCGCCCGCCCGGCCCAGGACCGCGTCGAGCCGCGTGGTGACCAGGCAGGGCGTACCGGTGAAGAGGAAGTACGGCAGCAGGCCCGCCGACCAGACGTCGTCCAGCACGAGCAGGACGGCGCGCCCGGCGAGCAGCGACCGGAGCTGGGCGGAGGCGGCGCCGAGGTCGTTGGCGGCGTGGGTGTGCGGGGCCAGCAGCCGGATCTGGTCGTGCAGCAGCGCGACCGCGCCCTCGCGCGTGGTGGCCTGGCCGAAGCGCAGCCACAGGACGCCGTCACGGAAGGCGGCGCGGACGCGGTCGTCGTGGCAGGCGGCGGCCGCCAGCGTCGACTTGCCGAACCCGCCGCCGCCGTGCACGACCACGACGGCCCCGCCGAGCAGGCGCCCGACGACGCCTTCGAGCTCCCTGGGCCGTGGCACGAAGTGGCGCGGCAGGCCGGGCGCCGTGAACGGCGGCGCGCCGGCCGCCTCCGGCGCCACCATGAACGTGTTGAACTGCTGGTTCCCGTCGCCGATCTGGACGCCCTGGGCGGCGCGCGCGTCCACCCGGTCACCGGCCGGGCGGGGCGTGGAACACGTTGGCCTGCTGGTTGTTGTCACCCACTTGCACGCCGTGCGCGCCGCGCGCGTCGACCGTGTACTTGCCCGCCCGCGACCCCGCCGCGTCGGCCAGTTCCATCAGCGTCCGCGCCGCCGTGACCAGCTCGCCGTCGCCCTCGGCGCCGGCGGCGGCCAGCTCGGCCAGCAGGGGGTTGCGCCAGGTGCCGGGTGCCTGTTCGTGGCGATCCAGCGCCAGCTCGCCGTCGGGACGGCCGTCGAGCCGCCGTCTGGCCAGCCCCTTCAACGCCTCGTACGCGTCCTTGACCGCCGCCGACGCGGTGTCCTTCAGCCCCAGCGCCGCGCCCGCGGCCAGCGCCGTCACGACCAAGGTGACCGGATCCATCCCGCCTCCTCTGGGAGATGCGGCCATGGTGTCACCTCCCGCTCCCGCGCGGCAGCCGGTTCCGGCTAGGGATGCGGGCGTACCGGCCCGGCGGCGGCGAGACGTGAGGGCGGAGTGTAGAGGGGTAGCGAACGGTAACCGCTGCGATAGGCCGACGACAGCAGGCGCAGCAGTTCGCTCTCCGCGTCGTGGCGCAGGATGCCGCGCAGGCGGGTCAGGTCGTTGAGGTAGCGGTCGTAGCGTGCCAGGCGGGTGTGGCGGGAGCCGCCCAGGGCGGTGACGACCTTGGAGCGCGGGGCGCCGTCCTCGATCAGGGCGGCCACGTCGAGTTTTCTGTCGATGGCGTCGAGGCGGGCGTGGATGCGTTCGCGGCGCCGTTCCTCGGGGGTCAGACGTTCGCCGATGCGCTCGTGGTAGCGGTTGGCGGCCATGCTGAGCTCGTACACGCTCCACTCGTCGTCGATCCGTCTCTCGCACCAGGCGCGCTGGTCCTCGGCCATCGCCTGGTCGAGTCTGGCCAGCAGCGAGACCAGCCAGAACGTCGCCGCCTCCTTCGCCAGCGAGCGGCGGCCCTCCTCGTGGGCGCGTACCTGGCTGAGCCATAACCCGCTGGGCGCCACCGCGCCGAGCAGGGTGGCGAGGTTGTCGTTGAGCATCGCGCCGAACAGAAGGGCGACCCCCGCCGAGACCAGCCCGGTCAGCAGGATGATGGACACCGCCAGCCAGCGTCCCTCGGGTCCGAAAGGGCGGCCCTTGCCCTGGCAGCGCAGCAGCAGGAACGCCGTCGCCGAGATCACGGCCAGCACCACCGTCAGGCCTATGCGCACGGCAAGGTCGTCCATGGAATCCGCCTCTCCCGCAGAGCGTTCCCCTCATAGTCACATGCGCGCGCTGATCGGCACATCCGGAAAATCCGTTGCTGGCCGCACATACCGGGCAGATACCGTAGAGGAGCACTCACCAAAGGAGATCTCCCATGCCCGCCCCGCTGGTCGTCAACGACTCGGTCGTCGTCCCGGACGCCGAGCTCGTCTGGCGTTTCTCCCGTTCGTCGGGACCGGGCGGCCAGGGCGTGAACACCACCGACAGCCGGGTGGAACTCCTCTTCGACGTCTCCGCCACGACCGCGCTGCCGCCCGCCCTGAAGGAGCGCGCGCTGGCCCGGCTGGGCGGGCCGATGATCACCATCGCCGCCTCGGAGTACCGCTCGCAGCTGCGCAACCGTGAGGCCGCCGTCCAGCGCCTGGCCCAGCGGCTGCGCGAGGCCATCGCACCGCCGCCCAAGCGCCGCCGCGCGACCAAGCCCACCAGGGGCTCGGTCGAGCGCCGCCTGGCCTCCAAGAAGGCCCGCTCCGACGTGAAGCGCCTGCGCCGCGACGTCTAGCGGGGTACGGCGGCGCGCCCGCCTCTTCGGCGACCATCACGGAACCGAGCTCGTACCTTGGGCGACACCGGCGCCCGAACCCCTGACCCGCCGCTCCGTGCGGCCTTACGGGAAGGGGTTCGGGGGGTGGGGTCAGGCGGGGACGGCCACCCGGATGGTGCGGATCTCGGCTTTCAGGATGCGGGCGGCCTCCTCCGGCTCGTAGGTGGGGGCGGTGCACAGGAAGAGGGTGTGGCCGTCCGGGCCGCCGAGGGCGCAGGCGAAGACGCCCACGTCCCCGGTGCTGATCTCCTGGACGATCTCGCCGCCCTCCCGTACCCGGATCGCCCGGTTGCCGCCCGCGTCAGCCACCCAGATGGCGCCCTCGCCGTCCAGCGCGATGCCGTCGGGGTTGGCGGAGCCCAGGTCCGCCCACACGCGGCGGTTCACCAGGGCGCCGTCGGGGGCGAGGTCGAAGGCGGTCAGCCGGTTGGCGTAGGACTCGGCGATGATGAGGGTGCGGCCGTCCGGGGTGATGGCGGGGCCGTTCGGGAAGGCCATGTCGCCGGCCGCCTCGCGCACGCCGCCGTCCGGATCCACCCGGTACAGGCTGGTCGGCGCCCCGCCGAAGTCGCACGCCCCCGCGTAGGCGCGGCCCGACGGGTCCACGACCAGGTCGTTCACCGGCAGGTCGGTCAGTGCGGACAGGTCGGCGTGCACGCTCGTCTCGCCGTCGGCGATCCGGAGCACCTGGCGGTCCATCATCGAGACGACCAGCAGGCTTCCGTCGGGCAGCCGGCCCAGCCCGGAAGGCGACCCCGGGACCTCGGCCACCACCTCGGCGGTGCCGTCCATCGAGACCGCCAGGACGTGGCGCCGCCAGAAGTCCGACACCCACAGCCGGCCCTCGTGCCAGCGCGCGCCCTCGAAGAACGCGCCGCCGCCGATGAGAGTCTCCATCTGACTTCCTCCATGTTGTGAGGTTGTGTTCTCATCGGGGACGTAGAAGCCGGGGCGACGTTCTCGACATGCCGGGCCCAGGATTTCCGCACTGATTTTTCCCGCACACCTCCGGCACGGTTCTCGGACGGGTCCGAGCGTCGTGGGTGGTCAGTAGGTGACGGTGATGGTGCGGGCGGGGCCGTCCACGCGGATCTGGCCGCCGTACGGGATGACCACCTGGGGGTCGGTGTGGCCGAAGTCGACGTCGAAGACCGCCAGCGTGTCCGGGGCGTAGTGGGCGAGGGCCTTCAGGACCGCCGCACGCTGGTCGCGGGCGTATGCGGCCTGCTCTTCCGGAGCCAGGGGGCGGTTGAAGGACCAGGCCTTGGCGCGGCCGACCAAGATAGCCGGAAATTTCGCGAGAAGTCCGCGTTCGCCCATGTTGCGGAGGATGCGGAAGACCTCCTCGGAGGATGGCAGTTCCTCGCTGGTCTCGACGATCAGAACCATGCCCTCGTACGCCGGCGCGGCCCGGATGCCGCGATCGGCCATCAGGAGCCAGGACAGGATCTCCAGGTTCCCGCCCCAGGTGGCGCCCTCGACGACCCGGTCCGGGTTGTGCCAGTACCAGCCGTCGCACGGGCGCGTCGGCGCTGGCGCGTCGAAGGAGGCCGGGTCGTCCCACGGCTTGTCCAGGTCGCTGAACTCGAAGGACTCCGGCAGCTTGTAGGGGCCGGAGGTGAACAGGGCGGCGCGCAGCGACTCGGCGCTGGCCGGGTGCATGCCGCCGCACCGTCCGAACTGGCACATGACCGACCCGCCGTGGTAGGCGACGATGCCGAGGTTCCACAGGTGGAGCAGCAGGTTGGTGTTGTCGCTGTAGCCGAAGAACGGCTTGGGGCAGGCCCGGATGACCTCGTCGTCGAGGTACGGCGTGACCGTGATCTGGTCGTCGCCGCCGATGCTGGCGATGACGGCCTTGATCGACGGGTCGGCGAAGGCGGCGTTGACGTCGGCGGCCCGCTCGCGCGCGCTCGCCCCCATGACCCGCGTGGCCGGGAACTCCACCGGCACCAGCCCGAACTCCTCACGCAACACCCGCAGCCCCGCCTCGAACGGCAGCGGCAGGATCCCCGGCAGCCCGGCCGACGGCGAGAGCACGGCCACCTTGTCCCCCGCCTGCGGTTTAGGCGGATAAATCATCATCTTCGGCCTTCCTCTCGACACCCGATCACGATGGAACGTCCTCTTTGCGGCGGAAGATCAGCACGAGCACGCGCAGCACCAAAATCGCCGCGATGACCAGCAGGTTGTAGCCCAGCAGATCGAACAGGCCGAGGTTCAGGGCCGCGACCGACACGGGCCCGCCCTCGGTCCCCAGCAGGAACACCGCCATGATCCCCGCGGTGGCCCCCAGCACGGTCAGCAGGATCTGGTGCAGCAGACCGGTGAGATAGCGCCGGTCACGCTCGTCGGCGAACAGCCGGACGTTGACCGAGAACCGCCCGTGCTCGGCCGCGCTGGCGATGCGCTCGATCCGGCGCGGCAGGCGGCGCACCATCGGCAGCAGCGCGGCCGCCTCCTGGACCACGGCCTCCTTCAGGGTGGTGCCGGACATCTGCTCGGCGAGGTAGCGGCCGGCGAAGGCGCGGGCCTCGGTGATGAGGTTGAAGCCGGGCGCCAGCCGTACCAGCGTGCCTTCGAGTGTGGCCAGCGCGCGGAAGACGGCGGCGACCTCCGGCGGGATCGACAGCCCGTACTCGGAGACGATCCTGAACAGGTCGGTGAACATGGCGGCGCTGTCCATGCCGGGCCCGAGGTGGCGGGCCATGAACTGGCCGAGCGCGCGCTCCAGCCCGGCCTCGTCGATGTCCTCGGGGCGCGGGACGACCTCCAGCAGGGCGTCGGTAACGCCGAGCGGGTCCTGCCGGTTGAGCGCCATCAGGAAACGTTGCAGGGCGGCGCGGACGGAGGCGTCCAGGCGGCCGACCGACCCGAAGTCGAGCAGGCCGAGGCTGCCGTCGTCCAGGACCATGATGTTGCCGGGGTGCGGGTCGGCGTGGAAGACGCCCTCCAGCAGGATCTGGCGCAGCAGCGTGTCGAGCAGGTCGCGGGCCAGCCGCGCGCTCTCCCCCGGTACGCCCGCAAGCGGCTTGCCGTTCAGCCGCTGCATGACCAGCACCCGGTCGGTGCACATGCGCGGGTACGGCACCGGGTAGGTGACCTGGTCGCTCGGGGTGGCGGCGACGGCGGCCATGTTGGCCGCCTCGATGCGGAAGTCGAGCTCCTCGCGGATCGCGACCGCGAACCCCTCGGCCAGGTCGCGCATGCCGAGGGAACGCCCCCACTTCGTGCGTGACTCCAGGGTGACGGCCAGCCTGCGCACGATGTCGAGGTCCTTGGCCACGACGGTGCCGATGCCGGGCCGCTGGACCTTGACCACGACCTCCTCGCCTGTGTGCAGGCGGGCGGTGTAGGCCTGGGCGATGGAGGCGGCGGCGAGCGGGACCCGGTCGAAGGCGGCAAACACCTGGTCGACCGGCCCGCCGAGCTCGGCGGCGAGCACCGGCTCGATGCGCTCCCACGGCAGCGGCGCCACCTGGTCCTGAAGCCGGCCGAGCTCGTCGACGAACTCGGGCGGAAGCAGGTCGCGCCTGGTGGAGAGCACCTGGCCGAGTTTGACGAAGGTGACGCCGCCCTCGTCGAGTGCCTCGCGCAGCGAGCGGGCCAGCCGTACCTTGCCGGAGCGGTCGTGCAGGCTCTCGCCCCGGCCGCGCAGGTAGGGGCCGAGGCCGTGCCTGATCGCGATGCGGGTGATCTGGGAGTAGCGGCGGCCACGGGAGATCCGGCCGCGCAGTCCCTTGATCACCTCGATGGGGCCGGGGATGGAGCCGGGCGGCACGAGCGCCTCGGCCATCACCAGGATCACCATCGGGATCAGGACGGCCAGCATGCCGAGCATGAGCATGACCCAGACGGCGCCGAAGCCCGGGTCCTCCCCCGGCCGGAGGTTCTGGAACCCCCCGATGATCGGCGCGAAGATCGGCCCCGACAACGCGAAGCCGATCGCCGCGGCCAGGAACACGCGGAACCCGCCGAGATGGACGCCCAGTAGCCGCTGCGCCAGCCTGGCCACGATCAAGACCATGACCAGGACGGCGAACGAGAAGAAAAGGGAGGTCTGGACGTCCATGCGGGAGATCATCCCATGTTGGCGGCCCTGGCCCTGCGCTCTTCCCTGCGGGCGACGAACCGTGCGGCCGTGACCTCGGTCTTCTCCAGGAACCCGGCCAGCTCCTCGCGGGCCTTCTCGCCCTCGGCGTCCAGCCCGGTCTGGTCGAAGACGGCCCACTGGCGCAGCACCGGCATGAGGACGTCGTCCAGGTGCAGGCGCAGGTCGTAGATGCCCTCGTTGGCGATGATCATCGCCTTGCGGGCGAAGCCCTGGATGCCGGAGCCGGGCATCTGGAAGGTGGTGACCACGTCGGTGACGGCGCGCATGGTCTGGTTGGGGTCCAGCTCGAAGGCGGCCTTGAGCAGGTTGCGGTAGAAGAGCATGTGCAGGTTCTCGTCGGCGGCGATCCTGGCCAGCAGCCGTTCGCAGCCCTCGTCGCCGGTGGCCCTGCCGGTGTTGCGGTGGGAGATGCGGGTGGCCAGCTCCTGGAAGGAGACGTAGGCCAGCTGCTGGAGCATGGTGCCGTACTCGGTCTGGAAGCCCTGCTCCATGTGGATCATCCGGGCCCGCTCCAGCGCCACCGGGTCGACGGCGCGGGTGACGGTGAGGTAGTCGCGGATCGCGGTGCCGTGCTTGTCCTCCTCGGCGGTCCAGCGGTGCACCCAGGTGCCCCACGCGCCGTCACGGCCGAACGTGGTGGCGATCTCGTGGTGGTAGCTGGGGAGGTTGTCCTCGGTGAGGAGGTTCACGATCAGCGACACCCGCGCCGACTCGGGGATCTTGGAGTCGCTGTCCTGCCAGGCCTCGCCCTGGTAGATGCCGTCGAAGTCGCGGCCCTGACTCCAAGGAACGTACTCGTGCGGGAACCACTCTTTGGCCACCTTGAGATGGCGGTCGAGCTCGCCCGCGACCACGGGCTCCAGCGCGTGCAGCAGTTCCGTCTGAGTCATCGCCATAAAAGATCGTCTCCTTGAAGTTACGGCACCGTAGGTTAGGCTACCCGATGGGCAAAACCGCCTTTTGTGTGCGAAACCCACAAGGATCAGGCCGAGCGGTCCTCCATTTCCCACAGATGGTCGAGGACGTGCCACGTGACGCGGCGCACGACGTAACGCGGCGTCCACTTGTGGTCCCAGCCGCCCTGCCACGGCCGCCCCAGCACGGCGGCGAGTTCGTCGCGTATCGCGTCGCGGTCCGCCGCCGACTTGTAGGGCGGGTGGCGCACGCCGGCCTGGCGGGCGTAGTTGCGCTCGGCCTCGGTGACGTGATTCACCATCTTCGTCCGGTCGCGGCCCCCGCCGCGTGGCCCCTTGCGCAGCTCCTCCGGCGAGATCGCCGCCGTCTCGTCGAACAACCGCCAGGCCGCGCGCATGAGCGCGACGTCACGGGCGGCGGCGTCCGCGCCGAGCGCCGCGTGGTCGGCCTCCGGCTCCTTCTCCGGCGCACCGAAGTCGGTGGTGGCGCCGCCCTTCAGCCGCTCGGCGACCTCGGGCTCGCCCGGCTCGAAGGCGAGCGCGGCCCGTCCGGCCACGACGGCGTAGCGGGGCGCGTAGTGCATGAGGTTCTCGATCGCCTGCTCCTCCGACCTGCCGCTACGGCACCAGCCGGGCCACTCCAGCGAGCAGGCGAAGACCCTCTTCAGGCCGCTTTCCAGGTAGATGCGGGTCATGTTTTCCAGCCTCGCAGTCATACCTGTCAGTACGTGTCAGATTAGGTCGATGAGATCGGCGACCGACTCCACGACCAGCGACGGCCGGTACGGATACCGGTCCACCTGGTCTCGCTGGATCACGCCGGTCAGGACGAGGATCGTGTAGAGGCCGGCCTCCATGCCGGCGACGATGTCGGTGTCCATCCGGTCGCCGATCATCGCGGTGTTCTCGCTGTGGCCCTCGATCGCGTTGAGCGCGCTGCGCATCATGCCCGGATTGGGCTTGCCGACGAAGTACGGCTCGACGCCGGTCGCCTTGGTGATCAGCGCGGCGACCGCGCCGGTGGCCGGCAGCGAACCCTCGTTCGTGGGACCGACGGGGTCGGGGTTGGTGGCGATGAAGCGGGCGCCGGACTCGATGAGGCGGATGGCGCGGGTGATCTGGGTGAAGCTGTAGGTGCGGGTCTCGCCGAGCACCACGTAGTCGGGGTCGAGGTCGGTCAACACGTAACCGGCCTCGTGCAGCGCGGTGGTCAGCCCCGCCTCGCCGACGACGTACGCGGAACCGCCGGGGCGCTGGTCCTGAAGGAACTGGGCCGTGGCCAGGGCCGAGGTCCAGATCGACTCGGGCGGCACGTCGAGGCCGGCGGCGCGCAGCCGTACGGAGAGGTCGCGCGGGGTGTAGATCGAGTTGTTCGTGAGCACCCGGAAGGGCTTGCCGGACTCGGCCAGCCGCTTGATGAACTCATCGGCCCCCGGCACCGGCAGCCCCTCGTGCACGAGAACGCCATCCATGTCGGACAACCAGGAGTCGATGCGCTTACGCTCAGTCACGTGGACAATCGTAGCGAGCCCCGCTTGTCAACATGGCAACAGGGATGTGAAGAATGACGGCATGTCGTCGTTCACGGAATCCGCCCAGGACATGCGGGACGAGCTCGTCCGGCTCCGCCACTCTCTGCACACCACGCCCGAGATCGGCCTCACCCTGCCACGTACGCAGGAGAAGGTCCTGGCCGCGCTCGACGGCCTTCCGCTGGAGATCACGACCGGCTCGTCGCTGAGCTCCGTCACCGCCGTGCTGCGCGGGGGGCGGCCCGGCCCCGCCGTACTGCTGCGCGGCGACATGGACGCGCTGCCCGTCGCCGAGCGCAACGACCTGCCCTACATCTCGCAGAACGACGGCCAGATGCACGCCTGCGGCCACGACCTGCACACCGCGATGCTCGCCGGGGCCGCCCACCTGCTGGCCGCGCGGCGCACGGAGCTGGCCGGGGACGTGGTGTTCATGTTCCAGCCCGGCGAGGAAGGCTACGAGGGCGCCAAGTACATGATCGACGAGGGTGTGCTCGACGCGCCCGGCCAGCGGGTCGCGGCCGCCTACGGCATGCACGTCGTGTCGGCGATGCTGCCGCCGGCGCTGTTCGCCAGCCGCCCGGGGCCGCTCATGGCGGCGGCCGACACGTTCCTGGTCACGGTGAAGGGCAAGGGCGGGCACGGCTCCTCCCCGCACCGCGCGCTCGACCCGATCCCGGCCGCGTGCGAGATGGTGACCGCGCTGCAGACGCTGGTGACGCGGCAGTTCGACGTCTTCGACCCGGTCGTCATCACGGTGGGCAGCTTCCACGCGGGCACGGTCGACAACGTCATCCCGGACGACGCGCACTTCCAGGCCACCATCCGGACCTTCAGCAAGGAGAACAGGGCGCTGGTCAAGCGGCGCGTGATCGAGGTGGTCGAGGGCATCGCCGCCGCGAACGGCATGGCCGTGGAGGCCGGGTTCGGTATGGGTTACCCGGTGACGGTCAACAACGCCTCGGAGGCGGAGTTCGCGGGGCAGACGGTCGAGGAGTTGTTCGGGCCGGGCCGGTTCTTCGTCTCGCCGCAGCCGGTGATGGGCTCGGAGGACTTCTCGTACGTGCTGGAACAGGTGCCGGGCGCCTTCATCTTCCTGGGCGCCTGCCCGGCCGACCGCGATCCGGCCAGCGCGCCGTACAACCACTCACCCGAGGCCGCCTTCGACGACGCCGTCCTCCCCGACGGCGCCGCCCTCTACGCCGCCCTCGCCCACCTTCGCCTCTCTTCTCTCTGACAAGCCTTCCTCTACGTTACGGCGAAGCCGCCCCCACGCCACCCGCCGCCCTGGGCGGGCGCCGATCGTGGGGGTCGCTTCTCACGTCGGACAGACGCGCCACCGTCACGGCCCCCCTTGACCGGCCAAGCCGTTACCGGACCGGCTAGTTGCTTTTGACCTGCCAAGCCACTGCCCGCTGCTTGATCGGTCGGGCGGTGTTTGGCTGGGTTGGCTGCTCTTTGGTGGGTTGGTTGGGTGGCTCCTGGGTGGGGTGGGTTCTTGACTCGGTCATATGGTGGAGGGGTGATCGGTCTGGAGCGTGCGGTGGTGGACGGGCGGCCGGCTACCGGCGGCGACGTGGGGCTCGGGATCGCCGCCCGAGGCGGGCACTTCACCGCCATGCAGGTCAGGAACCACGCGGTTCGTGGTCTGGATCTGCATCTCGACCGTCTCGACCAGGCCACGGAGGAGCTCTACGGCCTGCCCGTCGACCGTGACCTGGTCGTCGAGTCGATCGCCGCCGCGCTCGGCGGTGACCTGCACGACGCCTCGGTCCGGGTGAACGTGGTACTGACCGCCAGACTGCACGTCATCGTGACCACGGGCGCGCCGGTCGAGGCGCCGTCCGCGCCGCAGCGGCTGATGACGGTGGCGTACCAGCGTTTCCTGCCGCACATCAAGCACGGCGGCGGGTTCCCCTCCATCCACCTGGGCCGCAGGGCCGCCGCGGAGGGCTTCGACGACGCGCTGCTCGTCGCCGACGACGGCACGATCTCCGAGGGCACGATCACGAACCTGGGCTGCTTCGACGGCTCGCGCGTCGTGTGGCCGCAGGCGGCGATGCTGGAGGGCATCACGTTGCAACTCCTGCGACGGCGGCTGCCGTTGGCCGGTATCCCGCAGACCGTCCGCACGCTGAAGCCCGCGGACCTGGCCGGTTTCGCCGCGGTCTTCCTCACGAACTCCTGGGGCGTCAGCCCCGTCGGCCAGGTGGACGATCTGGTCCTGTCCGCCGAGCCGCAGGACCTCTCCCCCATCCTCACCGTCTATGAGGACACGCCATGGGATCCGATACCCCGCCTGTAGGGACGATGCGCGCCTGGGTGGTGGACACCCCCGGGCGGCCGCTGGTCATGGAGGAACGCCCGATTCCGGTGCCGGGGCCGGGTGAGGTGCTGGTCGAGGTGGAGGCGTGCGCGCTCTGCCGTACGGACCTGCATCTGGCCGAGGGCGATCTGCCGCCGCGCCGTCCGCGGGTCACGCCCGGTCACCAGGTGGTGGGCCGCGTGCGCGGCGGCGACCGGGTGGGCGTGGCCTGGCTGCGCAGCACGTGCGGCCGGTGCCGGTACTGCCTGCGCGGCGACGAGAACCTGTGCCCGGACTCGGCCTACACCGGCTGGGACGCGCACGGCGGGTACGCCGAGTACGTGGTGGCCAGGGCCGACTACGTCTACCCGCTGCCCGGCGACGTCCCGGCCGAACGGCTGGCGCCGCTGCTGTGCGCGGGCATCATCGGCTACCGCGCCCTGATGAAGGCGGGCCTGCCGGAGTCCGGCGGCAGGCTGGGCATCTACGGCTTCGGCGCCTCCGCCCACCTCACCGCCCAGGCGGCGATCGCGCTGGGCCACACGGTCCACGTCGTCACCCGCTCGCCGGCGGCCAGGCGGCTCGCCCTGGAACTGGGCGCGGCCTCGGCCCGCGAGCACGAGCCGCCGGAGCCGCTGGAGGCGGCGATCCTGTTCGCCCCGGTAGGCGACCTCGTGCCGCCCGCCCTGGAGGCGCTCGACCGCGGCGGCACGCTGGCCGTGGCGGGCATCCACCTGACCGGCATCCCGGCGCTGGACT
Source organism: Nonomuraea sp. NPDC059007 (assembly GCF_042740555.1). Lineage (NCBI taxonomy): Bacteria > Bacillati > Actinomycetota > Actinomycetes > Streptosporangiales > Streptosporangiaceae > Nonomuraea > Nonomuraea sp. NPDC059007. The sequence goes on along the minus strand of NZ_JBHYJD010000028.1, from coordinate 124,891 downwards.
ACGACCGCCACCTGTTCCAGGAGCGGGTGCTACGCAGCGTCACCGCCAACACGCGGCAGGACGGACGCTCCTACCTGCGCCTGGCCGGTCAGCACCCGCCGAGCGTGAAAACGACCGCCTACGGCTTCGCCGACGCCGCCGTGGCGCTCATGGATCTGGCAAACGGGCAGGTCAGCGGCGCAGCGGTGCTTATCATCGGGTGATGGCGCCAAGCGCCACACAAGGGGTCCATGAAGGAAAGTTACATTAACCTCACAACCTCTGGAGATTATTGACGCCTCCTCCACCTGCCCATAAGGTCCGGACAACCCCAGAACTATCTCCGGAGCGGTAAATGAAGCGACTAGCAGCGGTAGTGGCGTTGCTGGGCCTTGCAGCCGGCGTGACAGCGTGTAGCGGCGGCAGCGGCACCACCAACAAGTCCGGCTCGGGCGGTGGTGGCGGGCTCTTCACCACGATCGACGTGAACAGGCCGGGCATCGACGCGAGCGCGCCGCCGAACCCGTACAACCCGAAGGGCAACGCCTTCCCGGGGTACACCACGATGAAGATCGGCTGGGTCGTCAACCACCTGACCGACCCCAACAAGGCCCTGCCGGGTATGGCGGCCAGTTGGGAGATCGCGCCGGACAACTCCTCGATCACTTTGAAGCTGCAGCCGAACGCCAAGTGGTCGGACGGCAAGCCGGTGACCGCGGAGGACGTCAAGCTCTCCATCGCCCTCGCCTACACGCAGGGCAGCACGGCCTTCGCCGTCACCCCGGGCGCCGCGGGCGCCGCGGCCGACGTCACCGTGGTGGACGACAAGACCGTCAAGATCACGCAGGATCTCTCCAACCCCAGCCCCAAGTTCGCCCGCGGCGTGCTGGACACCACGGTCCTGCCCGCCCACATCTGGAGCGCCGCGGTCCCCGCCACCATCTGGGACACGATCAAGACCGCGCGCGGTGAAGGCGCCGAGGCCGAGAAGGCCCGCGAGGACATCACCAAGCTGGGCCAGCAGGTGATCGCCTTCGCACCGCAGAAGGACGTCGCCGGCGGCCCGTTCGTGCTGGAGCGGGCGAACCCCGGCGAGGCGCTGCTGGTCAAGAACAAGAACTTCTTCAACGCCGCCAACGTCGCGCCGGACCAGGTGAAGTTCCTCAACTACACCGGCAACGAGCAGATCTGGAACTACCTGACCCAGGGCAAGCTCGACCACTCCGGCTTCGTCGCCGCTCCGACCGACGTGATGAACCGCATCAAGGCCGCTCCGGGCAGCGAGGTCATCAAGGGGTACTCCCCCGTCGCCGTGAGCATGGCCTTCAACCAGAGCAAGAAGCCCTACGACAACGTGCACGTGCGCAGGGGCCTGGCCTACCTGATCGACCGCGAGCAGGTCACCAAGGTCGCCTCGCCCGAGGGCGGCACCGCCGCGACCACCACCAGCGGCATCCACCAGAAGGCGGCCGACGCCTGGATCCCCGAGACGCTGCCCAAGCTGGAGCCGTACAAGGCGGACCTGGCCAAGGCCGAGGAGGAGTTCAAGACCGCCGGCCTGACCAAGAAGGACGGCAAGTGGACGCTGGCCGACGGCTCGCCGTGGAAGGTCTCCATGCACGCGCCGGCCGGGTTCTCCGACTGGCTGTCGGCGCAGGAGAACATCAAGAGCCAGCTCACCAAGGCCGGCATCGAGGCCGAGGTCGTGACCACGGCTGACTACCCGGTCTACCTGGAAGAGCTCGCCGCGGGCAAGTACGACGTCGGCTTCTGGCTGATCGCGCTCGGGCCCGCGCCGTACGACATCTTCCAGCGCCTCTACGGCGCCTCGAACGGCTGGGCCAACGTCGGCGGCAAGATCAAGCACTCGGCCGCGGGCAAGAGCGGCAACTGGATGGGCAGCCCCGAGCAGATCGAGGTCGAGGGCGGCAAGATCAACCCCGGTGAGCTCACCGCCAAGCTGAACTCGGTCGGCCCCGACGAGGCCAAGCCGATCATGAGCCAGCTGGCCCAGGCGGCCAACCAGGACCTGCCGGTCATCCAGCTCTGGGACTACGTCAACAACCAGTTCGTGAACAACAGCCGCTTCACCGGCTGGCCCCACGACGACGAGGTCCTGCGCCTCGGAACCGGCGTCCTTCCCTCGGGTGTCTGGATCCAGCAGGGTCTGGTCAAGAAGAAGCAGTAAGGCACCCATGACGGTTATCGCGCGGCGTCTCGCGGGCCACCTGGCCCGCGGGATCGTCATGATCCTCGTGGTCGCGACGATCAGCTTCTTCATCGTCAACAACATCCCGGGCGACCCGGTGGCGGCCCGCTACGAGAAGCTGCTCGAAGGCGGCATGTCGCCCGAGGCGGCGCTGCAGGCCACGAAGGTGATGTACGGCTTCCTGCCCTCGGGCTCGATGTGGGAGCAGTACCTCGCCTACATGGGCGGTTTGTTCCGCTTCGACCTCGGCATCTCCATCACCCGGCCGGGACAGCCGGTCACGGACGTGCTCGCCGAGGCGGCGAAATGGACCGTTCTTCCGGTGCTCATCGGCACCCTGCTGAGCTTCCTCGTCGGCGTCATCTTCGGCGTCTACGCGGCGATCAAGCGCACCGGCAAGCTCGGCGACGCGCTGGCCATCTCCGGCTCGCTGCTGCACGGCATCCCGCAGTACATCCTGGCGATGCTGCTGGTGGTCATCTTCTCGACGCTGATCCCGCTGCTGCCGCCCGACAGCCCGGTGGACATCCTGTTCGAGCCCGGCTGGAACAGCGGCTATCTGGGCTCGCTGGCCCAGCACGCCGTCCTTCCCGTCGCCACCTACGCCCTGTCGGCGTACGGCGGCTGGATCCTGGCGATGAAGTCGAGCGTGGTGACGGTGCTCGGCGACGACTTCATCCTGGCCGCGGAACTGCGCGGGATGAAGCGCTCGATCGTCTTCCGCTACATCGCCCGCAACGCGATCCTGCCGCTGTTCACGATCCTGGCGCTCTCGCTCGGCCTGCTGCTCGGCGGCGCCGTCTTCATCGAGAAGATCTTCAACTACCCGGGTCTGGGACTGCTGCTCATCGACAGCATCAACCTGCGTGACTACCCGCTCATGGGCGGCGCGTTCCTGCTGATCACCGCCTCGGTCATCGTGGCCAACATCGTGGCCGACCTGTTCTACACCGTGATCGACCCGCGGGTACGCGGCGGGGAGGAGGCCTCATGAGCGTCATCCTGGAGAGCACGAGCACGAGCGCCACCATGCGCCGCAACTTCTGGCACGGCGTGTGGCGCGTCATGAAGCGCAAGCCCAGCCGCATGGTCGGCGTCGTCATCATCCTGGGCTTCGCGTTCATGGGTATCTTCGGGCCGATGTTCTATCCGGACATCCTTCCCGACAACGCCAACGCCGTCACCCAGCCGCCGAGCTGGGAGCACTGGTTCGGCACCGACCCGCAGGGCCGCGACGTGGTCGCGCTGGTCATCAAGGGCTCGCGCTACGTCCTGCTCAGCGCGGCGGTGACCGCGGTCATCACGGTCGTCGTCGGCACCGGCCTCGGCCTGTTCTCCGGCTTCAAGCGGGGCCGCTGGGACACCGTGCTCATGCGGGTCACCGACATGAAGCTCACCATCCCCGGCCTGCCGCTGCTGCTGGTGCTGGCCACGGTGTGGAAGTTCGGCAACCCGTTCCAGATGGGACTGGTGCTCGGGCTGCTGGGCTGGGGCGGGGTGGCGCGGGCCGTACGGGCGCAGACGCTGTCGCTGCGCGAGCGCGGCTTCATCGAGGCGGCGCGCGGGCTCGGCCTTTCCACGACGCACATCGTCGGCAAGGAACTGCTGCCGAGCATGGCGCCCTACATCGCCATGAACATGCTCATCGCGGTCACCGGCGCCGTCTACGCGCAGGTCGGCCTGTTCTTCCTCGGCGTCCTGCCCTATGAGTCGGACAACTGGGGCGTCATGCTCAACCTGGCGGTCTTCCAGGCCGGCGCGATGATCCAGCCGTACGCGCTCGGGTATCTGCTGGCCCCGCTGCTGGCGATCCTGCTGCTCACGCTCGGCATCGTGCTCGTGGTCGACGCCATGGACGAGATCTTCAACCCCCGGCTGCGCGAGGAGTAGAGGTGGCAAAACAGGCGCCGGGAGTGCGCATCGACGGCCTGACGGTCGTCTACAAGACCCCGGCGGGCGAACTGCCCGCCGTGCGCGATGTCAGTCTGGAACTGAAGCCGGGCACCATCACCGGCATCGTGGGCGAGTCCGGCTCGGGCAAGTCCACGATGGCGCTGTCGCTGCTCAACGCGGTCCAGCCGCCCGGCCGCATCCAGCACGGCAGCGTGGAGATCGACGGGCTCGGCAACGTCGCCGAGTTCCGGGGCGAGCAGCTGCGCAAGGCCCGCGGCCGGCACATCGGCTACGTCTTCCAGGCCGCGCAGAACTCGCTGAACCCGCTCAAGACCGTCGGCAAGCAGCTGCTCGACCTCGGCCGCTCGCACGGCGTGGAGGACCTGCGCGCCCTGGTCAGGGAGGCCAAGGAGCTGCTGGGCCGGATGGGCCTGGACGGCGCGCGGGTGCTGGACTCCCACCAGCACGAGCTGTCGGGCGGCATGCGCCAGCGCGTCGGCATCATGCTGGCGCTGGTGCTCAACGCGCACCTCGTGGTGCTCGACGAGCCCACGACCGCGCTCGACATGATCACCCAGTCGAACATCCTGAAGATCGTGCGCGAGGTGCACGCCGAGCGCGGCCTCACCACGCTGGTCATCACCCACGACATCGGCGTCGTGGCCGAGGTGGCCGACCGGCTGGCGGTCATGTACGGCGGCCGCCTGGTCGAGCAGGGCCCCACCCGCGAGGTCCTGGCCGACCCGCGGCACCCGTACACCAGGGGCCTGATCAGGGCCATCCCCCGCCTGGTGGGCGACATCAACGAGGCCCAGGCGCTACCGGGACGCCCGCCCACCCTGGCCACCGTGCCGAAGGAGGGGTGCGTGTTCCGCGAGCGCTGCCCGCTGCGCATGGACGTCTGCGACACCGTCGACCCGGCGGCCCAGGCGTACGGCGAGCGGATCGTGGCCTGTCACGCCGTCGACAGCGCCGTCAAGGTGCCATCCAGGGAAGGCGAGCACGCGTGATCACGGGGAAAGGCATCACCAAGACCTTCAAGCAGCGGGGCAGTGTGCTCGCCGGCCGGGAGGTCCAGGCGCTGCGCGGGGTGGACTTCGAGATCCCCAAGGGCGGCGCGGTCTCCTTCATCGGCGAGTCGGGCTGCGGCAAGACGACGCTGGGCCGGATCATCGCCGGGCTGGAGACCTACGACGGCGGCGAGATCGGCATCAACGGCACCGAGATGTCGTCGTTGAAGCCGAAGCAGCGCCAGCCGTACTTCCGGCGCATCCAGATGATCCACCAGGACCCGTACTCGGCGCTGAACCCGACGCGGACCATCCACCAGACGCTCTACGCGCCGCTCAAGCTGCGCGCCAAGCAGACGGGCCGCGACGAGAAGTGGATCGACGAGCGGGCGGCGGAGGTCCTGGCGCTGGTGGGCCTGGACCCGGGCAGCGTGCTGTCGCGCTACCCGCACCAGCTGTCCGGCGGCATGCGCCAGCGCGTGGTCATCGCCCGCGCGCTGACGGTGGACCCGGAGGTGCTGGTCGCCGACGAGGCCGTCTCCATGATCGACGTGTCGCTGCGGCTGGGCATCCTGGCGCTGCTGAAGGATCTGCGCGAACGGCTGGGCGTCAGCGTGCTGTTCATCACCCACGACGTGGCGACCTCGCGCTACATCGGCGACGACGGCGAGATGTACGTCATCTACCGGGGCCAGGTCGTCGAGCGTGGCCCGGTGGACACCGTGATCGCCGACCCGGTGCACCCGTACACGCAGTCGCTGCTTTCGGCCATCCCGGTGCTGCACGGCCTGGAGACGCCGGGCGCCCAGCCGGTCGTGCCCGTGGAGGCCCTCGACGGCAGCCAGGAGGCGCAGGGCTGCCTGTTCGCCAGCCGGTGCCCGTTCCGCCAGGACCGCTGCGAGACCGAGCGGCCGGTGCTCCAGGTGACCGAGGGGGCGCCGCAGGAGCACGCCTGCTTCTACCCCGAGCGCCGCGACGTGATCGCCCGGCCGATGAGCGGGGTGTGAGGCCCGTGGGGGGAACGCGCGGGGCCGAGCCCGACCTGGAGGAGGCGGGGCGGATCGCGCGGGCGGCGCTGACGTACGACTCCGCGGAGGGGGCGGCGCTGGTCAGGCGGCTGGCGCGGCCTCCGGCCGACCGGCGCTGGACCGCGATCGTCGAGGGCGGCGGGGTGGTCTTCGCCTCCATGTCGACGCGGGACGCCGCGCTCGGGCACATCGACCTGCTGGCCGTACATCCGGATGAGCAGGGCAAGGGGCGCGGCCGGGAGCTGGTGGGCGCGGCCGAGGAGTGGCTGCGCGCGCGGGGCGCGGCGCAGGCGCGCTTCGCCGGCAACCCGCCGTGCTACGCGTGGCCGGGCATCGACGTGCGCTACACGCCCGCGGCGGCGCTGGCCGAGCGGCTGGGTTACGAGCGCTACCACGTGGCGTGGAACATGACCGCCGACCTCGGCACGGACCTGTCGGTCGAGGAGGACCTGGCCCGGCTGGCCGGGCAGGGCGTGCGGGTCGGCGTGAGCACGCGCGGCGGCGACCGCGAGCCGATCGTGGAGTTCACCCGCCGCAACTGGAACGACAGCTGGGCCTGGGAGGCCGAGACGGCCGACGGCGTCGTCTACGCCGAGCGCGACGGGGAGATCCTGGCGTTCGCGGCGTGGGGCGGGCGGCCGGGCTGGTTCGGCCCGATGGGCACCGCTCCGGCGGCGCAGGGGCTGGGCGTGGGCCGGGTGCTGCTGCGCCGCGCGCTGGCCTGCCAGCGTGATGAGGGGCAGGCCAGCGCGCAGATCGGGTGGGTGGGACCCCTGCGGTTCTACTCGCGCGCCGTGGGCGCGCAAGCCGAACGCGTCTTCTGGCTCTACCGCCGCGAGCTGGGGTAGAGCAGGTGGCCATCGGGGAGGCTAGGGTCGGGACACAGCTCGCGGGGGTCGCCGCCGTCGTCCAGGCAGCGCGTGAGCGTGTCGGACCCCCACAGGTGCTCCATGAACAGGTTGGGGCCCCACCAGGCGAAGTCGCCGGGGTAGAGGGTGCGCGCCAGGTGGAGCATCGACAGGCCGGTGAGCACGGGGCGGAAGGCCCGCCGGTCGTGCACGTGCAGCTGGACGCCGCAGACGGTGGTCCCGGCGTGCTTCTGGAAGGTGGGGGTGAAGTACACCTCGCGGAAGCGCACGCCGGGCAGGCCGAGGGCGTTCAGCTCGCGGGCGTAGCGCTCGTCCGCGTACGGCGCGCCGATCAGCTCGAAGGGCCGGGTGGTCCCGCGGCCCTCGGAGAAGTTGGTGCCCTCGAACAGCCCGGTCCCGGGGTAGACCAGGGCGGTGTCGACGGTCGGCATGTTGACCGACGGCATCACCCAGGGCAGCCCGGTCTCGGCGTAGGACATCTCGCGCGTCCAGCCGTCCATCTCGACGACCAGCACGTCAGGGTCGAACGTCAGAGCCAGTTCCCCCGCGGTCCTGCCGTGGCGGATCGGCAGCGGGAAGCGGCCGACGAAGCTGGCGAAGGCGGGGTCGAGCAGGGGGCCCTCGACGACGGTCCCGCCGAGGGGGTTGGGCCGGTCGAGGACGGCGAAGCGCACGCCGAGCCGGGCGGCGGAGGTCAGCAGGTCGTACATCGTCCAGATGTAGGTGTAGAAGCGGGTGCCGACGTCGGCGATGTCGAAGACCAGCGTGTCCACCCCCGAGGCGGCCACGACGGCGTCCAGCTCGTCGCCGGAGATCTGGTGGGTGTCGTAGACGGGCAGTCCGGTCCTGGGGTCGAGCGCGTCCTTCTCGCTGAAGCCCGCCTGGGCGGTGCCGCGCATGCCGTGCTCGGGCCCGAACAGCGCGGTGACCGGCACTCCGGCCGCCAGCAGCGCCTCCAGGGTGGGGGTCAGGTCGGGCAGGACGCCCGTCGGGTTGGTGATGAGGCCGATCCGCTCGCCGGGGACGAGCGTGGGGTCGTTGGCCAGCCGTTCGGCTCCGGTTCTTACGTGTTGCATGAACCCATTGTCTGAAAGTTATTTACAAGAGAGAAGTAGATGGTGGAAATTAGCGTCATGAGTGATCCGGAGCTGTCCACGGAACAGAGCGATCCGCGCTACAGCCAGATTGACCGGCTGCCGACGGAGCAGATCGCCGAGTTGATGAACCAGGCCGACGCGTCCGTCCCCGCCGCGGTCGCCGCCGCCGTGCCGGACATCTCCGCCGCCATCGACGCGATCGCCGCGCGGATGGCCGCCGGGGGCAGGCTGCTGTACGTCGGCGCCGGCACCTCGGGCCGGCTGGCGGTGCTGGACGCCTCGGAGTGCCCGCCCACGTTCGGCACGGACCCGTCGCTGGTCCAGGGCATCATCGCCGGCGGGCCCGACGCGCTGACCCGGTCCATCGAGGGCGCCGAGGACGACGCCCAGGCGGGCGCGGCCGCGATCGCGGAGCTGGAGGTCGGCGCGGACGACTCCGTCGTCGGCGTCTCGGCCAGCGGGCGCGCCCCTTTCGTGATCGGCGCGCTCGGTGAGGCGACCGGGCGCGGGGCACTGACCGTCGGCCTGTCGTGCAACACCGGCGCGCCCCTGTCGGCGGCGGCCGAGCACGGGATCGAGGTCGTGGTCGGCCCCGAGGTGGTGACCGGCTCGACCCGGCTCAAGGCGGGCACCGCCCAGAAGCTGGTGCTGAACATGATCTCCACGATCTCGATGATCAGGCTGGGCCGTACCTACGGCAACCAGATGATCGAGATGTCGGCCATGAACTCCAAGCTGGCCGGGCGGGCCGTGCGCATGGTCGGCGACATCACCGGCGCCGACGCCGAGACCGCCCGCGCGACGCTCGAGGCCGCCGACGGCCAGGCCAAGGTCGCCGTCCTGATGATCAGGCACGGCATCGGCGTCGAGGCCGCCCGCACGCTGCTGGAGGAGCACGGCGAACGGCTGGCCGACGCACTGGAAGGCGCGAAGAGCTGATGTCCGACCGGCTCGACGCGATCCTGGCGCAAGCGGTTCCCGGCACCGCCTCGGCGGCCGTGGCGGTCATCGCCGTCGACGGCGTCGTGGCCGCCTCCTCGGTCGCGGGAGAGCTGGTCCGCTACACCGACCTGGAGTTCACCCTCGCTCCCGAACGGCCGGCGGCCCAGCGCGACTCGATCTTCGACCTGGCCTCGATCAGCAAGCTGTTCACCACGGCGGCCGTGCTGTCGCTGACCGAGGACGGGCAGGCCGGGCTGGACGAGCCGGTGGCGCGGTGGCTGCCCGGCAAGGATCCGCGCGTCACGCTGCGCCGGCTGCTCACCCACACCGCGGGGCTGCAGGCGACGCGCCGCATCGACCTCGAACTGCCGGACGCCGACCCGGCCACGCGCATGGCCGCCATGGTCGCGACGCCGGTGACCGGTGAGGTCGGCGGGCCGTACCTCTACACCGACGTCGGCATGGTCACCGTGGGACGGATCGCCGAGCTCGCCGGTGGGGCGCCCCTCGACGAGCTCGTACGGGCCCGCGTGACCGGGCCGCTCGGCCTGGCCGACACCGGTTACAACCCCGGCGCGGACAGGCTGCCCAGGATCGCCGCCACCGAGTGGAAGCCGGAGCGCCCCGGCCCCGGCTGCGTGCGCGGCCGGGTGCACGACGAGACCGCGTACGGCCTCGGCGGCGTCGCCGGGCATGCCGGGGTCTTCTCCACCGCCGACGACGTGCTGCGCTTCGGCGAGAACCTCCGGCTCGGCGGCGGGCCCGTGCTGCGGCCGGACACGGTCGCCGAGATGCTGCGCGACCAGGGCGCGGAGGGCGCCGCGTTCCGTCACGGGCTCGGCGTGCGCATCGGCGACCCGTCCATCGTCGGGCCGCTGGAAGGCGCCTTCGGCCACTCCGGCTTCACCGGCACCTCGCTGGTCGTCGACCCTGTGCGCCGCCTGACCGTCGTCCTGCTCACCAACGCCGTCCACCCGGTGCGTGGCCGGGACGGCATCCGCGCCCTGCGCCACGCCGTCGCCACGGAAGCACTCCGGCTCGCGCAATAGCCACACCACCCCGCAGACACGCTCCACACGCGCAAAAGCCGTGGCGGCGCTCCGCTCAGGCAAAAGCCGAAGAGGCGCTCCGCTCACGCGAAAGCCGTGGCGGCGCTCCGCTCAGGCAAAAGCCGAAGGGGCGCACCGCTCACGCGAAAGCCGTGGCGGCGCCCCCGCCCGCGCACGAGTCACCCGGCGTCAGGAACCGGGGGCGAGCGCCTCCAGCGCCTCCTCTGCCCGGCGCATGGCCTCCGGCGCGGGCGCCGTGACGATCTCGGGGTCGAAGTTGAGGTCGTGGAAGACCTCGGTGACGCCCTTGGCGGCCAGCTCGTCCACGTCGGCGCGGATCTCCGCGTAGGTGCCGGTCAGCGGCGCGCGCTGCCCGGTCCTGACCTGGGTGACGCCTCTGACGACGAAGCGCAGGGCGCCGGGGTCGCGCCCGGCCTCCTCGGCCGCCGCCTTCACCTGGGCGATCTTCCGGTCGATCGTGGTCAGGTCCTCACGGCTTGAGCTCATCCAGCCGTCGGCGATCCGCCCGGCCCTGCGCAGCGCCGGCTCGGCGACCCCGCCCATGAGGACGGGCGGCGGGCCGGGCTCCGGCTTGGGGTCCATGTGGGCGGGCGGCACCCGGTAGAACTCGCCCTCATGGGCCACGACCTCGTCGTTCCAGCAGGCGCGCAGCACCTGGACGAACTCCTCTCCCCTGCGCCCGCGCCCGGCGAAGTCCACGCCCGAGGCGGCGAACTCCTCCTCCAGCCAGCCCAGCCCCACCCCGGCCACCAGCCGCCCGCCGGCGAGCGTCTGGAGCGTGGCGAGCTGCTTGGCCAGCATCACCGGCTGCATGAACGCGTTGACCACCCCCACGCCCAGCTCGACCCGCTCGGTGACGGCCGACAGGTGGGCCAGCGTGATGAGCGGGTCGTGCACGCTGCGGTAGACGGGCCCCATGGGGTGGCCCTCCGGGTAGAGCAGGCGCTGGAAGGTCCACAGGCCCGCGTAGCCGAGCTCCTCCGCGCGGACGGCCACCGTGCGCATGTTGTCCGGCCGGGCCCACGGCCCTGAGATCGGCACCCCGAAGCTGATCTTCATGACATCTCCCGCTTTGGCATCGTGCTGGGACACCTAGTCTTATCAAGTGGGTCTCACGGAAGAACTGGCGAGGGTGGCGGCGGACTACGGGGGCACGGGCGCGCCCGACGTCCATCCCAGCCGCACGGACGTGGTCGTGCTGCGCAGGGGCGAGGTCGTGGTCAAGGCGCACTCCGTGCGCGACGACCCGGTGTTGCTGGCGCCCCGGTTGCGGGCCGCCGGTGCCGCCGCGCTCAGCGGGATCATGCTCGCGCCGCTCGACACCGAGGTGCTCGACGTGGCGGGGCGGGCCGTCACGGTCTGGCCCGCCGGGCAGACCGTCGACCCGGACACCGCGCCGTGGGAGGAGGGGGCCAGGCTGCTGGCGCGGCTGCATGCCGTACCCCTGCCGGTGGTGTCGCCGCTGCCGGCGGCGGGCGGTCCCGCGCGCGCCGCCCGCGCGGTGCGGCGCATGGCGGGCGACGGCCCGGTCGAGCAGCTCATCCGGATGACCTTCGCCGGTCTGCCCGAGCCCGAGCCCGTCCCCGGCCTGCTGACCCACGGCGACTGGCATCTGGGCCAGCTGGTACGGCGGGAGCGCTGGCTGCTCATCGACATCGACGACCTGGGCGTGGGCGACCCGGTCTGGGACCTGGCCCGGCCGGCGGCCTGGTACGCGGCCGGGCTGCTCGAGGCGCCCATCTGGGACCGTTTCCTGGGCGCCTATCTCGCCTCCGGCGGCCCCGCGCTCGACCCGGCCGACCCGTGGGCCAGACTGGATGTGCCGACCCGCGCGCTGACCGCCCAGCTGGCGGCGGTCGCGGTCGTGAACGCCGCCCGCGACGGCCGGGAACTCGACGAGGTGGAGCATTCGTTGATCGAGGCGTGCGACAGAATTGTCGGGCTCCCTCAGGGCCTGCCATAGTGGCGCACGCACAGAGTTTTCCCCTGACGGCAAGGAGATCAAGCGGATGCAGTGCCCCAAGTGCCGCGGCAACATGCGGACATATGAGCGCAACGGGGTCCACATCGAGCAGTGTGACAACTGCCGGGGGATCTTCCTGGACTATGGCGAGCTCGAGACGATCACCAGGATGGAGTCGCAGTACCGCAGCGCTCCGCCGCCCGCGCCCGGCGGCCCGGCCTGGGGCGCTCCGTCGCACGGCGGCCACCACGGTGGCGGCTACCACCACGGTCACCGCCGCAAGGACAGCTTCCTCGGCATGCTTTTCTCGTCCTGAACGTCTCGTCCTGAACGTCTCGTCCTGACGTGACGTGAGAGGGCCGCGCGGGCGTCCGCGCGGCCCTTCGGCCTACTTGGGGAAGCTCTCGGGGTCCACGGGGTCGGTCGGCGCGTTGCCGCCGGAGACCGCGTGCAGGGTGATCCGCCAGTCGTGCCAGAGGATCTGCGAGGCGGTGTAGGTGGTCTTGAACTTCACCGACTTCTGGAAGCGCTCGAAGCTGCAGTCACGGGTGAAGGCCCTGTTCTTGCCGTCCCAGTCGACGCCGTGGGTGAAGTAGATCTTGTAGTTGCCGTCGCGGACGCCGCGTACCTTGTACTTGCCCTTCTTGCGGACGTAGATGCTGAAGGCCTTGGTGCCGCCGCGCATCACGGTCACGACGGCGTCGCGGGTGGAGCCGTTGTCGATCTGCAGCGAGCTGCGGCCGTTGAGGTTCTCGCGTTTGATGAACTTGCCGGTGCTCAGCCGCCGGCTCTGCTTGGCCGCGGCCTTGACCTGGATGACGTCCGCCGGGTAGTCGCCGGCCGCCTGCAGCGCGGCGCCGGTCTCGTCGAGCTGCTTGAGCGCGGCGCTGAGATCGGTGAGCACGCCGCCCGGGGTGCACACGTCACGGCTGCCGACCTTGCCGAGGGTCGAGCCGAGCTGGGCGGCGAACTCGCGCAGGCTGCCGACATAGGCGTCGTGCTGGGCCTTGACCTCCTGCGGGGGCGTCACCGCCGACAGCTCGTCGGCGGCGCCGCGCAGTGCCTCCTCGGCACGTTCCACCCGCGTGTTCAGGGTCTTGACCGTGCGCGCGCCCATCATGGAGTCGATCGCGTCGGTCATGGCCTGCTTGCGGCCCGACAGCTCGCTCTTGTAGCTCTCCGGGGTGAGCGCCGTGGCGGGCGGTGCGGTGGTTCCCGTGCCGGTGCTGGGCTTGGCGGTGCCGGGGCCGCCGGCCACGCCCCTGGCGACGGGCTCACCACCGGTCGGTCCGCTGACACCTGAGGTACAGGCGGTAAGGGTCGCGAGGGCGAGCACGCAGGTCATCAACCGGGGGACAGCCACCTGCCACACTATTGCCCGGTTGATCCCCTTGCGTCAATTCACGATTCCGACAGGCCATGCTCCCTGTCCTGGCGCAGCCAGCGGGTGATGCCCAGCTCCCGCAGGAACGGCAGGTCGTGGCTGGCCACGATCAGCGCGCCCCGGTAGGCCGACAACGCCTCGGTGAGCTGCCGCACGCTGGCCAGGTCGAGGTTGTTGGTGGGCTCGTCCAGCAGGAGCAGCTGCGGCGCCGGGTCGGCCGACAGCAGCGCAGCCAGCGTCGCGCGGAAGCGCTCGCCACCCGACAGCGTGGACACCGGCTGGTGCACCCGCTCGCCCCGGAACAGGAACCTGGCCAGCCGCGAGCGCACCTCGGTGACCCCGGCGTCCGGGGCCAGGAGACGCACGTTGTCGAGCACGCTCCTGCCCTCGTCCAGCAGGTCGAGGCGCTGCGGCAGGTACCGGGAGGGCACCAGGGCGCCCTGCCCGGCGATCCGCCGCAGCAGCGTGGTCTTGCCCGAGCCGTTGGCGCCGGTCAGCGCGATCCGCTCGGGCCCCTGCACCAGCAGCTTCTCCAGTACGGCCCCGCCGTCCCGCCGCCCGGCGTGCTCCAGCGGCAGGTCCAGGACCACCCGCCCGGAGGGCACGGCGGTCTCGGGCAGCGAGATGCGGATCTCGCGGTCCTCGCGGACGGCCTGCTCGGCCTCGGTCAGCCGGTCGAGGGCTCCCTCCAGTTTCTCGGTGTGCATGATCCGGTGCTTGCCGGCGGAGACCTGGGCCTCCCGCTTGCGGGCGTTCATGATGATCTTCGGCTCCCGTTTCTGGGCGCTCATCTTGTTGCCGTAGCGGACCCGGCGGTCGAGCTTCATGTGCGCCTCGGCGAGATCGCGCTTCTGCCTGCGCACGTCGGCCTCGGCGGTGCGGACGGTCCGCTCGGCGCTCTCCTGCTCGGCCGCGAGCATGCGCTCGTGGTCGTCCAGGTTGCCGCCGAAGACGCGGACCCGGCCCTCGCGGAGCTCGGCGATCTGGTCGGCGAGCGCCAGCAGGGCGCGGTCGTGGCTGACCATCACCAGCACTCCCGGCCAGGAGGCGACGGCGGCGTAGAGCCGTTCGCGCGCCTGGAGGTCGAGGTTGTTGGTGGGCTCGTCGAGCAGCAGCACCTCGGGGTTCTTGAGGAACTGCGCGGCCAGCCCGACCATGACGACCTCGCCGCCGGACAGCGTGCCGACGGTCCGGTCGAGGCCGACGTGGTCCAGGCCGAGCCGGTCGAGTTCGGCGCGGGCCCGTTCCTCGACGTCCCAGTCGTCGCCGACGGTCTCGAAGTGCGCGACGGCGACGTCGCCGGACTCGATGGCGTGCAGCGCCGCCCGGATCCCGGCGATGCCGAGCAGGCCGGCGACGGTGGACTCCCGGCGCAGGGTGAGGTTCTGCGCGAGGTAGCCGACCCGGCCGGCCAGGCTCACGCTGCCGCCGGTGGGCTGAAGCTCCCCGGCCAGGATCTTGAGCAGCGTGGACTTGCCCGACCCGTTGGCGCCGATCAGCCCGGTACGCCCCGCGGGGAAGGCGGCCTCGAGCCGGTCGAGCACCAGCGTTCCGTCGGCCCAGCCGTAGGAGACGCGGTCGATGACCACGGAAAAAGACATGAGGTGGCTCCCATCACAAAGATCAACCATTCGTGACTTTGCGGGAAACACCGCGAAACGCCCACGTGAGGTGGCGGAACGCCAGAGGTCCAGGTTGCGCGCGTGCCCACGACAGGGCGGAACGGCGCGGTGCCCGCGACCTCAAACCCTCACGTCAGCTGCCCCCTGGGC
The DNA here is from genome assembly GCF_042740555.1 of Nonomuraea sp. NPDC059007. Classification (NCBI taxonomy): domain Bacteria; kingdom Bacillati; phylum Actinomycetota; class Actinomycetes; order Streptosporangiales; family Streptosporangiaceae; genus Nonomuraea; species Nonomuraea sp. NPDC059007. The sequence continues at coordinate 109,675 of NZ_JBHYJD010000028.1, read as the reverse complement.
TCGGCGATAAGACGTGGAAAAGTGTAGGTGACCCAAGATTTCGCCGCAAGCTCCATTTCAGCCCTTGACCGCGCCGCCGAGGTTGAAGGTGCCGGCCAGATACTTGTTGACCGCCACGTAGAGCACGACCGCCGGGGCCGTGTAGATGATCGAGAACGCCGCCAGCTCGCCGTAGGCCACCTGGCCGTACTGGGAGAAGAAGGTGTAGATGGTGACCGCCGCCGGCGCCTCCTCCGGCTCGTCCAGCAGCACGAAGGGGGCGAAGAAGTTGCCCCACTGGCCGACGAAGACGAAGATGCCGACCACGGCGATGCCCGGCGCCATCAGCGGGCCGACCACGCGCACCAGCGACTGCACCCAGCCGGCCCCGTCCACCCAGGCCGCCTCCTCCAGGCCGACCGGTACGCCGTCCATGAAGTTCTTCATCAGCCAGATCGCGAACGGCAGCGCGCTGGCCGCCAGGAACAGCACCATCGCCGGCACCGACCCGTAGAGGTTGAAGCGGTAGAACATCGAGTAGACCGGCACGATGATCGCCGTCAGCGGCAGCCCGGTCGTGAACAGCAACGTCAGCATGAACGAGCGCTTGTAGCGCAGTTCGTAGCGCGAGAGCGGGTAGGCGGCCAGCGCCGCCACCAGCACGGTGATCAGCGCGGTCCCCGCCGAGATCACGATGGAGTTGATCACCGGCAGGATCGTGGTCTCCCAGGTGAGCACCGCCTGGAAGTTGCCGAGCGAGAACTCCCCCGTGGGCTGGGCCGACAGGCCCGCGCCCGGCTGGACGGAGGCGATGACCACCCACAGGAACGGCGCCGCGAACGACACGGCCACCACCAGCAGCGCGATCCGGGCGGCGAGTCGGCCCATCCCTCAGTCCTCCACCTTGATCAGCCGCAGGTACACCAGCGAGAACAGCGCCCCGATCACCAGCATCACCAGCGCCATGGCCGAGCCGTAGGCGATCTCGCCGTAGCGCAGGGCCTTGTCGTACATGTAGAGCGGCGTGGTCTGGCTGGCGTTGCCCGGTCCGCCGCCGGTGAGGGTGTAGATCAGCCCGAAGCTGGCCAGCGTCTGCAGGGTGATCAGCATGAGGTTGGCCATGATCGAGCGCCGGATCAGCGGCAGCGTGATGTGCCACAGCCGCTGCCAGGTGCCCGCGCCGTCGACGGCCGCCGCCTCGACCAGTTCGGCGGGCACCTCCGACAGCGCGGCCGAGTACACCAGCATCGAGAACGCGGTCCCCCGCCAGACGTTGGCCAGGATCACCGCGACCATCGGCGCGGTGTAGAGCCATTCCTGGCCGATGCCGGTCAGCGTGTTGAGCGTGCCGTCCTCGGCCAGGAAGGAGAACCAGCACAGCGCCGCGACGACCTCGGGCATGACCCACGCCGCGATCACCACGCCGTTGACGACGCTGCGCGTGGCCCGCGAGCGCCCGCGCTGCAGCAGCGCGATCATCAGGCCGAGCGTGTTCTGCCCGATGACGGCGGAGCCGAGCACGAAGGCGAAGGTGAGCGTGAAGGAGTTGACGAAGTCGGCGTCGCCGAACATGCGCACGAAGTTGGCCGGGCCGACGAAGCTCGGGCTGACCGAGTTCGTGCCCGACAGGGTCTCGTTGGTGAACGCGACGTACAGGCTCCACAGGATCGGGCCGGCCAGGAAGAGCACCAGCAGGACCACCGCGGGCCCGAGCGGCGCCAGCCGGCGCAGGGCGCGCCGCCTGCCCGACGGGCCCCGCGCCACCGGCCGGGAAAGGGCGGTGGCCGTCATCCGCCCGCGACGACCTTGTCAGGGCCGCCCACGACACCGGGCAGGGTGTCGGAGTAGGCCTTGGCCGCCTCCTCCGGGCCGCGCGCGCCGGTGGTGACCGCCTCCATGGCCTCCTGCACCTCGGCCGAGACCTTCGGGTACTCCTCGAAGGCCGGGCGGTAGTGGGTGACCTCCGCCAGGTCGGTGAAGAACTTCACCGACGGGTTGTCGGCGCTGTAGGCGGGGTCGGCGGCGACGTCCTTGCGCGTGGCCAGGTCGCCGGTCCCGACCGAGTAGAGCATCGAGTTCTCCTTGTTGGTGGCGGTGGTGATGAAGTCGAAGGCCTCCTTCTTGTGCGGGGTGTAGGAGCTCATCGCCATCACCCAGCCGCCCGACATGCTCACCGCGCCGGGCGCCTGGCCGTTCTGGGTCGGCATCCGCGTCCAGCCCATCTTCTGTGTCCACTCCGGCCACGGCTTGGTGCCGGTCGGCTTCCAGGCCGAGGGGGTCCAGGCGCCGTCGAGCAGGATGCCGAGCTTGCCCTGCGGGAACCACTCCAGCGTGTGCTTGTCGTTCAGCTTGGCGTTGTGGGCGTCGGACAGCTTGGGGCCGAGGTTCTCGCGGTAGATCGTGTTGATGAAGGCCAGGGAGTCGGTGAAGCCCTTGCCCGCGGCCATCCACTTCTTCTGGGTCTGGTCGTAGAGGGTGCCGGCGGGCGTGCCGTACAGGAGCATCTCGAAGCCCTGCATGGTGGCGGCCTCACCGTGGATCTTGGTGGAGTACATGCTGAAGGGGATGGCGCCGGGGGCCTTCTGCTTGATCGCGCGGGCCGCGGTGAGCACGTCCGCCCACGTCTTGGGCTCCCACGGTACGGCGATGCCGGCCTTGGCCAGCACGTCCTTGTGGTACCAGAGCCCGCGGGTGTCGGTGCTGATCGGGACCCCGTAGATCTTGCCGTCGCCGCCCTTGGCCGCCTGCTTGACCGAGTCGGGGAACTGCGTGCCCCAGTCCGGCCAGGAGCCGAGGTACTCGTCGAGCGGGGCCAGCTTGCCCGCGGCGACGTCGGCGTTGACCTGGAAGGTGTCGTGGTAGTAGAGGTCGGGCGCGGAGTCGGCGGAGCGGTTGAGCAGCGCGAGCTTGGTGTAGTAGGCCTCGTTGTTGCCCTGCACCGGGGTCAGCTTGATCGTCACGCCCTTGTGCGTGGCCTCGTACTGCTTCTTGGCGTTCTGGAGCATCTTCTCCAGGTACGGCCAGGTGGTTTCGACCTTGTAGAGGACTTCGAGCTCTTTGGCGCCGCCGGCGGCGGGCTCCTTCGTTCCGGAGCCGCAGGCCGCCACGCCGATGATGAGGATTGAGGCGATCAGGACACGTTTCATCGGGGGACTCCCCTATGTCGCCGGTTAACCGGCAACGTAAATCAAATTGATTTACAGAGTCAACGCCTTCGTGTGAGATTGACCTCATGCAGATGGGCACCAACCTGCCCAAGGTCGGCACCTACAACCGGGCGGTCGTGCTGGAGGCCGTCCAGGCCTCCGACGGCATCAGCCGGGTCCAGATCGCCGGCATCACCGGGCTGACGCCGCAGACCGTCTCCGTCATCGTCCGCAAACTCCTGGAGGACGGGCTGGTCGTCGAGGACGGCTCGGCGCCCGGCGCCGGCGGCAAGCCCCGCACGATCCTGCGCGTCGACCCGGCCGCCGGGTACGCGGTCGGCATCCACTTCGACCCCGGCGAGGTCTCCTACGTGCTCGCGGACCTGGCCGGCCGCCCGCTGGTCAAGCTCCACCGCCCGGTACGCGGGGCCGGGCCGGAGCCGGTGATCAGGACGCTGGCCCGTACCGCCCGCCGCCTGCTGAAGGAGGCCGGCGTACCGGATCACAAGGTGCTCGGCGTGGGCCTGGCCTCCCCCGGCCCGCTCGACCCCGACGGCGTCATCGTCACCCCGCCGCGCCTGCCCGGCTGGGACGGGGTCCCGATCAGGAGCCTGCTGGAACGCCACGTCGGCTACCCCGTCACCGTCGACAACGACGCCACGGCGGCGGCGATCGGCGAGCGCTGGGCGGGCCTGGCCCGCGCCGTGCCCAGCTTCGCCTACCTGTACCTGGGCACCGGCATCGGCGGCGGGCTGTTCCTGGACGGGCAGGTCTACCGGGGCCGCACCCTCAACGCCGCCGAGTTCGGCCACGTCACCGTGATGCCGGACGGGCCCGAGTGCTACTGCGGCAACCGCGGCTGCGTGGAGGCGCTGTGCTGCCCGAGCGCGATGGTGGCCACGGCCAGGGAACGCCTGGCGCTGGGCGCCGAGTCGGTGCTGACGCGCGGGCGGCTCAGCCACGCGGCCGTGTGCGCCGCTGCGGCCGCCGGGGACCCGCTCGCGCTGTCGGTGGCCGCCGAGGCGGCCGACCGGCTGGCCGACGCCGCCGTCTCGGTCGTCAACATGCTCGACGTCGACCTGCTCGTGCTGGGCGGGCCGGCGGTGCGGGAGCTGGGCGGGCTCTACCGGGACGTGATCGGGCGGGCGGTCTCCACCCGGGTGCTGGCCCGCGGGCTGCAGGCCGTACGCGTGGAGGTCTCCCCCATCGCCGCGGACGCGGCGGCGATCGGCGCGGCGTCGCTGGTCTTCCACGTCACCTACGCGCCGCGGCTGGACCGCCTGGTCAGGGAGTGACCCGGCGGGCCCGGTGGTTGGCCACGTTGACCCGGTTGGCGCAGGCGAGCGAGCAGAAGCGGCGGCGGCCGTTGCGCGAGGTGTCGACGTAGACGGTCGGGCAGCCCTCGCGGTCGCAGCGGCCCAGGCGGCGGCCGTCGGAGAAGGAGATGGCCATGGCCAGCCCGCCGGCGGTGGTGTCCTTGGCCCGGCTGATGATGTCGGCGTCGATGGCGAAGAAGTGCAGGTGCGGCTTCCTGCCGTCGTGCGCGCTGACGTACGGCGTCGCCGCGGTCATCTTCAGCAGGTCGTTGACCAGCGCGATCTGGGTCTCCTGGTCGCGCTCGCCGAAGACGGGATCGAGCCGGCCCGCCCAGAGCTCCAGTTCCTCCGCCTGGGCCGGGGTGAGCTCGGCGCGCAGCATCGCGTTCGCGGACAGGATCGCCGTCAGCGCGCCGGGTGAGTAGTCGGCGGTGTTGACCAGGTCGGCGGACAGGGCCGCCCCGTTGCCTCCGTAAGCGTTGAAATGCACAAGCTCATTACATCAGGCTGGAGGCATGCGCTCCACACACCTGCACGAACTGACCGCCGTCTCCTCCCATCGCACGTCCGAGGGCCTGGTCGCGTACTTCCGCTGTGACTGCGGGGCCTGGGAGGTGCGGGCGAGCGGCGGGGCGGATGTCGCGATCGCCGCGACACGCGTGGGATGTGACTGACCGGCACCATCGACTCTCCGAGGGTGTTCGTCCTATTGTCGGCACCAACACCCCCCTCAGGAGGTCAGGCATGTCCAGCATTCCCGCCTTGTTGCGCGACCGGGTCAACGCCACCCCGGACGCCGAGGCATACCGCACGCCGTCCGAGAGCGGCTGGACGTCCCTGTCGTGGCGAGAAACCGGCGACCGGGTGCGCGAACTGGCGCTCGGCCTGGCCGGGCTGGGCTCGGAGCCGGGCGCGCGCGTGGCGCTGCTGTGCTCCACCCGCCTGGAATGGATCCTGGCCGACCTGGCCGTGCTGTCCACCGGCGCGGCCACCACGACGATCTACCCGTCCAACACCGCCGACGAGTCCGCGTTCGTGATCACCGACTCCGGCAGCACGCTCGTCATCGCCGAGGACGACGCCCAGGTCGCCAAGCTGCGCTCGGTGCGCGAGAAGCTGCCCGACGTCCGGCACGTCGTGGTCATCGACGGCACGGCCGCCGACGACGGCTGGGTGGTTCCCCTGGCCGACGTGGCCGGCGAGGGCGACTACGACGCCATGGTCGAGGCCATCTCCGCCGACGACCTGGCCACGCTCATCTACACCTCCGGCACCACCGGGCGGCCCAAGGGCGTGGAGCTGACCCACGACAACTGGCTGTTCGCCGCCGCGTCGGTCCGCGAACTCGGCCTGCTGGGCCCCGACGACCTGCACTTCCTGTGGCTGCCGCTGTCCCACTCCTTCGGCAAGCTGCTGGAGGTCGTGATGATCGACTGCGGCGTGCCCACCGCACTCGACGGCCGGCTCGACAAGATCGCCGAGAACATGGGCGTGCTCAGGCCCACCTTCATGGCCGCCGCGCCGCGCATCTTCGAGAAGATCCACAACACGGTGGCCGCGAACATGCGCAACGAGGGCGGCCTCAAACTGCGCATCTTCACCTGGGCGAAGGCCACCGGCGTACGTGTCGTGCGGGCCCGCCAGCGCGGCGCGTCCATCCCGGTCACCACCGGCTTCGAGTACCGCCTGGCCGACCGGCTCGTCTTCGCCAAGCTGCGTGAGCGCTTCGGCGGGCGCATCCGCTTCTTCATCTCCGGCGCGGCCCCGCTGTCACAGGACATCGCCGAGTTCTTCGACGCCGCCGGCCTGACCATCCTGGAGGGCTACGGCCTGACCGAGTCGTCGGCCGGCAGCTTCCTCAACCGGCCCGCCACCGTCAAGTTCGGCACCGTGGGCCCGCCCCTGCCCGGCACCACCGTGAAGATCGCCGAGGACGGCGAGGTGCTCATCGGCGGGCGCGGCATCATGCGCGGCTACCACGGCCTGCCCGAGGACACCGCCGCGGCGCTGGAGGACGGCTGGCTGCGCACCGGCGACATCGGCGAACTCGACGACGAGGGCCGGCTGCGCATCACCGACCGCAAGAAGGAGCTCATCAAGACCTCCGGCGGCAAGTACGTCGCGCCCACCTACCTGGAGGGCCGGATCAAGGCCGCCTGCCCGTACCTGTCGCACGTGTTCGTCCACGGCGACCGGCGCAACTACTGCACCGCCCTGGTCACGCTCGACATGGACGTGGTGCGCCCCTGGGCCGAGGCCGAGAACCTGCCCGCCGACGCCGAGGCGCTGCGCGAGCACCCGAGGATGCGCGCGGAGGTCCAGAAGGCGATCGACGAGGTCAACGCGAGCCTGGCCAGCTACGAGACGGTGAAGAAGTTCGCCGTGCTGGCCGGGGACTTCACGGTGGAGACCGGGGAGCTGACGCCCAGCCTCAAGATCAAGCGCAAGGTCGTGGAGGAGCACCACGGCAAGGTGCTGGACGGCTTCTACTCCGGCTGACGCTCCGCACGCTTCGCGCGCGTCTTCCTCAGCACGGGTACGGCCTCGCCCACGTTCGGCCACAGCCGCCGGGTGAACAGCCCGGCGGCCACCCCGATGGCCGCCCCGGCCAGTACGTCGCCCGGGTAGTGCACGCCGGTGTACACGCGGGAGAAGCAGACCGCCCCCGCCACCACGCCGACGGGCACGCTGATCCGGCGGGGCGCCTCCAGCGCGACCGCGGTGGCGAAGGCGGCGGCCGTGGCCGAGTGGCCCGAGGGGAACGAGGTCGAGGACGGAGTCCTCAGCACCCGCGCCAGCGGCAGGAAGTCGGCCAGCGGGCGCTTGCGGTTGAAGGCCCGCTTGGCGGCGATGTTGGCCAGCGGGCTGGCCACGCTGATGGCCAGCAGGCCGCGGGTGGCCGCCCTGCGCAGCCTGCGCCTGCCGGTGAAGGCGAGCCCGCCCGAGATCAGGCCCCACAGCACGGCGTTGTTGGCCGCGTTGGACAGCGGAGGCAGGACGCTTTCGAGGCCGGGCAGGTGCGCGTTGGCAACGGCCTTGAACAGGCGTTTGTCCCAGCGGTGCAGGCGGGAGCGGAGTCGCATACACCCCATACTGCCCAATCGCCGCCCGGGGTCACGCGCGGGAGCGGGCGCCGGGCATCACTTTCTGGCGTAGGCGGTGATCGTGACGGGGTGGTCGGCGGCGCCGTACCGGATGGAGAGCTCGACCTTGGCCGGGCCGGTGGTCAGGACGCTGCCCACCCACAGCGCGCGCTGGTCCGCGCAGCCGGTGAAGCGGTAGGAGGGCGTGCCGTCGGACAGGGTGTAGGCGTTGTCGCGGCGGTACTTCGCGCGGTCGAACAGCAGGGCGGTGCCGGCCGTGCGGGTCGTGACGGTGAAGTCGGCGCCCGGCTCGGCGCGGACGGCGAGCTTGAAGCCGCGCACCGGCTGCCCGCCCCCGGACGGCGGAGCGCTCGGGGGCGGGGCCAGGCCGAAGGCGAGCAGCGCGGCCGGGCCGGAGACGACGACGCGGTCGTCGAGGCCGGCGTCGAAGTCCTGCTGGTTGGCGCCCGCGCAGACGCGCTGGCCGGGAGGCTCGCGCACGGTGGAGGGTATGGTGCCGCCGGTGGCGGCGCCGCAGCCGCTCAGCAGCAGGGCGGTCGCGGCGAGGAGCGTGCGTCTCATGTCCCGGATACACCGCCCGGCCGCACGGGGTTCCCGCCGCTCAGAGAATCCGCCGGGCGCCGGGGATCGAGCGCACCAGGTAGCCCAGCCCCCAGCAGATCGGCAGCGCCAGCGCCGCCACGAGCGCGAACTTGGCGATGGCCGGCGCCGCCAGCCCGGACAGCAGGGTGCTGATGCCGACGAGCACGAGCGGGTGGATGATGTAGACGGTGAACGCCTGGTCGGCCAGAAACCTGCCGAACGGGCCCTGCCGGTCGAAGCGTTCGCGGAACCAGACGCTGAGCGCGATGACCATCGAGACCGCGAACACCGACTCCCACGCCGCCGTGCCGAGCTGGGCGGCCCAGCCCGAGGTCCACATCCCGGCCGGCAGCAGCACCGCCGAGGCGATACCGGCGGCGATGAACCCGTACTTAGCCGCCGACCTGGGCAGCGTCTCGAACCAGCCGCGCCGCTGGGCGATCAGGCCCAGGACGTACATGGAGGCGTACTGGGGCAGGTAGGAGGGCGTCGGCAGGCCGGCGACCGGCCAGTACTGCCCCACGGGCACCAGGAACCGCCAGGCGAAGACGGCCAGCGTCAGCCCGGTCACGAACAGCGCGATCGCGCGGAAGGTCAGCATGCCGCGCCGTTCCTCGATCTGCCGCCCGGAGCGGCGCCACAGCACGTAGAGGCCGGTCAGGACCAGCAGGACCTCCACGAACCACATCGGTCCCGGGTCCCACGAGCCGATGTAGAAGTGCCAGTACGGCATGGAGCCGTCGTAGACCCCGGCCAGCGCGACGGGCCGCAGGAACAGCAGGTAGGCCAGCAGCGGGATGCCGAGCCGCTTCAGCCGGTCGCGCATGAACGGTCCCGGGCCCTTGCGGTCGTAGGAGCGCGGGGTGAAGAAGCCGGAGATGAGGAAGAAGAACCCCATGAAGAACGCCTGGTTGAACATGACCAGGAGGTCCAGGGCGAGGCCGGTGCCGTCCCGCGCCTTGTCGAAGACGTACCAGGCGGGGATGTTGCCGTAGGTGACGGCGACGTGGTGGACGACGACGAGCGCGGTCAGCACGACGCGCAGGTTGTCGACGGCCACCAGCCTCGTGCGGGTCTCGGTCTTCACTTGACGGCCCTTTCGAGGAGGTCGGCCAGCTCGCGCGCGTGGGCGTCGAGGTCGTGGCCGGGGATGACCACCCAGTAGGTGAACATGGCGTCGACGGCGGCGGAGTGGGTGACCGCCATGACGCGCCGGTCGAAGGCGCGGAACTCGCCCGTGTCCTGGCCGAGCTTGTAGACCAGCTCCAGGGCCTGGTAGATCTCCTCGTTGGTCTGGGGGCCGTAGCGGGCTCCGCCGTCCGGGCCGCGCAGGTTGTGGAAGATCTCGCCGATGGCCTTCAGCCGGGTGCGGTTGCCGCGCATGTGCTCGGCGACCGCCAGGACGTGGGTGCGCAGCAGCTCGGTGGCGGACTTCTCGCCCTCCATCTTCGCCAGCACGTACTCGGCGATCTGCGCGTAGACCTGCTCGACGACCTCCTCCATCAGCTCGTCCTTGCCGGCGAAGTGGTAGGAGATGACGCCTTTGCTGATGCCGGCGTGCTTGGCGATGTTCGCCAGGGACGCGCCCGCCCACCCCGCCTCGGCCAGGACCTCGATGGCCGAGGCGATGATCTGCGTCCGCCTGGCCTCTTCGATGAACGATCGTTGGCCGGTCGGCTTATTTTCTGACCGCATGGCCAGAATTTAGCACAGTCGGCCAGAACGTGCGCGCAGGACGAGGACGCCCATGGTCAGCATGACGACGGCTCCGGCCAGCGCCGCCGTACGCATGCCGTCCACGTAGGCGGCGCGGGCCGCGGCGGCGAGTGCCGTACCGGCGTCGAGGGCGAGGGCGCCGCCCAGCGTCTCCCTGGCCACCGCCGCCTGCCCGCCGGGCACCTCCGGCGGCATGGACGCGGCGAGCGCCGCGCGATAGACGGCCATGCCGATGCTCCCGAGTACGGCCGCGCCGAGCGCCTGCCCGAACTCCGTGGCCGACTCGAACAGGCCGGAGGCCGATCCGGCCTTCTCCGGCGGCGCCGTGGAGACGACCAGGCCGGAGGCGAGCGCCTGGACCGATCCGATGCCCCAGCCCAGCAGGATCTGCCCGCCGAACAGCAGCGGCAGGTCCGCCTCGGTGCCCAGCCCCGCGATCAGCAGGAACCCGGCCGCCCCGCAGACCATCCCCGACCCCATGACGTGGCCGGGCCGCAGCCACCGGGTGAGGCCCGTCCCGAGCACCGATCCGGCGGCCGAGCTGACGGCGGCCGGCACGATCATGAGCCCGGCGGCGATCGGCCGCATGCCGAGCACCGACATCAGGTACTGGGTGAGGAAGTAGAACGTCCCGACCAGCGCGAAGACCGCGAGCGTGGCGGCGGCCAGGGACAGGCCGAAGCCGGGCCGCCGGAAGAGCGTCAGATCGAGCATCGGGTCCGCCTGGGCGCGCTGCCTGCGCAGGAACAGCGCGGCGAACACCGGCCCGGCCGCGGCGGCGGCCCACATGGCCGCGGAGAAGTCCTGCCCGGCGGCCTTCTTCACCGCGTACACCAGGGGCAGCGCGGCCAGCAGGACGAGCACCCCGCCGGCCGGGTCGAACCGGCCGGGAGCGGGATCGCGGTACTCCGGCAGCAACGGGCCGAGCACCAGTAGCACGAGCATGATCGGCACGTTGATCAGGAAGACCGATCCCCACCAGAAGTGCTCCAGCAGCCACCCTCCGGCGACCGGCCCGGCCACGCTGCCGAGCGTGAAGACCGCGGCCCAGACGGCGATCGCCATCCGCAACTGCCGCGGGTCGGCGAACAGGACCCGGATGAGCGCGAGCGTGGGCGGCATCAGCGTGGCCGCGGCGGCGCCCTGCAGGCCGCGGGCGAGGATGAGCAGGTCGGCGCTGGGCGCGAACGCCGCCGCCGCGGAGGCCACGCCGAAGGCCACCGCGCCCAGCAGGAGCAGCCGCCTGCGGCCGATCCTGTCGCCCAGATGGCCCATCGGGATGAGCAGCCCGGCCAGCAGGAACGCGTAGACGTCCACGATCCACAACTGCTGCGTGCCGCTCGGCTCCAGCTCCGCGGTCAGCGCCGGCAGCGCGAAGAACAGCACGGTCACCGTGACCGAGATGAGCAGGACGGGCAGCATGAGGATCGCCAGCCCCGCCCATTCCCGCGGGCCCGCCTTTTTCATCGTGCCTCCTTACGATGTACGTAACTCCCTTCCTATCGGCTATTTACTGGGAAGTGATATCATTTCGTCACAGAAAAAGGGTGTGATGAAATGGCGAAATGCGCGCGGTGCGGAAAGGAACTCGTGCTTCCCGAGCGGGGCCGCAGACCCCTGTACTGCTCGCGCTCCTGCCAGGCCCGCGCCTACCGGGCACGCCGGTCCGTGGTCGTGGCGCCGGTGCGGGAGCAGCGCGGCGAGGCGGGCCTGTCCAGGGAGCTGATCGTGCGCACCGCCGTGCGGATCGCCGGCGCCGACGGCCTGGAGAGCCTGTCCATGCGGCACGTGGCGAGCGCGCTCGGCGTCAAGGTGATGTCGCTGTACAACTACTTCGCCGGCAAGGACGAGCTGATCGACCTCATGGTCGAGGCCGTCTTCGCCGACGGCCTGGACTCCGGGCCCCCGGTCACGGGAGGCTGGCGGCCCGAGTTGGAGGCCGCGGCCCGGTGGGAGTGGGAGCTCTACGCCGCGCACCCGTGGCTGCTGGAGGTGATCGCCACCGTCCGGCCGCCGCTCGTCCCGAGCCTGCTGGCCCGCTTCGAGCGCGGGCTCGGCGCCTTCGACGGCCTGGGCCTGGACCCGGTGACCACCCACCGCCTCTACCTGGGCATCAGCGGGCTCGTGCAGGGGCTCGCGCTGCTACGGGTGAGCGAGGTCACCGCGGACCGGCGGGGCGGGATCTCGCTCAGCCAGTGGCGCGCGGTGACCGTGCCCGCCGTCTACGAGGAACTGGGCACCGACCGCTACCCGCGCCAGAGCGCGCTGCGCGACAGCCCGGACGTCCTGGCCGACCTGGAGGAGATCTTCGCGGTCAACCTCAGGATCATGCTGGACGGCCTGACCGCCTTCGTGGAGACCGCCTAGAGGGGCAGCCAGCCGGCGCGGCCGTACCAGGTGCCGCCGGCGGCGAGGTGGTCGGCGATCGCGCGCTCCAGGCTGGTACGCCGCGGCAGCGGGTCGGCCTTGGCGTCGGCGCCGAAGACGAAGTCCATCATCCCGCTGGTCTCGAAGCGGTGCAGCAGCCGGAAGCGGCGCTGGAAGGACATGATGTTCGAGCTCGCCGGGAGGTACTGGGCGAACTGGTCGTCCAGCAGCCACGAGCTGCAGGTCACCACCGGGTAGTCCTCGTCGGGAAAGTGCTTGGGGAAGAAGGCGCGCGCCCGCTCCAGGGAGTCGGCGCAGGCCGAGGGCGGAAACGGCCCGCAGAAGTCGGGGATGTGCAGCCCCAGCGTCCGGCCGTGCTCGCCCACCGGCACCCCGGCCGCGCGCACCGCCTCCAGGGTCCTGCCGCCCATCCGGTCGCGGGCGAACTGCAGCCGCCCCAGCTGGTAGAGGATCCCCCGCACGTGCGCCATGTACCAGAACGGCGCGTGCAGCCCCGGCCGGCCGTGCCGCTTGCGGTGCACGGCCATGTTGCGGCCGATGTCGGCGAGCGTCTCGTGCGACACCTCCTCGGAGATGCCGCGCGCGCGATGGAACTCCCGCGTGTACGGCAGCGCCGCCATGAACACGTGCACGTAGAAGTACGGCCCCAGCTCGGGCAGATCGGGGAAGAAGGGCGGGTCGTCGAGCACGTCGATGGTGGAGACCAGGGAGTGCGCGCAGCGTTCGAGCAGCCACCACTGCGGCGTGCCCGGCTCCGGCGCACTCGTCATCACCCCGGCGACGTCCTCGTGCGGGACCGTCAGCCGCATCAGCTCGCCGAGCAGGTCGCCGGGCGCGGGCGGGCGGGCCTCGAAGCCGCCCAGCGACTCGAGGTGGGCGAGCCACTCGGGGTGCTCGCGCAGAAGGTTCTTGATGTCCATCGGCGATCAGCCTAGCCGGGTTCTGTACACTCCCCTGGCCCGTTCGATCAGCTCCAGATGGTCCTCCAGCTGGCCCGGCGCGTCCAGCCTGGCGTGGGTTCTGACCAGGTCCTCCAGCAGGTCCAGCCAGTCCAGGCACCAGCGCACGTCGGAGCCGCGCGCCACCTGCCTGCCGCCGACGTCCACGTGCACGGGGCTGGTCAGGGCGTACCCGGTGGCGGTCAGCGTGCGCGGGTGCGGCTCGCACAGGGCCTCTGCCAGCACGTAGGTGGGCTCGCCGACGTCGAGTTCGACGGTGACGGTCAGCGCGTCGTCGCCGCCGCCGAGCCGTCCGGCGCCCGCGCGCACCCCGTCGGCGGTGCGGATGCGCACCGCCGACACCTCGGGGCCGATCGCGGTCGCGGTGACCGACAGCCGCCCGCCCGGCTCCGCGTCGATGGTCGCGCCCGGCCCGTGGCCGTCCACCGACAGCTCCAGCCACGGACCGGTCGTGGCGAACGTACGGCGGGCCCGCACGGCCGCGGCGAACGACTCCGCGGTGAGCGCCCCGTCCACGCGGGCGTAGACGCGGCCCCAGCCGGGCGGGTTCGACTGGTTGTCGGAACGGGTGAAGGAGATCATCGTGTCGGTTCCGGCGGTGACGGCCAGCCGGTTCCCCGCGCCCAGCAGGCGGCGGTAGACGGCCGCGGTGGCCGGGATGGAGGCGTGAGTGAGCACGTCCAGGCTGTCGACCAGGCCGAGCGCGGCGTCGGCGACGAGCGCGCTGGCCGAGCAGTCACGCGCCACCGGCCCGAACAACGCCTTCGCCGGATCGTCGTCGCGCACCGGCTGGCCGAACGGGTGGCTGTAGCCGAGCAGCGCCCCGAGCCGCCGCAACCCGGCCAGGGCGGCGGCGTTCGGCGGCCAGTCGGGCGCACCGTCGAAGCCGGTGTGCAGGCTGCCCGGCTCGGCGGTCAGGCCGAAGGCGTAGGCGTGGCCGAGCAGGTCGTTGCGGTATTCGGCGCCCATCCTGGCGATGTGCGTGGCGTCGGACCAGGGCAGGTCGCGGCCGATCCAGTGCGCGAGGGCCTCGCGGTCGTACACGCGGGCGCCGGAGACGTTGCCCGCCAGCAGGTTCAGGACGTGCAGGTCCTCGCCGTGCTGGGCGGCCGCGGCGTCGGCGGGGGCGGCGATGAGGTCACCGGCCCAGTTGAGGTGGGTGTGCAGGTCGCCGCCGTACCATCCGCGGGCGGCGGCGTGGTAGATGCGGTGCGGCGCGAGCCGTACCTGGTGGTCGTGGCCCGGACGGGGGGTGAGCTCCGTGCGGACCTGGTCGTACTCCATGCCGCGGGTGGCGGTGATCGTCAGGGGCTCGGCGGGGACGTCGAGGGTGAGGTCGTCGCCGTGGAAGTAGGGGCGGCCGTGGAAGTCGTGGCGGTGCGGGGCGCCCGTGGGGAACCAGCCCTGGCCACCGACGCCGGTGACACTCCAGCGGCAGGGGTACGGCGAGCGGAGCCGCACCCTGGCCAGCTCGGCGACTCTGAACAGGGGTGTCGTGTCCACCGGGGTGCCGTCGACGGTGACCTGGGTGGTGGGGGTGATCTCGGTCAGCCAAGCACCTTGAGGCGATATTTCGCGACATAAGCTGCCGATGCGGACAGTTGTCGGATCGGGGACCGGATCGGGGCTCTGATCGGAGCCCTGATCGAGATGCCGCGAGTCCACCAGCAGCGGGACGCGGGCGTCGTCGCCGGGGCGCAGGATCACGTGCGGGGTGCCGTCGAGTACCGGGCCCCCGGGGGTGAGGCGGAGGGCGGCGGCGTGGGCGGGGAGTTCGCCGTCCAGGGTGTCGCGCAGGATCTCGTCGTAGTCCGGCTCGGCCAGGCGGGCGCCGAGGCCCTCCAGCGGCTCGCCGGGGTGGCGGGCGGCCAGGCGGCCGAAGGCGACCCGCCAGAAACGGCCCTGGAACTCGGGCGGGAGCACCCTCCGGCGGGCGAAGAGCTTGACGTAGTGGATCTCCGGTTCGCCCCAGGTGATGCCGTGCTCGCCGAGCAGCCCGCCGTACTCTCGCAGGGCACCCGCGACCGGTTCGGGCAGCATCGGGTCATCACACATGTGCGGTCTCCCCGTCGTCGACTGCGCGCCATCGTGGCACACGCCGCACCTCTGGGTAGCCGCCCGTGCGGAAACGAGTAGCGATATTTCACCCGGCGATGGATAGTTCACCCACCGGGGACACCGATGCTCTCCCACGTCCTGGTCGTCAGCGTGCCCTTGCCCCGGTAGGCGCGGACAATGTCGGCGTGCGCGCGCAGCCGTACGAACCGGTCGAGATCTGCGCCCTCCCGCCACACCGACACCGATCCGATACGGCGCCGCAGCGGGTCCGCCCAGAGCCGCAACGCCACGGCGCCCTCCAGCTCCGGCCACAACCTGCTCAGCCGCCAACCGGCCCAGCACGCGCGCGGCAGATCGACGGCGCGGTTGAGCTGGAAGGCGGTCTCGCTGACCACCACGGCGGTGTCGCCGGGCACATGGGGTCCGGGCAGCCAGCGGGTGCTCAGCATGCGGCGGGTTCGCGCATCAGGACGGCCGCCGCCTCGCGGATCTCCGGGGAGAACGGTGTGGGCCGCAGGGTGGTGGAGTCGAGGTTGACGTTCACGCGGTGGCCTTCGGCGTGGACCACCGTCCTGTCGGCGGACAGGACGCGGAAGCCGTACACGCCGGAGGTCCTTCCCATGCGCTCCAGCCAGAACTCCACGAGCACGTCGCCCGTGCCCATCACGGGCGTGTTGTACACGATCTTGAACTCGCGCACGACCATGTAGAAGTCCTTGAACTTCGACAGCGCCGGGTCGAACCGCCAGCCCGCCTCGGTCCAGAAGGCGGACACGGCGCGCTCGACGAGCAGGGCGTAGCGGGAGTTGTGCAGCAGGCCCATGGCGTCGAGGTCGTCGAAGTGCACCTGAACGGGCTTGAACTGGGTCACGGTCAATCCTCCGGAAGGAGCGAGGGGTCGGTGGCGAGTTCGCGCAACCGCTGCAGGACGGCGGCGCGGGAGTAGGAGTAGGCCTCGGCCGGATCGATCAGCCGGGCGTGGACGACGGTCGCCTCACCCAGGGCGTTGATCTCGAACGCGAGGCGGCCCGGATCGGTGTCGTCGCCGAGTTCGCCCAGGGTGACGGCTTCCTCGACCATCGCGCGTACGGCCTTGAGCCAGTCGGCCATCGCCTTGGCCACCCGGTCGCGCACCTTCCCCGGACGGTCGTCGAACTCGGCCTGGGCGACGAAGAAGAAGCAGCCTCCCGGGAGGACGCCGTCCTCATAGAAGCGCAGGCGGGCCTCGTGCATCGCGAACAGGCGGCGTACACCGGCGGGGGCGCGCATGGCGGGGCGGACGATGTGGTCCACCCACTGGCGAGCGGCCCAGTCGACGGCGTCCAGCTGGAGTTGTTCCTTGTCACGCCAGTGAGCGAAGAAGCCCGACTTGCTCATGCCGGACTCTTCGGCCAGCCGCCCCAGGGTGAGGCCGCTGAGCCCGTCCACGGAGGCGAGGGCGACGGTGCGCTCGAGAATCGCCTCCCTGCTCCGCTGCCCACGCAACCTGCGTCCATCGGTCATGGGTCCGACTATATACGAACGACCGGTCGTTTTGTTTTATGAGTTCCAAGCACACATCAGACTCCATGGCGGCACACGTGAAGCGGCGCTTGTGAAAGCGTCTCGCGCACGGCGGCACACCCGGAGCGGGAGCCCTGGAGCGGGGAGCAGCCGCACGGTGGGCAGGCGGCACACGCACGGGCGGGCAGGCGGCGCGCTTGGACGCCCCAGGAGTGCAGGCGGCTGCGCATGGGCCCCGCGTGAGGGCAGGCAGCGCGCGCGAGGGCTGCAGCGCGTAGGGCATGCCACGCGCGCGAGGGCTGCGGCGCGTGAGGGCAGGTGGTGCGTGTGGGTTTCTGGGCGCTTTGGGGTGGGGACTGGTGGGGCGGCTAAGGCGGGGTGGCTACGGCGGGGTGGTCAGCGGCGTTTGAAGGCGGCCAGGAGGCGGTCGGCGGCCAGGGCGGGGGTGAGTTCGCCGGCCAGTACCTCGCGCTCGACCTCCTTGGTGAGCGCGGCCACCTCGGGGTCGCCGTGCAACTCGGCCAGCAGGCGGTCCTGGACCAGTGTCCATGTCCACCGGACCTGCTGGGCGCGTCGCCTGGCCGCCACGTCCACCCGTTCCCGGTGGGCGCCGATCTGGTGCCACAGTTCCTCCAGCCCGGCGCCGGTCAGGCCGCTGCAGGTGAGCACCGGAGGCGGCGGCCCCTCCGAGCGCAGCATGCGCAACGCACCGGCCAGTTCCCTGGCCGCCTTGCGCGCCGCCAGCTCGTGTTCCCCGTCGGCCTTGTTCACGGCGATCACGTCGGCCAGCTCCAGCACCCCTTTCTTGATGCCCTGGAGCTGGTCCCCGGTACGCGCCAGGCTCAGCAGCAGAAAGCTGTCCACCATGTCCGCGACGGCGGTCTCCGACTGGCCGACGCCGACGGTCTCGACGAGCACCACGTCGTACCCGGCGGCCTCCACCACGACCATGGCCTCCCGGGTCGCCTTGGTCACTCCCCCGAGCGTCCCCGAGGTGGGGGAAGGCCGGATGTAGGCATGCGGGTCAGCCGCCAGCCGCCCCATCCGCGTCTTGTCCCCCAGAATGCTGCCGCCCGTCCGGGTGGAGGAGGGATCAACGGCCAGCACCGCCACCCGATGCCCCAGCCCGGTGAGCAAAGTCCCGAACCCATCAATGAACGTAGATTTTCCCACCCCCGGCACCCCGGACACCCCGACCCGCCACGTCCGCCCGGCGAGCGGCGTGAGCGCGACCAGCACATCCTGCGCCAAGCGCGCATGGTCGCTCTTCGTGGACTCCACCAGCGTGATCGCCCGCCCGATCCAGGTCCGGGACCCGGCCTTCACACCCTCGACATAGTCCTCGACCGACCGCATGCCCCCGATCGTACGTTTCCCCGCCCTCACCCACCCAGCCCCCCACACCCCACCACCCCCACAAGAGCACACCGCACTTCGGCGGACGCCCCACGGGCACACCCCCTGCGGGCTCGGCTCCGCAGAGCACGGGGTGAACCGCCCTCCAGCCTCGCGGGCACACCGCTCTCCGGGGCGCGGCCCTACGCGGGCGCCTCTGTGGGGGCGGGTGTGCGGAGGCGGCTCTGCGGAGGCGGCTGCGTGAGGGCGGTCGGCTTTGTGGGGATCGGGCCCTACGCGGGTGCCTTTGTGGGGGTCGGGCTACGCGGGTGCCTTTGTGGGGGCGGCCTTTGTGGGGGCGGGCTGCGTGGGGGCGGGCTGCGTGGGGGCGGGCGACCCTACGGGGCGGCCCTACGGAGGCGGTGCGGGCCGGGGCTGGTCTTGCGGGGCGCGATCGGGTCCTGCCCTTTCGGGGCTTCAGGGGGAGGGCTGCTGGCCGGGTGGCGCGGGATGCTTGGGGGTTTGGGCTGGTGGTGGGGGGTGTTTACGTGTTTATCGGACTAAGTTCCGACAAATCGTGTCTCTACGCGCTAGGGTCTCTGGAGATTCATCTCAGCCGTCACAGGAGTCACTCCCCTCATGCCGCACGTCGAACCGTTGCGCGAGGGCGATCCGGCGGTGGTGGGACCCTACCGCCTGGTCGGGCGGCTCGGCGCCGGCAGTCAGGGCGTGGTCTATCTGGGCCAGGCCAGGAACGGCGTGCCGGTCGCGGTCAAGGTGCTGCGCGAAGGCCGGACAGGGGACGACCGCCTCGCCGAGCAGATCGCCGCCGCCCGCCGCGTGGAACCACTCGGCGTGGCACAGGTGCTGGACGCCTCGTTCGCCGGCCGGCCGTACATCGTGAGTGAGTATGTGGACGGGCCGCCCCTGCAGCGGGCGGGACGGCATACCGGCGCCGAGCTCCAGCGGCTGGCCAACGCGACCGCGACCGCGCTGGCGGCGATCCACCAGGCGGGCGTGGTTCATCGGGACTTCAAGCCGGCCAACGTGCTGCTCGGGCCGGGCGGGCCGCGGGTGGTCGACTTCGGGCTGGCCGGTGACGACCACACGCCGAGCGCGGGCGGGGTGGCGGGGACGCCCGCCTACATGGCCCCCGAGCAGTTGTCGGGGCAGAGCGCCGGGGCCGCCGCGGATGTGTTCTCGTGGGCGGGGACGGTGGTGTTCGCCGCGACGGGCAGGCCGCCGTTCGGCGACGGCGCGCTGCCCGAGGTGATCAACCGGATCCTGCACGAGGAGCCCGAACTGGGCGACCTGCCGCAGCCGCTGCGCGCGATCGTGCAGGGCTGCCTGGCCAAGGATCCCGGGCTCCGCCCCGCCATGCGGCAGGTCGTCCTGCAACTGCTGGGCGGTGAGCAGCCGCTCCCGGCCGCGAAGGCGGGCCGCTCGCCCGCCCGTCGCGGGGTACGGCGGGCGCTGATCGCCGGCGTGTCCGGGGTGATGGTGCTGGCCCTGTCCGGGGCGATCGTCTGGCTCACCTCCGACCCGCGCCGCGACACCGGTCCCGTGGTCACGACGGTGACGCCGGCCTCGGCGTCCTCCTCCAGCCCGAAGCCGGCCAAGACCCGCGCCCGCCACCCACGCGCATCCGGCACGCCCTCCCCGGGCGCCTCCACCACGTCCTCCCCCAGCGCCTCCTCCACGCGGGACGTCGGCACGATCCGGGTCCTGTACGTACGCGCCCAAGGCGTCAGAACCGCCCAGACCCGCGACTGCCAGGTGGGCGACACCGTGATCAGCGGCCTCGTCGAGGGAACCCGCTGGCCGGTGCGCTTCCGCTACGCCTGGATCGTGGACGGGCAGGTGGCGCGGCGCGGCACGGCGTACATCACCGAGGCGCGCACCCGCGCCGTCGTCCCGCCGCCCGCCATCACGCTGCCCGGACGGCACACCGTGACCCTGCGCGTCACCTCGCCGGTGACGGCCCGCGAGTCGATCGCGGTCGAGGTGTGCCCGGTGGGGACGGAGTAGATGGGCACGCTCGCGCCACTCGGTCCCGACGACCCCGCCGCCATCGGTCCCTACCGACTGGTCGGCAGGCTCGGCGAGGGCGGCCAGGGCGTCGTGTACCTGGGGCAGAGCGGCAACGGTCCCCCGGTCGCGGTGAAGGTGCTGCGCGACGGGCTGGGCGGCGACGACCGCTTCGCCAAGGAGATCGCGGCGGCGCGCCGCGTGGAACCGTTCTGCATCGCCCAGGTCCTCGACGCCTCTCTCGGCGACGCTCCGGGCCCCGGCCGGCGGCACCGTCCGGGGCAGGGCGTTCCCGCTCGGGGGTACGGCAGGCCGTACATCGTGACCGAGTACGTGGAAGGGCCGTCGCTGCACGAGGCGGGGCGGCACAGCGGCGCGGACCTGCAGCGGCTCGCGGTCGCGACGGCCACCGCGCTGGCGGCGATCCACGAGGCCGGCGTGGTGCACCGCGACTTCAAGCCGGCCAACGTGCTGCTCGGGCCGGGCGGGCCGCGGGTCATCGACTTCGGCATCGCCCGCGCGACCGACGCGGCGGCCACCGCGACCAGCGGGATCGTGGGCACGCCCGCCTACATGGCGCCCGAGCAGCTGGCCGGGCACGACGTGGGCCCGGCGGCGGATGTGTTCGCGTGGGCGTCGGTGATCGTGTTCGCCGCGACGGGCACGCCGCCGTTCGGCAGCGACACGCTGCCCGCGATCATCAACCGCATCCTGCACAACGAGCCCCAGCTCGGCGAGCTGCCCCGGCAGTTGCGCGGCGTCGTCTACGACTGCCTGGCCAAGGACCCCGCCGCGCGCCCGCCGATGCGCGCGGTCCTGTTACGCCTCCTCGGCGGCGACCAGCGCCCCGGCCCTGATGTCCCGGATCAGGCACGGGGACACGCGGGTCCGGCGTGGGAGCGTGCCCAGGGTGGGCCGGTCACCGATCCCGGCGCGCGTCGCGACCAGGCCACCGATCGGGTACGGCGCAACAAGCCGGTCAGGGCCGCGCTCGTGGTGCCGCTGGCCGTGGCCGGGTCCGTCGTGGTGGCCGGTGGCCTGGTGTCGGGGCTGACCTGGCTCGGCGGCGGCTCCGGGCTGTGGGCGGCCGCCGCGCCGTACACCTCGACCCCCACCGCGAACGGCGGCGAGACCCCGCGCCCCGCCAAGACCACCCGCAAGCCCACCCCCAGGAAGACCCCGAAGCAGACCCCCAAGCCGAAGCCGTCGGGCGAGCGCACCACCCAGAGCCCCACCCCGACGCGGGAACGCGCGACGCCCGAACGCACCACCCCCACCCCCGTGCGCACCACGAAGAAGCCCGCACCGGCCGCGGCCAGAGTCCGGGTCCTCGGCATCGACCTGCACGGCGGCCCCGGCCAGGACCATACGGCGAGCTGCTACATGCCGCCGGTCGGGTTCTCCGGCTCGCTGGAGTCGAGCAGGTCGGAGGTGTGGATCAGCTACGCGTGGGTGGTCGACGGGCAGGTCAAGCACCGCAACCGCACCTGGGTGTCGAAGGGTGAGTTCACCGCTCCGGCCCTGGCGCACCAGTACATGCTCAAGACCGGCGGGCACAACGTCACCCTCAAGGTCACCGCGCCGGGCAGCGCGGCCAGGTCGATGCCGTTCAGCGTCTGCTCGATGGAGGACTAGTGACACCGCCGAGCGTGGGGCCGTACCGCATCGTCAGGAAGCTCGGCGAGGGCGGCCAGGGCGTGGTGTATCTGGGCGTGGCGCCGGACGGCACCCCGGTCGCGGTCAAGGTGCTGCGCGAGGGCGGCTTCGAGCGGGAGATCGCGGCGGCGCGCCGGGTGGAGCCGTTCTGCATCGCGCAGGTGCTTGACGCGTCGGCGAGCGGCACGCCGTACATCGTGACCGAGTACGTGGACGGGCCCTCGCTGGCGGAGGCGGGCCGCCACGGCGGCGCCGATCTCGACCGCCTCGCCGTCGCCACCGCCACCGCGCTCGCGGCCATCCACCGCGCGGGCGTGGTGCACCGCGACTTCAAGCCCGGCAACGTCCTGCTCGGCCGCGACGGGCCCCGCGTCATCGACTTCGGCATCGCCCGCGCGGGCACCTCCCTGACCGTCACCAGCAGTGTCGTCGGCACCCCCGCCTACATGGCCCCCGAGCAACTGGCCGGCGCGGGCGTCGGGCCCGCCACCGACGTGTTCGCGTGGGCGTCGGTGATCGTGTTCGCCGCGACGGGCACGCCGCCGTTCGGCGACGACACGCTGCCCGCGATCATCAACCGCATCCTGCACAACGAACCCCAGTTCGGCGACCTGCCCGAGCATCTGCGCGCGGTGGTCTACGCGTGCCTCGCCAAGGACCCGGCCGCCCGCCCGTCCATGGAGGAGGTCCTGCTCCGCCTGCTCGGCGGCCCAACCGGCAGAGGTACGGCAGGCCGCCCCGCACCCACGACCGTCCCGGCAGACGTCGGCCCGAGACGGCGGATCCGGGTGCCGGTGCTGGCGGGGGCGGCGGTGGCCACCGCGCTGGTGCTGAGCGCGGGAACCGCCGTCGTGTGGAAGGTCACCCTGGCCGGACAGCCCAGTACGCTGGCCCTCCAGCCCGGCACGGCGGAGGCGTCGAAGAAGGGCGGCCAGGGCAGGTCCCGCACCGGCGACCGCCCGGCCACCGGCCGACCGGGCGACGGACGCGCCGGCAAGACCAGGAAACCCGGCGACGGCCCGGCCCGCGCGAGCACACCGGCCACCAAGACCACCAGACCGACGCCCACCCGCACCCAGATACGCCCCACCGCGACCCGCACCCCGGTACGCCCGAGCCCCACCAGGGCCACCCCCACCCGAACCCCCACCAAGCGCCCCACCCCCACCAAGGCCGCCCGATTCACCGTGGCCTACGTACGCTCCCAAGGCGCCTCCAAGATCAAGGACGAGGGCACCTGCTACGTGGGCTCCATGAACTTCGGCGCCGGGATCGACTCCACCGTCCCCGGCGCCCGGTACTCCTTCCAGTGGATCGTGGACGGCGAGGTCATCGAGACCGGCTCCGGCAAGCTCCCGGACGGCAGCCGCAGCGACTACGTCTTCTCCAAACGCCAGATCTCCCTGTCCGACGGCCCCCACACCGCCGCGTACAGGGTGGTCGGCGGCGGCTCCGCGTCCGTGTCGTTCAAGATGTGCGCGACGTCGTAGATGCGCCCGCTCCGTCCCGACGACCCGCGGACCATCGGCGCCTACCGGCTGACCGGGCGCCTCGGCGAGGGCGGCCAGGGCGTGGTCTACCTCGGGCAGGCGCCGGACGGCGCCAAGGTCGCGGTCAAGGTGCTGCGCGAGGGCGGGGACGGCCTGGCCAGGGAGGTGGCGGCGCTGCGGCGGGTGGAGCCGTTCTGCGTGGCGCAGGTGCTGGACGCCTCGACCGGCGGCCGGCCGTACATCGTGACCGAGTACGTGGAGGGGCCGTCCCTGGCAGAGGCCGGGCGGCACGGCGGGGCGGGGCTGCAACGTCTGGCCGTGGCCACCGCCACCGCGCTCGCGGCCATCCACCGCGCGGGCGTGGTGCACCGCGACTTCAAGCCCGGCAACGTCCTGCTCGGCCGGGACGGACCCCGCGTGATCGACTTCGGCATCGCCCGTTCCGGCGCCTCCCTGACGATGACCAGCAGTATCGTCGGCACCCCCGCCTACATGGCCCCCGAGCAACTGGCCGGCGCGGGGATCGGTCCCGCGACCGACGTGTTCGCGTGGGCCGGCGTCATGGTGTACGCCGCCACGGGCAGCCCGCCGTTCGGCAACGACTCGCTGCCCGCGGTCATCACCAGGATCCAGCACGCCGACCCGGACCTCGGCGACCTCACCGGCCCCCTGCGCCCGATCGTCACCCGCTGCCTGGCCAAGGACCCCGCCGCCCGCCCGGCGATGCAGGAGGTCCTGCTCCAGCTCATCGGCGCGCCCTCTGAAGCGGGGCCGCGAGCGGGCTCCCAGGCGCCCCGCGCCTCCGGCGGGGATGGCAGGAGGCGGGCGCTGCTGGTGGCCGGGGCGGCGGCGGGAGCGGTGGTGGTGACCTCGGGGCTGGTCACGGCGCTGGTCACCGGCATCTCCTGGCCGGTCGCGCAGGCGCCGCTCGGGCTGCCGTCCGTGGGCACGCCTCCGCCGAGCAGCGCGGGCCCGGCCAAGCCGACGGCGAAGAAGTCAGGCAGGCCGTCCCGGACGCCGAAGCCGGCCGCGAGCCGTACCCGGGAGACTCCCGACACCAAGCCCACGGCGGACGAGCAGCCCACCACGGACGAGCCTACGCAGAAGCCCACCACGTCCAAACCGGCCGCGCCCAGCGGGCGGGTGGGGTCGGTGAGCCTGCGCTCGGAGGGGCTGCGGACCGGCGACTGCTATCGGCAGTCGAACATCGCCGCCACCGTGAGCGCGGGCAAGAAGACGCCGTTCACCTACCGGTGGATCCTGGACGGCCGCGACATGGGCAAGGCCGCGGCGACGGCGCCGACGAAGCTGGTGCTCGGGTACGCGCACATCCGGTCGGACGGGGCGCACACGGTGCAGTTCCGGGTGCTGTCGCCCAACGCCATGACGCGGACGTTCACCTTCAGCACCTGCGACGGCGCCCCCTGGCCCGAGGAGTAGTGGTCGGGCGGTAAGGACCGCGAGTGGCCATGCCCCACCTGCGACTTTGTCCGTAGATTTCGGTACATGGTCACTGTGGAGAAGTTGCTGCCCTCGGATCGCGACGTCTGGGAGGAACTGTTCCGCGGCTACATCGCCTTCTACGGGCGCGCCGAGCCGCAGAGCATGTACGACAGGGCATGGCAGGAGTTCCAGTCCGGCACCCGGCTGCACGCGCTCGGCGCCCGGCTCGGCGGACGGCTGGTGGGCATCACCCACTTCCTCGTCCACGGCAGCACCTCGGCTCCCGACACCGACCTCTGCTACCTGCAGGACCTCTTCACCGCCCCGGACGTACGCGGCAAGGGCGCGGGAAGGGCCCTGATCGCCGCGGTCACCGAGTGGGCCGAGGCCAACGGCTGCGCCCGCGTCTACTGGCACACCCAGGAGGGCAACACCACGGCCCGCCGCCTGTACGACAAGGTCGCCGTCAACCCGGGCTTCGTCAAGTACCAGATCGACCTTCCCGGAGGCACCCGCCCTCCGGGAAGGTGAGACGGACGATCTGTCGCTATCGGGAGCCTCTGCCCCAGCCGACACCGTACGCCGCCGGAGCCTCGGACTGATCGTGCAACGGCATGGACACCACACGTCCTTCCAGTCAGAGCTGTCAGACTGGATTCAACTGCGGCTCGCATGCGCGACACTTGCGCCTCACTTGTCCGGGGGCTCGCGTGTCAGTGCCCCAGCCGCGCGGTGAGGTCCTTCAGGAGGCCGAGGGCGGCGTCGGCGATGACCGTGCCCGGCGGGAAGATCGCGCCGGCCCCCGCCGCCCGCAGTTCGGCGAAGTCGCCGGGCGGGATCACCCCGCCCACCACGATCATGGTGTCCTCCGCGTCGAGGGCGGCGAGGGCCGCGCGCAGCGCCGGCACCAGCGTGAGGTGCCCGGCGGCCAGCGAGGACACGCCGACGATGTGCACGTCGGCCTCGACGGCCTGGCGCGCCACCTCCTCCGGCGTCTGGAACAACGGGCCGACGTCCACGTCGAAGCCCAGGTCGGCGAAGGCGGTCGCGATCACCTTCTGGCCCCGGTCGTGACCGTCCTGGCCCATCTTCGCGACCAGGATGCGCGGCCGGCGGCCCTCGGCGCGCTCGAAGTCGGCGCACGCCTCGCGGACGCGCTCGATGTTGGCGGCCGGGCCGGCCTCGTCTCGGTACACGCCGGAGATGGTACGCACCTGGCCGGCGTGCCTGCCGTACACCTTCTCCAGCGCGTCGGAGATCTCGCCGACGGTGGCCTTGGCGCGGGCGGCGTCGACGCAGAGTTTCAGGAGGTTCTCGTCGAGGCCGGGGCCGCGGGTGCCGTTCTGGGCGGCGTCCGCGGCCTTGGTGAGGGTTTCGAGCGCCTGCCGTACCTCGTCGCCGGAACGTTCGGCGCGCAGGCGGCGCAGCTTGTCGATCTGCTGGGCGCGCACGGCGCTGTTGTCGACCTTGAGCACGTCGATGGGCTCGTCGGCGGCGGGCCGGTACTTGTTGACGCCGATCACCGGCTGGCGGCCGGAGTCGATGCGGGCCTGGGCGCGGGCGGCGGCCTCCTCGATGCGCAGCTTGGGCAGCCCGGCGTCGATGGCCTTGGCCATGCCCCCGGCCTCCTCGACCTCGCTGATGTGGGCCCAGGCGCGTTCGGCGAGGTCGTGGGTGAGGCGCTCGACGTAGTAGGAGCCGCCCCAGGGGTCGATCACGCGGGTGGTGCCGGACTCCTGCTGGAGCAGGAGCTGGGTGTTGCGGGCGATGCGCGCGGAGAAGTCGCCGGGCAGGGCGAGCGCCTCGTCGAGGGCGTTGGTGTGCAGCGACTGCGTGTGGCCCTGGGTGGCGGCCATGGCCTCCACGCAGGTGCGCACGACGTTGTTGTAGACGTCCTGGGCGGTGAGCGACCAGCCGGACGTCTGCGAGTGGGTCCGCAATGAGAGAGATTTCGGATTTTTCGCGTTAAATCCGGAAACGAGGCGCGACCACAGCAGGCGCGCGGCCCGCAGCTTGGCGACCTCCATGAAGAAGTTCATGCCGATGCACCAGAAGAACGACAGCCGGGGCGCGAACACGTCGATGTCCAGCCCCGCGCCCACCCCCGCCCGCAGGTACTCGACCCCGTCGGCCAGCGTGTAGGCCAGCTCCAGGTCGCAGGTGGCCCCGGCCTCCTGGATGTGGTAGCCCGAAATACTGATGGAGTTGAATTTCGGCATCTTCTCGCTGGTATAAGCGAAAATATCCGAAATAATCCGCATGGAGGGTGCCGGGGGATAAATGTAGGTATTGCGGACCATGAACTCTTTGAGGATGTCGTTCTGGATGGTCCCGGCAAGCTGCTCGGGCGCCACGCCCTGCTCCTCGGCCGCCACGATGTAGAGCGCCAGGATCGGCAGCACCGCGCCGTTCATCGTCATCGACACCGACATCCGATCCAGCGGGATGCCGTCGAACAACTGCCGCATGTCATAGATCGAGTCGATCGCCACCCCGGCCATCCCGACGTCCCCCGCCACCCGCGGGTGGTCGGAGTCGTACCCCCGGTGCGTCGCCAGGTCGAAGGCCACCGACAGCCCCTTCTGCCCGGCCGCCAGGTTGCGCCGGTAGAAGGCGTTGGAGTCTTCCGCCGTCGAGAAGCCCGCGTACTGCCGGACCGTCCACGGCTGGTTGACGTACATCGTGGGATAAGGCCCTCTGAGGT
Organism: Nonomuraea sp. NPDC059007; assembly: GCF_042740555.1. NCBI lineage: Bacteria > Bacillati > Actinomycetota > Actinomycetes > Streptosporangiales > Streptosporangiaceae > Nonomuraea > Nonomuraea sp. NPDC059007. The sequence goes on along the minus strand of NZ_JBHYJD010000028.1, from coordinate 82,268 downwards.
ACGGCGCCGCCCCCGGATAGGTCCGGAGGAAGTCCAGCCCGTCGAGGTCGGCGGCCGTGTAGAGCGGCTTGACCCCGATGCCCTCCGGCGTCTCCCACACCTCGCCCGCCACCTCGGGCCCGGCTTCCCGCGTGCCGCCCGCGAGCGGGACGGAGGTGAAGTCGGGGATGCTCATCGTGCCACCTCCAGGTCGTCGAAGGTCGTCCTGAGCACCGCCAGCGCGTCGCACCCGGCGAAGACGCGGCCGTCCACGTGCTCGTACTCCCCCTTCCCCGCCAGCCAGACGCGTCTCGCGCCGGCCCGTTTCAACGCCGCGGCGACCGCCTCGGCGTGCTCGGGGTACAGCTTGTCGCTGGAGCACAGGCACGCCACCCGCGCGCCGCTGACGGCGAAGGCGGTGGCGATCCGCTCGGCGTCCACGCCGGGCCCGGCGCTCTCGGTGGCCAGCCCGCCCGCCTGGAACAGGTTGGCGGCGAACGCCGCCCGCGCGGTGTGCGCCGCGACCGGGCCGATCGTGGCCAGGAACACCGTCGGCCGTTCCGGCTGCGCGTCGGCCAGATCCCGCAGTTCCTCGAACGGCTCGGAATAGCGCCCGCTCCTGCTCGGCGCGCCGCCCGGCAGCGGCTTCTCCTCCAGGTTCGGGAACTCGCTCACGCCGGTGATCGGCAGCCGCCGGTGCGCGATGTCGGCCTCGCGCCGGGCCCGTACCTCCGCGATGCGCCCGGCCACCAGTTTCCCGGCCCCGTCCGGCAGCCCTCCGGCCGCCTCGATCTCCTGGAACCACGCCCAGGCCGCCTCGGCCAGCTCCGCCGTACGCCGTTCCACGTACCAGGAGCCGCCCGCCGGATCGGCCACCCGGGCGGCGCCGGACTCCTCCATCAGCAGCGCGTGGGTGTTGCGGGCGATCCGCCGCCCGAACGCGTCCGGCTCCCTCACCGCGGCGTCGAACGGCCGCACGGTCACCGCGTCCGCCCCGCCCACCCCGGCGCCGAAGCAGGCCAGCGTGGTGCGCAGCATGTTCACCCACGGGTCGCGCGCGGTCATCATGGCCGCGCTGGTCACCGCGTGCTGCGCCTGCCGCGCGGGCCCGCCGCACACCTCGGCCACCCGTGCCCACACCACCCGCGCCGCCCGCAGCTTGGCGATCGTGGCGAACTGGTCGGCGCTCGCCGCGTACCGGAACTCCAGTTGCCCGAACGCCTCCTCCACGCTCAGCCCGGCGCCGGTGAGCGTCCTGAGGTGCGCGACGCCGAGCGCCAGCGAGCAGCCGAGCTCCTGCGCGTCACTACCCCCCATGTCGTGGTACGGCGTGGCGTCCACGACCACCGCCCGCAGCTCCGGGTACCCCTGCGCGCACCGCCTGGCCAGGGCGGCCACCACCCGCGGCGCCACCGAGGCGAGCGAGGCCCCCAGATTCCCGCGTACCGGCCCCTGACGTTCGGCGGCCAGCCCCAGCAGGACCTCCGCGGCCTGCTCGGCCAGCGGCCCGGCGTCGAGCACGACGGGCGCGAGGTCCAGGTAGACGTCCTTGAGCACCCGCGGCAGGGCGGCGGCCGGGATCGTGTCCGGGCCGACGGCCAGCCACAACGAGGTGACGCCGTTCTCCAGGTCGGCGAGCACCGCCTCGGGGTCGGCCACGGAGTGCCGCTGGCGCACGTCCCAGCCACGCGCGCCGAGCGGCGGCCGGGGCGTGCCGGGCAGGTCGGCGGCGTCGTAGAGCGGCTGGAGCGTGAGCCCGTCGTAGGTCCGGCTGGTCAGCGCCTCGAAGTCGAGGCCGGACTTGCCCAGCACGGCGAGCGCCATCGCGTGCCAGTCGTCACGGGTGGCGGGGGGATACCCGGCTGCCAGTTCCATGTCTCGGATATTAAGCGGAACCGATCCAGAACAATGCTCCGGGGTCGCCTAGGGAAGCGGCGCCTCCCACGTGAGCCGCCACGTGAGCTGTCCCACGATCCCGTCGTCGGCGATGCCCTGGTTGCGCTGGAACCTGCGGCACACGTCACGCGAGGCCGGCCCGTACGCGCCGTCGGCGTCGATCTCCCAGCCGCGCTTCTTCATCTGCGTCTGCCAGGTCCGCACGTCCTGTCCGGACATGACCGGCGGGTACTTCAGCAGCCGCCCCGGAAAGGGCGGCGCCGACGGCGGATCGGGATCCGGCGGCCCCCCGCCGGGACGCGGCGCGCCCTTGCGCACCCACGCGTAGAGCGCCTCACCCGGGCAGTCGGTGGCGAAGCCGTCGCGGTGCCCCTTGATCTCCCGCCCGGCGGCGCCCTTGGCCCGCAGGTGCTCGACCGCGTCGATGATGCCGTGCAGCATGGCGTCGGGCGGCTGCACCAGCCCGGCGTTGCCGACGAGCCCTAGCACTGCGTAGTGACCGGCGTTGAGCCCGGCCCCGTTGGCGGCGGGCAGATGATGCGGCCCCCGCCCCTCGAACACCTTCCGATGCGGACAAACGGCGTACGTGTTGCCGGTGAAGTAGACGGTGCCGCGCCGACGAGCCAGCCAGCTCTGGTTGTCGGTTCTCGGGCACCAGATCTCGCCGTCATAGAACTCCCGCCGGACCTCGAAGGTGCCGGTGGCCCGTTTCGCGGCGCTCATCGGCGCGAGATATCCCTGCCGCCGGATGGTGACCTTCCACATGTCGGTCTTGCAACTCGCGTTCGGCGGGCGCCGGTGAAGGGATGCGCCCTTCCCGGCCAGCACCACCGCGAACATGAAGGCCTCTGCCATCGCGCGGTCCTTCTGCGCGAGCTGGCCCTCGCCCGCGTTGTCCGCGGCCAGGGAGGTCTCGATGAACAGCCCAAGCTGGGCCTTTGTGAGCGTCAGCAGGAAGTCGTGCGAAGGGACACGGCCCGGTGCGCTCTCCAGCAGCCGCCGTCCGGCGTCAGCGGACAGATGGAACTCCACCAGATGCCGGTTGCTCGCCTCTCGCCAGCGGGGCACCCCGTCCGTACCGCGCCCCACGTGTGGGAAGGACTCCACCGGCGGGCCGAAGACCTCGGTCAGTGCTCCGCGGATTCTGGCGACGTTGGCGGCGTTGGCCGCCGACTGGTAGATCGCCACGCTGGTGGACTTACCACCGCCGCGCAGCGACATGATGTGACCTTCGGTCCAGAACCAGGCCACCAGTTCGACGAAGGCGTCCGACCACTTGGCCTCGACCGGCAGGTCGGCGCACGGGGCCGCCAAAGGGATGCGGTCCCAGTAGCCGAGCGTCTCCGAGGTCGCCCAGAGCCGTTCGTACTCCACGACGGTGCGCTTGGCCTTGCCGGTGGCCAGCCACAGACCGTCGGGCCCCTTCTGGCGCGTCGTGCCGGTGCGTCGGCGGTAACGCTCGACCGGCCAGCGGTGCTCGGGCGTGGTGAGGGAGGAGTGCGAGTGGCCCTCCATCCGGATCATCTCCCGGCGCATCGAAGGAAAGACGCACACCTCGAGCACCGGCTGCCACTGCGAGACCCCCAACCGGTGGTTGAGCGTGAGTGCGAGGTCTCCCTGTTCAACTTCGCGGTAGGACTTCCAGCCCTGCTGTGTGAGGATTTCCGTCTCCTCGTCGACGCAGTAGCCGATGTCGATCCAGCCGTTGCCGTCCATGTGGTGGTTCTGGATGGATTGGACAAGAGCGACGCATTTGGCGTGGTCACGCGTGAGGCCGGGGTCGACACGGCCTCCTGTGTAGTGGACCTTCACGCCGCGTGTGGAGTCGAGCTGCGTGTAGTCGCCACGCGGCGGCCGAGCATTCCATGCGCGTCGAAGAATGAGGTCGATGGCCACGGTCTGCTCCCGGGGGATCACGTTGAGGTGACAACTGAGCGTAACGCGGGAGATGCGGGCCGGTCCGGGAGTTGCCCTTATTCGTCTGGGGCCTCTGCGTTCGTCTGGAGCCGTCTAGGGCCGGATCACCCGCCTCTCCGTGACGATCGCCGTGACGAGGTCGTGGGGTGTCACGTCGAACGCCGGGTTCACCGCCTCAGTGCCCTTGGGCGCCAGCCGTACACCTCGGATGGCCGTGACCTCCTCCGAGCCTCTGTCCTCGATGGAGATCTGCTCGCCGGACGGGGTGCCCTCGTCGATCGTGGACTCGGGGGCCACGACGATGAAGGGGACTCCGGCCCGTTCGGCGCCGAGCGCCAGCGCGTACGAGCCGATCTTGTTGGCGACGTCGCCGTTGGCGGCGATGCGGTCGGCGCCGATGAGCACCGCGTCGATGCCACCCCTGGCCAGCAGGTACGGCCCGGCCGAGTCGGTCACCAGCCGGTGTGGCGCGCCCATGCGGGCCAGCTCCCAGGTGGTGAGGCGGGCGCCCTGCAGCAGGGGCCGGGTCTCCAGCGCCAGGACCTCGCCGAGCCGGCCCCGCTCGTGCAGGGTCTGGACGACGCCCAGCGCCGTGCCCCGTTCCACGGCGGCCAGGCCGCCGGTGTTGCAGACGGTCATGACCCGCAGCCGGTCGCCTTCGAGCAGGTCGGCGCCGCGCGCGCCCATGGCGTGGCAGGCGGCGATGTCCTCGTCCCTGATGCGCAGGGCCGCCTTCAGCGCCTTCTCCGGCGGGAGCGCGGCGACCTGGTCGACGGCCCAGGCCAGGTTGACGGCGGTCGGGCGGGCGGCGCGCAGCCGGGCGATCTGGGCGGCGTCGCCCGCCGCCAGGACGACGCCGAGGGCGCCGGCCACGCCGAGCGCGGGCGCGCCGCGCACCGACAGCCTTCGGATGGCCGCGATCAGGGTGTCGACGTCGGTGATCCGCAGGGTGACGAGCTCGTCGGGCAGCTTCGTCTGGTCGACGAGCTCGATGGCGCCGTCCACCCAGTCAATGGTCCTCACAGGGTCATTGTGGGGCCTCAGCGCTCCGACAGGACGATGACGGAGTCGTGCGGGCCGAACGACACGCGCCGGGAGCGGTCCGGGTTGAGGACGATCCCGTAGTGCGGGGGCTTGTTGCGCGCGTACGCCGTCCGGTAGCCGATGGCGGTCTCCCCGCGCCGGCGGGCCGCCTCGACCACGGTGGAGAAGCCGACCTCGACCCCGGTCCTGACGTAGGCGGCGGCGGGGCGGGGGTAGATCTCCGAGCCGTGGGAGTCGAAGAGGTAGCCGAAGACGTCGGCCAGGTGCTGGTTCTCGGCGAGCTGGGCCAGCAGCAGGCCGATGACGGTGTCGCTGATGACGATGTCGTCGGCCTCGGTGACCTCGGCCAGGGAGCGGTTGCTCTCGTCGTGCATCTCGCTGACGATCGAGTAGTGCTCGCCCAGCTTGGTCTGCATGTCGCGCAGTTGCAGCAGCGTCATGAGCGTGCGGGTGTCGGCGTGGTCCGGTTTGAAGCGGTCGTCGGACAGCACGATGACGTGCTGGAACAGGCCGAGGCCGAGCGCTTCGAGGGCGAAGCGGTCGGTGGTGTCGCAGTCCTTGAGGTTGACGGTGAGGTTGCGCAGTCCGGTGAGGTCGGCCCCGGCCTTCGGGTGGTCGGCGGCGACCTCCAGGACGGAGCCGGGGGCGACGTAGCCGTCGAGGTAGCGCACGATCTGCTCGGCGCGGCCGTTCCAGTTGAGCAGCAGGGTGCGCTCGGGGGCGTGCTTGGCACGTTCCGAGACGGCCACGGCGGACTCGTCGATCTTCGGGGCGCCGGCGGCGGGCCAGATCGAGGAGTCGTCGTGGGCGATGACGATGACCTCGTCCTTGGGTCCGATCTCGGTGTCCATGGGCGGGTTCAGCGCGATGCCGGCGCTCGTGCGCAGGCCGATGACGGTGGCGGAGTGGTAGCCGTGCAGCGCCTCGCCGTACGTCTTGCCTGCCAGCAGTTCGGCGGGGCGCAGGTAGATCTCGCCGCCGTCGAAGTTGAGCAGGTCCATGCAGACGACCGACATGCCCGACTGGCGCGAGGACTGGACGATGAGCCGGGAGGCGGTGTCGTCGGAGTCGACGAGGTGCACGAGCGGGCCGCCGGCCAGGCGGGCTGCGGCCATGTTGCGGCCGGAGGTGAGCGCGGCCACGACCGGCGGGTGGATGCCGGAGCGCTTGGCGAGCGCGAGGAGGATCTTGATGACGTGGGCGTCGGGGTCCTCGCCCTCCGGGGAGAGCACGACGACCGAGCGGGCGGCGGCCAGGTTCATGAGGCTGAGGTCGCGGGGCTCGGTGGGGCGTCCCGTGCGGCAGACGATGCGGGTCCTGCCGAGGTCGCCGGCGCGCTCGCGGATCTCCTCCTCCATGGCGAGCTTGTCGCGGTCGGCGAGGACGGCGATGACCGAGCCGCGCTGGCTGGCGTGCGCCTTGGCCAGTTCGCCGACGATCGTGAACACCTGGTCCGACCAGCCCAGCACCACGGTGTGCCCGGACTCGGCGATGCGCGAGCGGCCCCGGCGCAGCCGGTCGACGCGCTGCTTGAGCCCGTTGGACAGCAGGCCGACGAGCATGCTGACGATGAAGAGGCCGCCGAGCGAACCGGCGAACATCACCGTCATGTACGCGACGCTGCCCTTGTCGCTGGCGACCTTGCTGGGGGTCAGGGCGTGCATGAGCGAGATCCAGAGCACGTGGCCCGGTCCGCCGACGCCTTCCGGCTCCTCGGGCGCCAGCCAGAGCGTGAGCCCGCTGACCACGAGGATGAGCGCGACCGAGACGAGGGCGAGCCAGCCGATCAGCGACGGCGTGCCCTTGGACATGGTGTTGTCGAACCAGTACCGAGCACGCTCGCGGAACGTCACCCTGGACACCCCGATACCTCCACATAGGGGGAAATTTGACCAACGACACAAGGTACCGGGCGATCTGCCGAAACGCATGCCGACCGGTAACGTATCGGCCATGGTGACCCCCCTGACACCAGGCGATCCGGAGACTTTGGGCGATTACGTCCTCGACGCCCGACTCGGCGAGGGTGGCCAGGGGATCGTGTACCTCGCCCGCACCCGCTCCGGCGGGCAGGTCGCCGTGAAACTCCTCAGTACCGGGGACCCGGTCACCCGCGCCCGCCTGGCCCGCGAACTCCAGGCGATGGAGGGCATCGCCTCCTTCTGCACCGCCCGGGTGCTCGACGTCTCGGTGTCGGGCTCGCGGCCGTACGTGGTGAGCGAGTTCGTGGACGGGCCCTCCCTCGCCGACCGCGTGCGCTCGCTCGGCCCGCTGCGCGAGGGCGACCTCGAGCGCCTCATCGTCGGTACGGCCACCGCCCTGACCGCCATCCACTCGGCCGGCATCGTGCACCGCGACTTCAAGCCCGCCAACGTGCTGCTGGGGCCGGACGGACCGCGGGTGGTCGACTTCGGCATCGCCCGCGCCGAGGGGGCGGCCACGATGACCTCCGGCCTGATCGGGACGCCCGCGTACCTGTCGCCCGAGCAGATCCACGGCACGCCCGCCTCGCCCGCCTCCGACGTCTTCGCCTGGGGGGCGACGATGGTGTTCGCGGCGACCGGGATCAGCCCGTTCGGCGCGGAGACGGTGCCTGCGGCGATGCAGCGCGTCCTGTTCGCCGAACCCGACCTGTCCCTTCTTCCCGAACGGCTGCGCGGCCCGATCGCCGCCGCCCTGTCCAAGGACCCGGCGGGCCGCCCGAGGGCCAGGGACCTGATGGTCGCCCTGGTGGACCCGAAGGCCGCCCCGGCCTTCCCCCTCCACCACGGCCCCGCTTCGGGCGGTCCGGGTTTCGGGGGCCAAAGGTCTGAAATTTCCGGCGTGCCGTACACCGGACCTGTTGCCGGAATGCAGAGTGCGGCCCACCTGACGGGCCCGCAGTCACCGGCGCTGACCACGCAGAGCTCGCCCCGCAACCGCAGGCGCGGCGTGCTCCTGGGCGGGATCGCCGCGGTGGTCGCGCTGGCGGCGGGCGGTGCCGCCGTCTTCCTGCTGAACCAGAACCCGGACAGTCCGTGGTCCGCGCGTTCCACCACGCCCCCGCCGTCCTCCACGGCCGCGGCCTCGGCGCCGGTCACCTCGCAGCCGCCGGAGGAGCCCGCGAGCGATCCGCCCACCCCGGTCAAGTCCGGAAATGTCAAGATTCCCAGGGATTTCGCGGGCTCCTGGGCCGGTCACACCAAGTCGACCAACTTTATGGACACCGACGGCTCCATCAACACGGTCACGCTCAAGGCCGGCGCGACCACGGCGTCCTGGACCGAGAAAGACTCGCAGTCCGAGTGCGCCGCGACCATCCCGCTGACCAAGGCCGAGGGCAGGACGCTGATCTTCACCCTCGGTCCCTCGTCGGGCGGGTGCGTTCCCGGCACGATCTGGCTCACGCTCAACGGCGACGTCCTGGCCTACAAGTGGCGCGACGTGCCGGGCAACGACCTGGTCACCCAGACCGGCGACCTGCGCCGGCGCTGATCACACGAGCTGATCACACGAGCTGATCACACCAGGCGCCCGTCGCGGGCGACGACCCGGCCGGACTTGACGACCAGGGACCGGGCCGGGCGTACGCAGACCGCCTCGGCAGGGGTGCGGGCGTTCACCGCCACGAAGTCGCCCGGGTCCCCCACCGCGAACCCGGCGCGCCGGCCGGTGACGCGGGCGCCGCCCAGGGTGGCGGCCTCCAGGGCGATCTCGATCTCCTCGTCGCGGACGAACCGGCTGCGCTGGGCCAGGAACAGTGCCCGCTCCAGCATGTCCCCGTTGCCGTAGGGGCTCCACAGGTCGCGTACCCCGTCATTGCCCGCGCCGACCGGGACCCCCGCCTCGCGCAGGGCCGTGAGGGGCAGCGGCGGGGCGCTCGCGGGCGCGACGGTGGCGAGCGAGACACCCGCCTCGGCCAGCCGGGCGATCACGCGGGCCTGGACGTCGGCGGGCACCTCGCCCAGCGCGTAGCCGTGGGAGATGGTGACCTTGCCATGCATGCCGAGCGCCAGGGTGCGCTCGATGATCAGGTCGTACTGCCACACGCCCAGCGGGCCGCCGTCGTGCAGGTGGATGTCGACGCCCGCGCCGTGCTTCTCGGCCAGGCCGAAGACCACGTCGAGGTGCTCGACGGGGGCGTTCTCCAGCCCCGCGGGGTCGATGCCGCCGACGAGACCGACGCCGGCGGCGAGTGCCCGGTCCATGAGGTCGGCGGTGCCGGGGGCGGTGAGCAGGCCGGCCTGCGGGAACGCGACCAGGTCCACGGTGATGCGGCCGTCGAGGCGGGCCACGGCCTCGCGTACCGCCTCGACCGCGGCCAGGCCCATGGCGGTGTCGACGTCCACGTGCGATCGGGCGTGGGTGGTGCCGGAGACGACCATCTGCTGCAGGAGCGCGGTGATGTAGTCGGCGCTGGGCAGGCCGAGCGCGGGGCGGGCCTCGACGCCGTTGCGGATCTTGCCCATGAGGCCGGGCCCGGCGTCGTGCGGAACCCAGGGGCCGCCCCACATGGTCTTGTCGACGTGCGCGTGCGCGTCCACGAACCCGGGCAGCAGCAACTGGCCGCCGAGCCCCTCCACGGGCACGCCGTCGGCGGCCAGGTCCGTGCCGGCGGCGGCGACGGCGCCGTCGCGGATGAGCAGGTCGGTGAGCGCGTCGGAGCCCCAGATCCGGGCATCGCGCAGGAGCAGGTCGGTCATCCCCCGAAGATAGTGGTATACCGTTATTTCACGCAAAATCCTTCGACACCGGATGGCGCTGACCTGGATCATTGAGCTCATGTCATCCGGCCTGCCCATGAACCTGTGGCTCGACGACGCCGATTCGGCCATCGACGTCATCGACGCTCTCGCCCTGTCCCCGTTCGCCACCGGCACCCAGCCGTGGTCACGGCAGGCCGAGCTGGAGCGCGTACGCCCCGACGCCGCCCTGCAGCCCGCCACCGGCAAGGTGGTACGCACCGCGAAGGTCGAGGAGGGCACCGAGTCACGCCTGGTCACCGGTGAAGGCTGGACGCTGCGCGTCGTACGCCATCGCAACCGCACCGCCACCGTCTCCGTCACCGCCGTCAGCGAGGACCTGGCCCGCTCGGTGCTGCGCGAGTGCACCGACGGCGCGGAGGAGCCGGAGCCGGCCGACGACCACAGCCGCATGGGCTTCTGGTGGCGCGGCCCGCACGGCGGCCACCGCTCCGAGAAGCCGATCACCACGCAGGCCTGGTCGGAGATCTCCGGCAACTACTCCGGCACCGCCCGTACCTCCATAGACGCCCTGATGGCCGTCACCCCCGCGGAGGTGACGGGCCGCCTGGTCCTGCTCCACGGCCCGCCCGGCACCGGCAAGACGACGCTCCTGCGCACCCTCGCCGGCCAGTGGCGCGAATGGTGCCAGGTCGACTGCGTCCTGGACCCGGAGCACCTGTTCGCCGAGCCCGGCTACCTCATGGAGGTCGCCGTCGGCTACGACCAGGAGGACGACGAGGGCAGCTCCCGCTGGCGCCTGCTGGTGCTGGAGGACTGCGACGAGCTCATCCGCTCCGGCGCGAAGGAGATGACGGGCCAGGGCCTGTCCCGCCTGCTCAACCTGACCGACGGCCTGCTGGGACAGGGCCGCGACGTGCTGGTCGCGATCACCACGAACGAGGACCTCGCGCGCCTGCATCCCGCGGTGGTACGGCCCGGCCGCTGCCTGGCCCAGATCGAGGTCGGCGCCCTGTCACACGCGGAGGCCACCTCATGGCTGGGCACCCAGGACGGCATCGGCCCGGAAGGCGCCACCCTGGCCGAACTGTACGCCAAGCGCAACGGCACCGCCCTGGCCCCGGCCGCCACCGCCGAACCCACCGGCCTGTACCTCTGAGAGGCACGGCGTGACCGTACCTACCCGGCCGCCGGAATGCTGATCGCCCTCGTCTGAGCGGGAGGCGGGGGTTTGATCGTCAGCTTCATGCCCCAGTCCGCGTACCGGATGTCCTCGACGAAGCCGAACCATCCCTGCCCGTGCGTGGCTCCCTTGAACGAACTGTGGTCGGGCCGGCGCCACCTGACCCAGGCGCGGCGCACGAGGTCATCCTCACCGACCCACAGGCGCCATTCGATCGGCCATGAGCCGCGCTCGTCCTCAGGCTCCGGCCGCAGTTCCGGCAGGACCTCCCACAGCCGGCGAAACGTCATCACCCCCTGGTGGAGGGTCGTGGACACCTCGTCGTAGGTACCGGAGGGCCGCTCCGACGTCGTGGTGGACAGCACGGCCGCGAGCACGGCCGGCTTGTCCAGACGGAGATCGCCCGCCGCCAGACGCAGCTCACACGTCCACGGATAGCGGACCCACTTCTTGTCCTTGACGTGCGTCTGCAGCGGGCCCTTCTGCCACAGGTGCTTTCCGATGCAGATGTCGCGGGAGCCGCCTACCTGATGATCCACCAGGTCGGTGGCCACCACCTTGCCGGCACCGAACCCGACCACGCCTTTTGTGGGCTTGAAGCGGCGCCACCCACGCCCGTCGTTGTATGTCCTGTGTACGACGACCCGCACACCACGACCTTCGACCATCTGGTGCTGAATCGCGGTGACCGGATCGCCAACCGCGGCCGCGCTGGTAGCGGGCGCGCCGGTCAGGGCGGATCCGGCCAGCGCGAGGACCATGGCCGGTGTCCATCGCCTCATCAGGTGACGTTCTCCCTCAGGATGAGGGCGGCACTCCCGCCGCCCGAGCCGACGCGATCGAGCTCGTCCGCGCTCCGTCGATCATCCCGCACACTCACCGCGCCCCGGTCGATGGCGGCCACGATGAATTTGTGCACTCGATGGCCGTCCTTGGTCTTCTCCCCTTTCGGTCAGGGATAGATGCCAAGGTGTCGCGCCCCTTTGCGCGGCGTCATCATCCGGTAGCGGCGGGAACGGCTGGTTCATGTCATCGGGGACATCTCGGGTACCGCGCCACGACCTGCCACGGGTGATCCTCAAGGGCGTCGCCCAGGTCGTCTTCCAGCCGAATCCCTGGGTGGGGCTGGTGTTTCTGGTCGCGTTGTTCGCGGGCGGCTGGCGGTTCGGGGTGTTCGGGCTGCTGGGCGCGGTGACCGCCACGCTCACCGCCCATCTGCTGGGTGTCTCGTGGAGCGAACGGGTGGCCCCCGGTCTGGAGGGGTTCAGCGGGACGCTGATCGGGGTGGGGCTGGCCCTCTACTTCGACGTGAGCTGGATGACGGTCCTGCTCGTGGTCTTCGGCGCGGTCGCGGGCAGCGTGCTCACCTCGGCGCTCGACGTGCTGCTGAAGCCGTACGGGCTGTCCGGCCTGACCGCGCCCTTCTGTGTGATCACGACGGTGATGGTGGTCGGGGGGTCCTCGTTCAGCCGGGTCTGGGCCCGGCAGGTCAGTACGGCCGCGCCGTCCGCGACCGCTCCGGGCACCGGCATGAGCTGGGACCACCTGTGGCGGGGCACCTTCAGCGGGATCGGCCAGGTCTTCCTCCAGGACCAGTGGTACGTGGGCCTCATCTTCCTGGCCGGGCTGGTGGTGGCCGGCTGGCGGGTGGGGCTGGTGGCGCTGGTGTCCAGCGTCGCCGGGCTGCTCACGGGCTGGGTGCTGGGTGCTCAGGCGGCCGATCTGGGGGCCGGGCTCTACGGCTACAACTCCGTGCTGACGGGGGTCGCGCTGTTCGGCACGTTCGTCGTGGTCACGCCCGTGAGCGCCGGTTACGCCCTGATCGGCGTGGTGGGCGCGGCCGGGCTCACGGCCGGGGTGAGCAACCTGTTCGCGGTGGCCGGCGGCCACACCCTGACCTGGCCGTTCGTGCTGGTGACGTGGACGTTCCTGGCGGCTGTGCCGATGTTCTCCAGGATCGCGCGCACGTGACGCGTGACTCGTTCAGAAAGGAACTCTCATGAATCTCACCCCCAGGGAAATGGAGAAGCTGCTGCTGTTCACCGCGGCGCAGCTGGCGCGGCAGCGCAAGGATCGCGGTCTGAAGCTCAACTATCCGGAGACGGTCGCGCTGATCAGCTGCGCGGTCGTCGAGGCGGCGCGGGACGGCAGGTCGGTCGCCGAGTGCATGGAGCTCGGCAAGAAGGTCATCGGCCCGGACGACGTGCTGCCGGGGGTGCGCGGGATGCTCTCGCTCCTGCAGGTCGAGGCGGTTTTCGACGACGGAACCAAGCTGGTGTCCTGTCACGATCCGGTCGGCGCGCAATGACGGTGCCGCGCTACGAGATCCTGCTCGCGGCGGGGGCGGAGAGCCTCGGCGGCCGCTGCCTGCCGACGCTGCTCGGCCCGGACGCGCCGCGGGTCTGTGCGGTTGATCGCGAGCTGCGGTCGGCGATCCCGCGGCGCCCGGCCGTGGTCGTGCCGATGACGCTGGGCCGCGATCCGGACCTCTCCCCCGTGGCGGCCCAGGCCCTGCGCTGGGCGGCGCGCGGGCGGGCGGAGGGGGAACTGCTCCTGGCCCGGCCGCTGGCCGGCACCGGTCACCTGGTCGGCTGGCTGCGGGCCGCGCTCGTCCACGCCAGGCTCACGGCCGCCTCCGCCGTCCTGCTGGTGGCGCCCGCGATCGGGCCCGAGCCCGACGCCGAGCTGTTCAAGATCGCCCGGCTCGTCCGGCAGTTCACCCCGGTCCGCTGGGTCGAGGTCGCGCTGAGCGGCGGCGACCCCGACGTGGACGAGGGCGTCGAGCGCTGCCGGCTGCTGGGCGCCGAGGAGGTCGTCCTGGTGCCCGCCTCCTTCGTCCCGGCGCCCGCCCGGCCCGGGACGCGGACGGCCGGGCCCCTCCTCGGGCGTGCCTCCCTCATCACGCTCATCCACCGGCGCGCCACGGAGGCCGAGCATCGCTGGAGCGGGCATCGCGACGACGGCCTGGCCGAACCGATGCCGCACACCCACACCCACGAGGAGACACGCACTCATGTCGGATGATCCATACCTCTACGGCAAGGGCGACATCGAGCTGAACGCCGGCCAGGCCCGGGTGACGCTCACCGTGCGCAACACCGGCGACCGCGCCGTCCAGATCGGCTCGCACTTCCACTTCTTCGAGGTGAACCGGGCCCTGAGCTTCGATCGCGAGCAGGCGTTCGGCACCCGCCTGGACATCCCGGCCGGGACCGCGGTCCGCTTCGAGGCCGGCGACACCAAACGGGTCACCCTCGTCGAGTACGGCGGCGGCCGGCGCATCGTCGGATTCGGCGGCCTGCTCAACGGCGGCATCCGCAGTCGCGACGCCCGCCAGGAGGCGCTCAGGCGCATGCGCGAGCGCGGCTACCTCGAAGAGCCGGAGCCGGCACCCGCCAAGACCGGCAAGAAGCCCGCCAAGTCCAGGAAGAAGGGCTGAGCCGCATGACCAGCATGAGCCGCCGGCAGTACGCGTCCATGTACGGCCCGACCGTGGGCGACCGGATCCGGCTCGGCGACACCAACCTGGTCGTCGAGGTGGAGAAGGACTACACCGAGGGCCACTACGGCGACGAGTCCCAGTACGGCGGGGGCAAGACCGCCAGGGACGGCATGGCCGCCGATCCGGCCACCGGCGCGACCGGCGCCCTCGACCTGGTGATCACCAACGCGGTGATCATCGACCCCGTCCTGGGGGTCGTCAAGGGCGACATCGGCGTCAAGGACGGGAAGATCGTCGGGGTGGGCAAGTCCGGCAACCCGCACACCCAGAACGGCGTCGACCGGCGCCTGATCATCAGCGCCAACACCGAGGTGATCTCCGGCGAGAACCTCATCGCCACCGCCGGCGGGATCGACACCCACGTGCATCTCATCGCACCCCAGCAGGTCGAGAACGCGCTCAGCAACGGCGTCACCACGCTGGTCGCCGGCGGCACGGGCCCGGCGGACGGCAGCCGCGGCTGCACCACCACCCCCGGCGCCTGGAACATCGGCCGCATGCTGCAGGCCTTCGAGAACATCCCGATCAACATCGGCGTGCTCGGCAAGGGCAACAGCAGCCTGCCCGGCGTGCTGGAGGAGCAGATCCGGGCGGGGGCCTGCGGGCTGAAGGTCCACGAGGACTGGGGCGCCACGCCCGCGGTGATCGACTGCGCGCTCTCGGTCGCCGACCAGCTCGACATCCAGATCACCGTGCACACCGACACGCTCAACGAGGCCGGGTTCGTCGAGGACACGATCAGCGCCATCAACGGGCGCGCGATCCACACCTACCACTCCGAGGGCGCCGGCGGCGGCCACGCCCCCGACATCCTCCGGGTGACCGGGGAGCCGAACGTCTGCCCGGCCTCGACCAACCCGACGCTGCCGTACACGGTCAACTCGATCGACGAACTGCTCGACATGACGATGGTCTGCCACCACCTCAGCTACGACGTGCCGGAGGATGTGGCGTTCGCCGAGAGCCGCGTGCGGGCCGAGACCATCTCCGCCGAGACCGTCCTGCACGACCTGGGCATCATCAGCATCATCGGCTCCGACTCCCAGGCCATGGGCCGCATCGGCGAGTCGTTCACCCGCGCCTTCCAGGTCGCCCACCACTGCAAGGACAAGCGCGGCCCGCTGCCCGAGGACTCCGCGCGCAACGACAACTTCCGGGTCCTGCGTTACCTCGCCAAGCTCACGATCAACCCGGCGCGCGTCTCGGGCATGGCCGACACCATCGGCTCGCTGGAGGACGGCAAGCTGGCCGACATCGTCCTGTGGCCCGTGTCCACGTTCGCGGCCAAGCCCACGATGGTCATCAAGGGCGGCCTGATCAGCTGGGCCAAGATGGGCGACGCCAACGCCTCGCTGCCGACCCCGCAGCCCATCTACTACCGCCCGATGTACGCCGCCTACGGCAGCGCGCTGGCGGCGACGTGCGTCACCTTCCTGTCGGGCGCGGCCATCGACGACGGCGTGCCCGACCGTCTCGGCCTGCGCCGCATGGTCCGTCCGGTACGGCAGTGCCGTACCGTCGACAAGCGGCACATGGTGCGCAACGCGACGCTGGGCGACATCCGCGTCGACCCGGAGACCTACAAGGTGACCTTCAACGGCGAGCCCGTGCACATCGAACCGGCCGGGAAGCTGCCGCTGAACCGGCTGTTCTTCCTGTGAGCGAGGACCTCGGCGCGCTGCTGGCCCAGCTCCAGCTGACCGACTCCGGCTTCCCGAGCGGGATGTACACGCTGTCGCACGGGCTCGAGGGCTACACCCAGCTCGGGCCGGTGGGCCCGGACGCGCTGCGCGAGCTGCTGGCCGACCTGCTCCGCAACATGGTGGGGCCGGGGGACGCCGCCGCGCTCGTCCTGGCCCACCGCGCGGTCCTGGCCGACGACTGGGAACGGCTGGCCGAGGTCGACCGCAGGCTGCACGCGACCAAGCTCGTCCCCGAGCAGCGCACGGCGTCGGTGCGCACCGGACGCCAGGTCCTGGACACGGCCGCGTTCGCCTTCCCGATCCCCGAGGCCGCGCGGCTGGCGGAGCTGGTGGCCGCCAAGGCCACGCCGGGCAACCACGCCGTGGTCGTGGGCGCCCTGTACGCGGGCCTCGGTGTCGGCGAGGAGCGGGCCGTGGCCGCCGACCTGTACGCGTTCGCCGCCGGCTACGTGACGGCGGCGGTCCGCCTGGGATGCACCGACTTCCGCCGTGCGCAGGCGTTGCTGCGTGCCGTACGGCCGGATCTGGAGGGTGTCGCGCGGGCGGCGCTCGGCGCCGGGGACCCGCGGGACCTGCACAGCTCGGTTCCGCTCGCCGACACCGTCGCGGCGGGGCACCAGCGGGCGCCGGCCCGGCTGTTCATCACCTGACCAACCACGCGAGAGGGCGGAGAACATGGAACTGGAGAAGGTCTTCAAAGTGGGGATCGGCGGCCCGGTCGGTTCGGGGAAGACCGCGCTGATCGAGGCCCTCGTCCCGATCCTGCGCGACAGGGGCCACAGCATCGGGGTGATCACCAACGACATCTACACCCAGGAGGACGCCGAGCACGTACGGCGCACGCTGGCGGGCATCCTCGACCCCGGGCGGATCGTGGGCGTCGAGACCGGCGCCTGCCCGCACACGGCGGTCCGCGACGACCCGACGATGAACCTGGCGGCGGGCGCCGACCTGCTGGACCGCTTTCCCGACATCGACCTGCTGTTCTACGAGAGCGGCGGCGACAACCTGACCCTCACCTTCAGCCCGGTGCTCGCCGACATGTTCATCTTCGTGCTGGACACCGCCGAGGGCGAGAAGATGCCGCGCAAACGCGGTCCCGGCACCACGAACTCCGATCTTCTGGTCATCAACAAGATCGACATCGCCCGGTACGTGCGCACCGACCTGGGGATCATGGAGCGGGACGCCCGGATGGTACGCGGCGACGGCCCGGTCGCGCTGACCGACTGCCTGACCGGCACGGGGGTCGGTGCGGTCGCCGACCTCATCCAGAGCCGGGCGGGGGCCGCGTGTACCGCTCCGGCGTGACCGTGCTCGGCGGCGGCGCCGTACCCGATCGGCTGGCTCCCGAGCGCTACCAGCCGGACTGGATCCCCGAGCCGGTCCGGCGCCACTCCGGCCGGCTCGACACCCTGCCCGTCGGCTCGCCCGGCAAGGTCGGCGTGCTGGATCTGGCGTTCCGGCGCGTGGGTGAGCGGACCGAGCTGACCGGGCATTTCCAGAAGGCTCCGCTGCACATCACCCGGCCGCATTACTACGATCCGGCCGTGCCGGGCATGCCGTACGTGATGCTCATGATGTCCGGCGGCGGCGTGCTCCAGGGGGATCGCTACCGCGTGGACGTCTCGTGCGCGGCCGGGGCGTCGGTGCATCTCACCACGCAGGGCGCGACCCGGCTGTACCGGATGGAGCACGACTACGCCACGCAGCTGGTCGAGCTGAACGTCGGTCCCGGCGGGTATCTCGAGTACCTGCCCGATCCCGCCATCGCCTTCGCCGGCAGCCGCTTCTACCAGCGGACCGCGGTCACCGCGGCACCCGGCGCGACCGTGGTGCTGGGCGAGACGATGCTGGCGGGCCGGCTCGCCAGGGGTGAGCGGCACGCGTACACGGCCTATTGCACCGACGTGGAGGTGCGCGAGCCCGGCGGCGATCTCCTGTTCGCCGACCCGATGCGCCTGGTGCCCGGAGACAGGCCGGTGGACGGGCCGGCGGTCATGGCGGGTTTCGGCGTCGTGTCCACCCTGTACGTCGTCACCGGCGGCCATCCGGCGCAGGAGGTCGCCGACACGATGCACGAGGCGCTGAGGGGCTCCGGCCTGCGGGCCGGGGCGGCGGTGCTGCCGGAAGGCCGGGGAGCCTGGGCCCGGTTCCTCGGCGAGCGCTCCCCCGAGGTCCTGTCCGCCTTCCACGGTGTCTGGGACGCCGTGCGCCGCCTGCTGCTGGGCGTACCGGCGCCGGAGGCCCGCAAGCAGTGACGGTCAGCCCATGCGCAGTTCGCTGTCGAGGCCCTCGGCCTGCTCGCTCGCGCTGGCGCGGAGCCGGAAAAGGCGGTCCACGGCCTTTCCGATGAGAAACGTCAGCACAAAAGAATAGGCGCCGACGGCGAGAATGGCGACGATCTGCTTGCCGAGCAAGGCGATGGAGCCGCCGAAGAACAATCCGGCGATCGGGCTTCCGTATTGTCCGGTGGCGAAGAAACCGAGCAGCACCAGGCCGACGATGCCGCCCGCTCCGTGAATGCCCACGACGTCCAGGGTGTCGTCGTAGCCGACGGTCGTCTTGATCTCCACGGCGTACGAGCAGACCACGGCGGCCACGATGCCGATGACCGTCGCGCCGAGGAGGTTGACGTACCCGCAGGCCGGGGTGATCGCGACCAGGCCGGCGAGCGCGCCGGTGGTGCCGCCCAACCGGGAGAACCGGCCGAAACGCCGGCGTTCGAGGAGCATCCAGACGATCATCGCCACGCAGGCGCACATCATCGTGTTCGTCACGGCGTTGGCCGCAAGGGCGCCGTCCGTCAGCGCCGACCCGCCGTTGAACCCGAACCAGCCGAACCACAACAGGCCCATGCCGGTCATCACCATCGGGATGTTCTCCGGCTGCGGCGGCCCTTCCCGGCGAAAGCGCACCGACGGGCCGAGCACCAGCGCCAACGCCAGCCCCGCCACCCCCGAGTTCAGCTCGACGAGCAGGCCGCCGGCGAAGTCGAGCACTCCCCAGCGGTTGATCCAGCCGCCCTTGTAGAAGACCCAATGCGCGATCGGCACGTAGACCAGCGTCATCCAGACGACGCCGAAGACCATCCACGGCCCGAGCCGCACCCGGTTGGCCACCGCGCCGCTGATCAGCGCGAGTGTGATGATCGCGAAGACGAGCTGGAAGAGGGAGAAGACGTAGAGGGGGATCCTGCCGTAGGGGACGGACGGGCTGATCTCGAAGA
This sequence comes from Nonomuraea sp. NPDC059007, assembly GCF_042740555.1. Lineage (NCBI taxonomy): Bacteria > Bacillati > Actinomycetota > Actinomycetes > Streptosporangiales > Streptosporangiaceae > Nonomuraea > Nonomuraea sp. NPDC059007. The sequence continues at coordinate 63,133 of NZ_JBHYJD010000028.1, read as the reverse complement.
ACTCCCAGTCGCCCCAGCCGATCAGCCCGGCCCCGCCCAGGTCCCTGCCGAACGCCAGGCCGTAGCCGTACAGGAACCAGATCACCGTCACCACGGCGATGGAGACGAAGCTCATGTAGAGCACGCTGATGACGTTCTTCGCGCGGACCATGCCCCCGTAGAAGAGCGCGAGGCCCGGCGTCATGAGAAGCACCATCGCGAAACTCACCAGCACCCACGCGGAGTCCCCGGTATTCAACCCATCCGCCATGTGAGAGCTCCTTCTAGAATCGCGGGCCGCCCAGGGAATATGACCCTCGTCCGGCGCCCGAAAACGCGCATTGAACCCTTTCGGCGGACGGCTTGATTATCGCGACAATTCTTTTACCGAAGGGCAGACGAAAGGCGGCTCGCGGTGCAGCCACCACAGCGACCCGAACGCCACCGCCGCCAGCACCCCGGCGGACACGGCGGCGAGGCTGCCGTTCAGCGCGTGGATCGCGGCGTCGCCCAGCTGGATCAGCCCGCTCGCCCACAGCAGCGCGGTCAGCGCGCCGCGCGCGCCACGGGCCAGCGACACCAGCAGCGCGCCGCCGACCGCCAGCGAACGGACCGCGCAGGCCCGCGCGAACACGTCCACCCCCGGCGTGACCTCGGCCCCCGCGGGCAGCGCGAGACCGGGGTCGGCGATCACGAGGACCGAGACCGCCAGCGTCACCAGCGCCGCGAGCACGTTCAGCGTGACGAACACCCGGCTACGCATGGCTCAGCGGCTCCAGCGGCCCGGTCAGCCGCTCGGGGCGCAGGCCGAACGCGACGATCCGCCCGAACAGGTGCGGGAAGCCCCGCCAATGCCGCAGCGTGCGCAGGGGCTGCGGGATGCGCAGCGGAGCGCCGCCGGTGCCGGCGGCGTCGATGCCGGCGGCCACGAAGCTCTCCTGCGCCCGCCGCTGGGCGAGCTGGGTGAGCACGGTCGGCCATTGGCGGCGCCGTTGCACGCGGGCCAGGTCCCGGTCGGTGACGTGGCCGCGGCGCAGGGCGGGCAGCAGGATGCGGGCGCTCGCGACCGCGTCCTGGATGGCCAGGTTGATGCCGACGCCGGCGATCGGGGACATGGCGTGCGCGGCGTCACCGATCAGTAGCGCGCCGGGCGCCCACCAGCGGTCCAGCCGGTCGATGCGGATCTGCAGGACCGCGATGTCGTGCGGGTCGAGCGCGGCCATCCGATCCTCCGTGTACGGCGCCAGCCGCGCGATGGTCCGCCGCACCCACGCGGCGTCGTGGGCACGTGCGGCCTCGGCCGTACCCTTGCCGATCAGCAGCGCCACCTGCCAGTAGTCACCGCGGTTGATCATGATGAGGCCGCCGGAGGAGGAGAAGCGCAGCATCGTGCCCTCCGGGTCGCCGTCGGCGCGCGGTAGGCGTACGTACAGGCAGTCGTGCGGGGCGGTGGCGGCGCGCGGACGCAGCCCGAGCAGGCGGCGCACGGTGGAGTGGCGTCCGTCGGCCGCCACGACCAGGGGCGCGTCGAGGCGGTGGGTCCGGCCGGTGTCCTTGTCCAGGTAGCGCACGCCGCCCACCCGGCCCGCCGTCGTGATCAGGTCGGTCACCTCGGCGTTCTGCGCGAGGTGGAAGGACGGTGCGGCGCTCGCGGCCTCGGCGAGCAGGTTGAGGAAGTCCCACTGGGGCACCAGCGCGATGTGCTGGTGGCGGCCGGGCAGGCGGGTGAAGTCCTCGGTGACGGCGCCGTCGTCGAAGCGCATGTGCAGCCGCCGTTCACGCTGCTGCGGCAGCCGGGCGAACCGCTCGCCCAGGCCGAGCTGATCCAGCAGGCCGAGTGTGGAGGCGTGCACCGTGTCGCCGCGGAAGTCGCGCAGGAAGTCGGGGTACTTCTCCAGCACCGCCACCTCCACGCCCGACCGTGCGAGCAGCAGGCCGAGCACCATGCCCGCCGGGCCGCCGCCGGTCACGACGCAGGAGAGCGAGGTTCTCGCGATGGATCCCATCTCACTCCTTCACTAAACGGGGATGAATTCCCCGCTTAGTTCGGACTGTAACATAACCGGGGAGAGTGTCCACGGTTAGGGAGCGGTCAGTGAAAGAGCTACGCGCCGACGCCAGGCGCAACAGGGAGCAGATCCTGCGCGCCGCGCACCTGGCCTTCCTGGAGCAGGGGCCGGAGGCTCCGCTCGACCAGATCGCCGAACGGGCCGGCGTGGGCAACGCCACCCTCTACCGGCACTTCCCCACCCGCCTGGAGCTGATCAGGTGCGTGGCCTTCGATCACATGGGCCAGATGGCCGCGCTGGCGACCGGCACCCTGGCCGCCGCGCCCACCGCCCGGCGGGCGCTCACGGTCTTCGCCACGCGGGTGGTCGAGCGGGGCGTGGTGGCGATGCTGCCCATCCTCGGTGGCCACGTCGAGACCGACCCGCAGTTCCAGACGGCCCGCGCCGAACTCCTGGACGCGCTGGAGGCGCTCCTCGCGGCATCCCGAGCGGAAGGGGTGCTGCGCGACGACGTCGGGGCGGCCGATCTGGTGATGTTCCTCGCCGTGCTGACCCGGCCGCTGCCGACGGTCTCCGGGCAGCTCAACGACGCGGTACGCGCCCGCATGCTGACCACGCTCCTGGACGGCCTGCGCCCGCGGGAGGCGACCCCGCTGCCCGGCGAGCCGATCAGCGCCGACCAGATCACGGCCGACCTGTCCACGGGGAGGGCCTAGAGGTCAGGGCGGCCCCGCCCAGTGCAGGGCGATGTACGGCTCGGCCTGGCCCCAGTAGCGGACCCGTTCGCGGGTGATCCGGTACCCGGCGCGCCGCTCGGGCTCGTCCGGCCGGCCGCGCGGGACGGGGATGTCCAGGATGCCGATGTCCTGGTCGACGTGGGCGAGCTCGCCATGGCACGGCCCGCCGAGACAGATGGCGTTGCAGCCGGACAGCGTCACGACCACCAGTTTACATTCCGCATATTCAACCCCGAAGCCCCCTCTTTCCTGGCAACCGCAGCATGATCCAGCGCTGCGCCCTTGCATCCACCGGTGCCCGGGTTCACCGGGCACCGGCAGGGGTCAGGTCAGGTCCGGCGCCAGAGGGCGGGGACGTTCGGCGGCTCCCAGCCGGGGATCGCCGTGTGCGCCTGCAGGCACTGGTAGGTGGCGCCGTTGTAGGTCACCTGCGTGCCTGGGGTGTAGGAGGTGCCCGCCGCCCAGGTCCCGGCGGGACCGGTGGGGGTGGGCGTCGGGGTCACGGTGGGCGTCGGGGTGGGCGTCGGGGTGGGGGTGGGCTCGCCGGGGCCGCTGCCGATCTGGAGGTCGACGCAGTTGTAGAAGGCCATCTGGGTGTCGGCGATGTTCCAGATGGCCAGCAGCTTGATGCGGCCGGTCCGGTTGCCGAGATCGACGGTGTGGGTGAGCGTGGACGGCGGCTGCCTGCCCCGGTCGTTGAACACCGCGACCCGCTCGGTGCCCACGTAGTACTCCCAGGTGCTGGTGGAGTGCGGGACCGGGATGTACCACTTGAAGTTCACGGTGCTGGTGACGGTCGTGACCGGCCACGGCTTGGAGTCGTCGCTGAGCGGGGCCCAGCGGGCGTCGCCGGCGTGGCAGTTGCGCTGGCCCTTGGGCCCTTCGACGCTCTGCGGCTCCCAGACGATCTGCCCGCAGTTGGGGACCTTGCCGGCGTGGCAGTTGGCCTGGCGGCTGGGCGGGTTGGTGATGAAGCCGTGCGCGGAGGCGGGCGAGGCGTTGTACACAACGGTGGTTGTGGCGACGACCGCCATGGCAATGAAGGTGATCAACCTTCGCATGTCATGCTTCCTCTACGGTGGCTAGGGGGTTGCTTCCTCCTTCATAAAAAAGGAAAGTTTCCTATTAGTGAAGCCTCCGGTCGGGAAAGGTCAATTTCCCCGGAGGAGCCGGGTCAGCACCCGGGTGCCGAACTCCAGGCCCTCCACCGGCACCCGCTCGTCCTTGCCGTGGAACATGCCGAAGTAGTCCAGGTCCGGGCGGAGCATCAGCGGCGCGAAGCCGTAGCCCTCGATGCCGATCCTGGCGAACGACTTGGCGTCGGTGCCGCCGCTCATCAGGTACGGGACGGGCCTGGCCTTCGGGTCCTCGGCGAGCAGGGCGGCGGCCATCTCGTCGAAGAAGGGCGAGGGGTACGGGGCGGCGGGGGCGTCCTCCAGGTTGACGAACTCCCGGGTGATCTTGGGGCCGAGCAGGTCGTCGATGGTGGCCAGGAACTCCTCCTGCAGGCCGGGCAGGTAGCGGCCGTCCACGTGGGCGGAGGCGGTGGAGGGGACGACGTTGACCTTGTAGCCGGCGTCCAGCATGGTCGGGTTGGCGGAGTTGCGGATCTGGCCTTCGAAAAGGGTGCCCAGCACGCCCAGGCGCTCGGCCTCCTCGTCCAGGCGGCCGACGTCGATGGGGTCGCCGGTGATCTCGGCCAACGACTGGATGAGGGCCTTCACGGCCGGCGTCAGGCGTACCGGCCACTCGTGGGTGGCCACGCGCGACAGGGCGTGGACGAGGGTGGCGACCGGGTTGTCGATCGCGGGGCGGGAGCCGTGGCCGGCCACGCCGTGGGCGGTGAGCTTCATCCAGGCGGTGCCGCGCTCGCCCACGGCGACCGGGTAGACGCGCTCGTCGCCGGCCGGGACGCTGAAGCCGCCGGACTCGCTGATCGCCTCGGTGACGCCGTCGAACAGCTCGCGGTGCTCGGTGACGGCGTGGCGCGAGCCGTACTCGCCGGTGGCCTCCTCGTCGGCGAGGAAGGCCAGGACCAGGTCGCGCTTGGGGCGCTCGCCGCGCGCGGCCATGCCGAGGACGGTGGCGAGCGTCATCGAGCAGGAGCCCTTCATGTCGACGGCGCCGCGGCCGTAGACGCAGCCGTCGGTGATCTCGCCGGAGAAGGGGTGCATGCGCCATTCGGCGGGGTCGGCGGGCACGACGTCGAGGTGGCCGTGGATGAGCAGCGCGTCGGGCGAGTCGCCGTCGATGCGGGCCACGACCGTGGTGCGCCTGGGCGCCGACTCGAACACCTCCGTGGCGATGCCCCCGTCCTCCAGCAGCGTGGCCACGTACTCGGCGGCCGGACGCTCGCCCGAGCCCGGGTTGGTGGTGTCGAACCTGATCAGGTCCGAGCAGATCTCGGCGACGCTCTTCACTTGGCTCCCCGAAGGTCGAGTGCGGTCACTTCCGGCGTGTCGAAGTGGAAAATACGGCCGTAGAAGGCCAGTTCGGCTTCGAGCGCCGCGACGATAGTCTCCTCCCGGCGCCAGCCGTGCTGCTCGCCGGGGAAGGTGAGCAAGGCCCACTCTTTGCCGTGCCTGTCCAGTTCGGCGACGAAGCGCTCGGCCTGGCCCACGTCCACGATCTTGTCCTCCAGGCCGTGCATCATCAGGCACGGGCCCGAGGCGCGGCCTGCGTGCAGCAGCGGCGAGCGCTCGCGGTAGCGCTCACCGGTCTCGGGCAGCGGGCCGATGAGTCCGTCCAGGTAGCGCGACTCGAAGTCGTGCGTCTCGCCCGCCCAGGCCGCCGGGTCGGTGATCGCGTAGTGGGCCACGCCGCCGGCGAACACGTCGCTGTGCACCAGCGCGGCCACGGTGGTCCAGCCGCCCGCGCTGCCGCCGCGGATGGCGAGCCTGGCCGCGTCCGCGCGTCCCAGCTCGACCAGGCCGCGCGCGACCTTGGCGCAGTCGTGCACGTCCACGACGCCCCACTGGTGCCGCAGCCGCTCCCGGTAGGCCCTGCCGTACCCGGTCGAGCCCCCGTAGTTGACCACGGCAACGCCCAGCCCGCGCGAGGTGAAGTAGGCGATCTCCAGGTCGAGCATCAGCGGGTGCATGCCGGTCGGGCCGCCGTGCACGAAGACGACGTAGGGGGCGGGGCCGGTCGCGGGCGGGTAGAGGTGGGCGTGCACGCCCTCGATCACGACGGTCTCGGGCGTGGGCAGCAGCTCGCGGGGCGGCAGCGGCTTGGGCGCCGACACGACGATGTGCGCGCCGTCGGCGAGGCTGACCGCCGTCACCTCCATCGGCGTGTACGGCGAGGCCGCCACCCCGGCCGCGATCCCGCCCGCGGCCGACACCGTCGAGGCCCAGTGGGTGGCGTCGCCGCCGAGGTCGCGGATGGCGCCGCCGGCCGGGTCGAGCAGCCCGAGCCGGCGATCGTCGGGCGAGCCGTACACGACGACCAGCCCCTCCCCCGCCACCGCGAACCAGGCGGCGCCCGGCTTCCACACCGCGTTGCCGAACTCCAGCTCCACCGGCGTCAGGTTGCGCGAGCGGGAGCCGTCGCGGGCGATCTCGTGCAGGTTCCACCAGCCGGTCGGGTCGGTGACGGCGTAGAGGGTGTCCGGGTCGCGCCATTCGGCCTGCACGACCGATTCGCTCTCACCGCCCGCGACCACCCGGTACGGCCCCGCCGCCCCCTCCGAGTCCAGCTCCGCCACGCACAGCTCGGTGCCGTCCCAGGGCATGCTGGGGTGATCCCAGCCGATCCAGGACAGGTGCCGGCCGTCCGGCGACAGGCGGGCGTTCATGAGGAAGTGGTGGGCCTTGACGATCACCCGCGGCTCGCCGCCGTCCAGCGGGACCGCCACCAGGTCGCGGGCGGCGCCGCCGGTCTCCCTGACCGCCCAGACCTCCTCGCGGCCGGGCGGCACATAGAGGTCGCCGTAGTGGTGGGGGCCCTCGGGCGTCAGGGGGATCGGGTCCTTCTCCGGGTGGAGCAGGTACAGGCGCTGGTCGGCCCAGTGGGTGAAGACGAGCGCGCCGCCGGGCAGCGGGCGCCAGGACCGCCCGCCGTACTCGATGAGCCGGTTGCGCGCGTTCCATCCCCGCGGCAGGACGTCGTGGCGCGAGCCGTCCGGCAGGCGGCGCACCACGCAGCGGCGCCCGCCCTCCCGCGGGCGGGGCTCGTCCCACCACACCTCGACGCCGTCCGGCGTCTGGACGGCCTCCACCCACTGGGCGGCGCCGTCGGTTCTGGCCACGTCGATCGCGCTGATGCTCATGGTGGTCACCAATTGCCGTTGGAAGGGGGAAGCACGTGCCCGGACGGGTGCAGGACGTAGGCGATGCCGCCGGTGCCCGAGCTCCTCAGCCAGACGTTCTCGAACGCCGCCCTCGGATAGACCCTGCGCACCTCCGGGACGGCGGGGTCGTTGACGACGACGTCGCCCGTGGCGGTGAAGCCGGCGACGACCAGGATGTGGCCGCCGGTGGAGTAGCCCGAGCCGGGCAGCTCGTGCTCCTTGAACGACAGGGACGTGATCACCGGGACACCGGCCCTGACGAGCGTCTCCAGTTCCAGGGCCGAGCGGAGCCTGGTGACGAAGCCGTCCAGGCCGTAGCGGCCGGCGTAGGCGACGCTGAAGGGCCAGTTGCCGGTGCCCTGGTAGCTCTGGTCGTACATGCCGCGGGCGGCGTGGTCGACGGCGGGGCAGGGGTCGCCGGGGGTGACCCAGGACAGGTCGGCGGGTTCCGGGCCGCTGCCCCAGTAGGCCAGGACCATGGCGACCGAGGCCGGGCTGCACCAGTTGGCGCCGCCGCCGTCCCATTCGGGGTAGTGGCCGGTGTGCTCGCGCTGGGAGTAGCGGGGGACGTCGAGTTCCACGGGCGCGGCCGTACCCGCGGGGGTGGGCGCCACGCTCGGGCGGTGCGGGATCGCCGAGGCCAGCACCCCGAGCGACCTGACCCGCGCGCCCGCGCCGTGCGTTTCCACGCGCACCCGGCAGGCGGTCACCGGCGCCTTGGCCACGAACGTGTCGACGGCCACGTCGCCGTGCTCGTCGCCCTGGCCCGGCACCGACGTACGGCCGGGCTCCTCCGACCACCGGCCCATCACGTACCACTTGGTCGGCTCACCGGAGACCAGCCTGGCCTGCAGCGCGACCTCGATCCACGAGCCTTCCGGGGCGCTCGCGGTCCACGAGGGCACCAGTTCGGTCGCGGCGAAGCCCAGCTCGGTGAAGGCGGTGCGGCCTGGGGCGAGCCGGGTGTAGGAGACGGGCACCGGCACCATTGTGGTTTCGGCAGGCAGGGCGCGCATCGGAAGGTTTACGTACTGGTGGCGGCGAGGGTGGCGATCCAGGCGGCGAGCATCTCCACGACGTCGCCGAAGGTGTCCTCCTCCGCGGGTATCTCCCGGTGGGCCGCGGCGCGGGCGCGCCAGCGCTCGATCTCGCTGTGCCCGGCCACGACGGCGATCGTCTGGCGCCAGGCGCGGTGGGCGTCGCCGGGTGACAGGCCGAGCGCCGTGAAGAAGGCGAGCATGGCCTCGTTGGAGCGCCGGGTGTTGTCGTGCACGTCGAGCGCGGTCGTCTCGGCCAGGCGCAGCGCCGCCGGGTGGCGCCGGTAGAGGTCGAGCAGGCCGAGGCAGAGCTCGCGCAGGCTGTCGCGCCAGTGGGCCGGGTCGAGCTCGGGCAGGAGCCACTGGCTCTGGAGCTGGTCGGCGGCCAGGCGTACGGCGTCGTCGCGGTCGGCCACGTACTTGTACAGCGCCCGCGGCGTGACCTCCAGGTGCGCGGCGAGCGCGCGCATGGTCAGCTCCGCGTCGCCGAGTTCGAGCACCGCGCGCCCGATGGCCTCGCGGGTGAGCGTCGGCCGCCCCTTGCGGAACTCGGGCCGTTTCCTGGTGCGCTCCATCGGGCGGCAGCTTATCAGCCTTGAAGTTCACACATGTGGACTTTAAGGTGAGGGCAGCCTTCCCTAAGGAGCTTCCCTTGGCTGTCCTGATCATGACGATCGCCGCGACCGCGCTGCTCGTCATCGACATCACGATCGTCTCCATCGCGCTGCCGGCCATCCAGTCCGACCTCGGCGGCGGGCTGGCCGCCGCGCAGTGGATCATCATCGGCTACACCGTCACGTTCGGCGCCCTGCAGCAGCCCGCCGCCTCGCTGTCGGACCGCCTGGGCCGGCGCACGATGTTCACGGCGGGCATCACCGTGTTCACCGTGTCCTCGCTGGCCTGCGGCCTGGCCCAGTCGGCGCTCGCCCTGGACCTGGCCAGGCTCGCCCAGGGCGCCGGGGCCGCGCTGATCATGGCCAACGCGCTGCCGATGCTCGCCCAGACCTACGAGGGCCAGCGCCGCAACATGGCCATCGCCGTCTGGGGCACCACGCTCGGCGCCGCGGGGGCCGCCGCGCCGGTGCTCGGCGGCGTCCTGCTCGCCGTGGCGGACTGGCGCGCGTTGTTCCTGGTCAACGTCCCCGTGGGCGTCGTGGCCCTGGTCCTGTGCCGCCGCGTCCTGCCCGCCGACGGCGCGCGCGGCACCGCGCCGATCGACTGGCCGGGCGCGACGTTGCTGCTGCTCCTTCTCACCGCGGCCAACCTGGCCCTCACCCTCGCCCAGTGGTGGTACGGCGCCGCCGCCGTCCTCCTGCTGGCCGCCTTCCTCCTGGTGGAACGCCGGGCCGCGGCCCCGGTCCTCGACCTGTCGCTGTTCCGCATCCCGACCTTCGTGGCCGCCTCGCTGCTGGCGTTCGTCTCCCGGGTGGCCACGATCGGCAGCTCCGTCTACTACGTCCTGTACTTCGAACGCGAGCTCGGCCTCACCCCGCTGGCCACCGGCCTGCTCCTGGCCGCCATCCTCATCCCCCAACTGCTCACCGGCCTGCTGGCGGGCAGGCTCCAGGCCCGGTTCTCGCCGTCGTTCCTCATCGCCGGGGGCTCGGCCGTTCTGGGGCTCGGCGGCGTCCACATGGCGATGACCATCGCGCCGGGCGCGAGCGCCTGGGACTTCCTGCCCGGCCTCATCCTGTGGGGCGTGGGCGGCGGCCTGGCCGCGACGCCCAAGACCACGCTCGCGGTCAACGTGGTGGAGAAGGAACGGGCCGGAATGGCCTCCGGCATGGTCAACACCATGCTGGCCATCGGGGCGGCGGCGGGCGTGGGCCTGCTGGGCATCCCCTACGCGGCGGGTGGCGCCTCCCTGGTCATGTACACGGCCGCGGGGCTGTCGGTCGTGACGGCGGTCATCGCGCTGGCGCTGGTCCGCAGCAAGGACCTCGTGACCGGCGCTCCGGCCACCCGGTAACGCCCGCTCGCCCCCCGGTTTCGTACTGTCAGGGCGGCGTCTTCGGCGGGGCTCTTCACCGGGGTTTCCAGCGGGGTTCCGGTGAGGGTCTTCGGTGAGGGTCTTCGGTGAGGGTCTTCAGCGGAGGGTGGAGCGGGTCAGGGCCCGGGAGACGCCCAGGGCGGCGGTCTTGACGGCGGGGGCCAGGCGGGTCGGGTGGAAGCGCGACAGCGGGACCGACACCGAGAGCGCGGCCACGACCGTGCCCTCGCGGAAGATGGGCGCGGCGATGCAGGCGCCGCCGATCTGCGCCTCCTCCCGCTCATAGGCCAGCCCCGCCACCTGGATCTGGCCGATCGCCTCCTCCAGCCGTTTGGCGTCCACGATGGAGTGCGCGGTGAGCCGGCGCAGAGGACGGGCGAGCACCTCGTCGATGAGGCCGGGCGAGGAGTAGGCCAGCAGCGCCTTGCCCACTCCGGTGCAGTTCAGGGGCAGCCGGCCGCCGACGCGCGAGGGCAGCGCGAGCGACTCGTGCGCCCGCAGCTTCTCGACGTAGACGACGTCGAGGCCGTCGCGGACGCCGAGGTGGATGGTCTCGCGCGTGGCTTCGTACAGGTCGTGCATGAACGGCAGCGCCGCGTGCCGCAGGTCGCGCTCCAGCGGAACCGTGCTGCCCAGCTCGAACAGCCGCCGCCCCAGGACGTAGCCGCGCTCGCGGCGCTCGACGGCGCCGATGGCGGTCAGGTCGGTGAGGAGCCGGTAGGCGGTGGTCTTGGGGAGCTGGCAGCGCTCGGCGACCTCGATGAGGCGCAGCGGGCCGCCGGTGGGGCGGAAGGCGTCCAGCACGAGCCAGGATTTCTCCAGCATCGAGAGACGGTCCGGGTTCCGTGTCACGGAACGCATTCTTGTCTATCCCCCAGCAGGGGTTCTATACCAACATAGGCGTTAAATGTGCATTTATTGAGGAGCTGACCAGTGGTTGATCGCCTGGCCTGCCTGGCCATGGACCAAGAAGACCCGCTGCGCGCGTTCCGGGACGAGTTCGTGCTGCCGGAGGACGAGATCTACCTGGTCGGCAACTCGCTGGGCGCGCCGCCGCGTACCGCCGCCGAGCGCGTACGGCAGGCCGTCGAGGACGAGTGGGGCCGCCACCTCGTCGGCGGCTGGAACGAGGCGGGCTGGTACGCCCAGCCGCTGACCACCGGCGACCGCCTGGCCCCGCTGATCGGCGCCGGACCCGGCGAGGTCGTGGCCGGCAACACCACCTCGATCGCCGTCTACCAGGCCGTCAACGCCGCCATGCGCCTGCGCCCCGGCCGTGACGTGATCGTCGTGGACCGTGGCAACTTCCCCACCGACAACTACATGATCGAGGGCCTCGGCGAGCTGCGCGACATCGGCGAGGGCCGCTTCGACGACGCCGCCTGTGTCCTGCTGTCGGAGGTGGACTACCGCACCGGCGCCCGCTACGACGTGCCCGGGGTCACCGCCCGTGTCCAGGAGGCGGGCGCTCTGATGATCTGGGACGTCTGCCACAGCGTCGGCGCGCTGCGCGTGGACGTCTCGGCCGCCGACTTCGCCGTCGGCTGCACCTACAAGTACCTCAACGGCGGCCCCGGCGCCCCCGCCTTCCTGCGCGTCCATCCCCGCCACCAGGCCGCCGCCGAGAACGTCCTGTCCGGCTGGTACGGCCACGCCGAGCCGTTCGCCTTCGAACCCGGCTTCCGCCGGGCCGACGGCATCCGGCGCTTCACGGTCAGCACCCCGCACGTGCTGTCGTTCGCGGCGCTGGAGGCGGCGCTGGACATGTGGGAGCGGGTCGACCTCGACCAGGTCCGCGCCAAGAGCATGGCGCTGACCTCACTCTTCATCGACCTGGTCGGCGACCGGCTGGAGCTGGCCTCCCCGCGCGACCCCGAGCGCCGCGGCAGCCAGGTGAGCTTCTACCACCACGACGGCTACCCGGTGATGCGCGCGCTCATCGACCACGGCGTGCACGGCGACTTCCGCGCCCCCGACATCCTGCGCTTCGGCTTCGCCCCCCTCTACACCCGCTACGTGGACGTCTGGAACGCCGCCCAGACCGTGGCCGAGGTGCTGGAGAAGGAGCTGTGGCGCGAGGACAGGTACGCGGTCCGCCTGGCCGTCACCTGACCCACGCCGCGTGGCCGGTTCCGCGCGGTGGAACCGGCTCTTGGGAACATGAGCGGCGATCGGCACTCTTGGCGCATCCCCCACGAAAGGCACCCCCCGATGCGCCGACTCCTCCACCGCGCCCTCGCCACGGCGAGCGTGGCCGGCCTGCTGACAGTCCCCCCGGCCACCGCGCAGGCCACCACGAAGACCAGCGCGCAAGCCACCGCGAAGACCAGCAAGCAAGCCACCGCGAAGACCGGCGCGCGGGCCGCCGCGAAGACCGGCGCGCGGGCCGCCGGCGACGGCGTCCCCACCGTCTGCGGCGACCGCCGCCCCGACGACCCGGGCCCCGGCACGTACGGCATGCAGCTCGACGGCTCCTTCCGCCACCCCGACCTGACCCCGCCGGGCGAGGAGCGCTACTCCTTCCCCGGCGGCGCGAAGGACCTGTTCCCGAAGACCAAGGGCTACGACCCCCGCTCCTACACCGAGGGCCCGATCAAGGTCGAGGCGGCCTACCGCGGCCCCGACTTCACCCCCGACTACTTCCACACCTGGCAGAACGTGGTCGACTTCGGCGGGCGCCGCTACCTGTTCCAGTACGACCGCACCGAGGCCCGGGTCTACGACGTCACCGACGTACGCAAGGTGAAGATCGTTGAGCGGCTCACCGGCAAGGACTGGAAGCAGGCCGACTACTGGGGCGCGGCCACCATCCAGTGGCGCGACGGCCACTACGTGATGATCCAGTCGTTCGAGCAGAAGCGGCAGGTCGAGGAGCTCGGCGACAGCCCGGAACGGTCGAAGTTCGGCAACCCGGAGGGCGTGGCGAAGCTGCGCGCCCAGACGACGTTCAAGGGCTTCAAGGTCTACCGCCTGGACGGCCCGCGCAGGAAGGACTGGAAGCTGCTGTCCACGGTCACCACCGACCCGACGCTGAGCGGCCCGGAGCCGGGCGTGCAGCAGGGCTCCGGCTCCCTCGACGTGCCCTACTGGACCGGCGGAAAGTACATGTACGTCGCGGTCGCGCCGCTGGACAGCTGGAGCAACACCGAGGTCCCCACCTACCTCTACTCCCCCGGCTACCAGGCCTACGACATGTCCGATCTGACCAGGCCGCGCCTGGTCGGCGAGTGGCACCGCAAGGGCCAGGTGGCGGGCGAGGAGGCCGCCTACGCCAAGAATCCGCGCTGCGGCAACCGCACGTCGTGGATGGGCGCCCGGATGCCGTTCTTCGTCGCTGGAAAGTACGGCTTCGCCGCCATGGGCGGCTACGGCCTGTCAATTCTCGATATTTCGGATCCGTCCAAGTTGCGGGAGATCGCGCACCTGGACCTCCCCGTCTCCTCCGGCGGCACCGAAGCCGACAACGTGGACGTCTCCCAGTACGAGAAGACCGGCATGGTCTACGTCTCCGGCTACCCGCTCGGCGAGGACTGCCACGAGCCCTACAAGGACGTCTTCCAGGTCGACGCCCGCGACCCCGCCAAGCCCAGGATCGTCGGCGCGCTGCCCCGCCCGAAGCCCGCGCCGGGCGCCCGGTTCGGCGACTACTGCCAGCGGGGCGGCAGCTTCGGCCCCAAGCGCTCCGGCTCCTACACCTCGCCCGGCGACCCGGCCCAGGGCCTGCTCGCCTACGCCTTCTACAACGCGGGCGTGCAGTTCTTCGACACCCGCGACCTGCGCCGGCCGAAGATCGCCGCCCAGTTCGTGCCCGCGGGATACAGCGCCGCCGTCCCCGACTACGCGCTCGGCAACCAGACCCATGCCGTCTACACCGAATGGGACAGGAAGATCGTGTGGGTGTTCACCAACGACGGCATCTACGCGCTCTCGTCCGGGAAACTGCTGGGAACGCCGAATCTGGGCAGGCCCGCGGAGCCGTTCCGGAACAGCGCCCGCTAAGCGATAGGCCATAATGCGGTAAATGCGCACCCGGTTGTATAAAGACGGCGTCGTCGTGAAGAAGGGTTTCCCCATCGCCGACGTCTCCGAGTACGTCTGCGACGACGACTGCGTGGTCTGGTTCGACCTGTGCTCCCCCACCCCCGGCCAGCTCAGCGTCATCAGCGAGGAACTGGGTCTGCACGAGCTGGCCGTGGAGGACGTGCTCAACGACCACCAGCGGCCCAAGCTCGACGTCTACGACAGCCACCTGTTCATCACCGTGTACGGGATCTACCTGGACGACGAGGGCGATCTCGACCCGGTGGAGATCAACGTCTTCGTGACGAAGAACGCGCTGGTGACCGTACGGGAGAACGACCGCTTCGACATCGACGGGGTGGTCGCCCGCTGGGACGCCAGCGGGGAGCACACCGCCCGCCACGGCGTGGCCTTCCTGCTGCACGGACTGCTCGACTACGTCGTGGACGGGCAGTTCGAGCTGGTGCAGACGCTCGATGGCCAGGTCGAGGAGCTGGAGGACGCGCTGTTCGGCGAGAGCGGCAACAACCGGGAGCTGCAGCGGCGTACGTTCCGGCTGCGCAAGAACATGGTGCGCTTCCGCAAGGTCACGCTGCCCATGCGCGAGGTGCTCTCGACGCTGGTGCGCCGCGACCGGCAGGTCCTGGTCAACGCCGAGATGGGCCCCTACTACCAGGACGTCTACGACCACGTGCTGCGCGTGACCGACTGGGTCGACTCGCTGCGCGAGCTGATCAGCAACCTGCGCGAGACCCACCTGGCCCAGCAGGGCTTCAAGCTCAACGAGATCATGAAGCGGCTGACCGGGTGGGCGGCGATCATCGCGGTGCCGACCGCGATCACCGGCTTCTACGGGCAGAACGTGCCCTATCCGGGCGAGGGCCGGCCGTGGGGCTTCTGGATGTCGACCATGGTCGTGGCGGGGGCCTCGGTGGCTCTGTACACCGTCTTCAAGAAGAAGGACTGGTTGTAGCACGGGGCCGCGGCGGGGCCGCCCGGCGGGGTGGCGCCGACGGCCAGCCGTACCCGGGTGGAGCCGGAGGCGGGGTAGAGCGGCAGGCAGCGGCCGCCCGCCACCAGCGTGCGGCGGCCGACGGGGCTGGCGATCAGGTCCAGGCCGTCGTAGGTGACCGGCGCCGCCAGGCGCAGCACCCACAGGCCGCCCTCGGTACGCGAGCGGGTGCCGTCGAGGGCGTAGTAGTCGAGCACGCCGGCGCTCTCGGAGATCACCGCGCGCATGGTGAAACGGCGGCCCGCCACGGAGAAGATCTCCGCGGCGGGCGCGTGGTACACGGAGTGCACGTACGTCAGGGCGAAGCCGCCCCTGCCCAGGGCCAGGCCGTGGACGGCGGGGCCGCCCGCGGCGGCGCCCGAACCGAGCGCCAGGGCCGCGAGCAGCGCGAGCAGGAGCCTGATCAGCCCTGGGTCTCCTTGAAGTAGCGGGCCGCGCCGGGGTGCAGCACGACCGGCTCGACCTGCTGGCCGAGCTTGGGGTCGAGCTTGTTCGCCTCCGAGTGCACCTTGACCAGCTCGGCCTTCTTCTCGAACAGGGTCTTGGTGATGTCGTAGGCGAGCTGCTCGTCCATCTTGTCCGGCACGAGCAGCACGTTGCCGACGGCCATCGTCTTGATCGCGCCGGTGAGCTTGTAGGAGCCCGCCAGGTCCACGTCGAGCGTCACGTACTGCTTGCCGAACTTGGTCTGCATGCCGCCCAGCACGTCACTGGTGTCGAGCATCTTCATGTCCGGCTTGCTGTTGGCCAGGTCCACGATTCCGGCGGTGGGCACGCCGCCGACCCAGAAGAAGGCGTCGATGGTGCCGTCCTTGACCGCCTGCACCGACTCGTTGATCGACAGCTGCGACTTGGTGACGTCGCTGTCGGGGTTGAGCCCGGCCGCCTCCATCATGCGGCGGGCCATCACCTGGGTGCCGGAGTTGGGCGGGCCGAGCGAGACGCGCTTGCCCTTCAGGTCTGCGACCTTGGTGGCGGCCACGCCGGGGGCGACGACGACCTGCGCGTAGTTGTCGTAGATGCGGGCGATCGCCTGGATCGGCTGCTTCTCGGTGAACGAGCCGACGCCGTTGACCGCGTCGGCCGCGGTGTCGGTCTGGGAGAAGCCGATGTCGGCCTTGCCGGTGGCCAGCAGCTTGATGTTCTCCACCGAGGCCGAGGTGACCGAGGCCGTGGCCTGGGTGTTGGCGACGTTGGCCTGGATCTGCTTGGCCAGGCCGCCGCCGTAGACGTAGTAGACGCCCGTGGTGCCGCCGGTGGCGATGGACAACCTGTTGCCGCCGCCGCAGCCCGCGGCCGCGGCGAGCGCCACGACAGCCGCCGCCAGGGTGATGAGCACACGTTTCACGCTGGTGTTCTCCTTTTTCGAATGAGATGTACGGCTGTCGCCACGGCCAGAACCGCGAAACCGGCGACGATCGGGACAGGTTCGAGGAAGAGCAGCAGGATTCCGGCGCCCGCCGCGATCACGCGCTCGGGCCATCCGGTGAAGCCGCCGGTGGCCATCGCCAGCGCCAGGACGGCGACCCCGGAGACGGCGGTCAGCGCCAGGATGGTCCCGATCGGCCCCTGGGCCAGCAGCGCCTGCCCGTTCGGCGTGAGCACGAAGGCGAACGGCACCAGGAAGGCGGGCAGCGTGTACCGCCAGGTCATCATCATCGTCCGATAGGTGTTGCCGCCGGTGATGGCCGCCGCCGCGACGGCCGACAGCGCCGTGGGCGGGCTCACCTCCGACAGCACCGCGTAGTAGAAGATGAACATGTACGCCTCGGCCTTGTCGACGCCGAGCGTCATGAGCGCGGGGGCGATGATGACCGCGGCGATGATGTAGCTCGCGGTCACCGGCACCGCCAGGCCCAGCAGCATGACCGCCAGGCCCGCCATGATCGTGGTGAAGATCAGGTTGCCCGCGGCCACGTCCACGATGATCGAGCTGAGGTTGAGCCCGAGCCCGGTCTGGGTGATGACGCCGACGATGATGCCCGCCGCCGCGCAGACCGCGGTGACCGGCAGCACCTCCAGCGTGCCCTTGGCCAGCGCCTGCCCGACGCGCTTGGGCCCCATGCGGTGGGCGGGGTCGAGGAAGGACAGCGCGAAGGCGACGAAGGTGGCGATGACGACCGACTGGAAGGCCGAGCGGTCCAGCGCCATCAGCACGATGATGAGGATGAGCGAGCTGAAGTGGTAGCCGAAGCGCAGCATGAGCTTGCCGGCCTTGGGCGCGTCCACCTCGACGGCGTGGGTGCCGAACCGCCGCGAGTCGATCTCGATGGCCAGGAAGATGCCGAGGTAGTACAGGATCGTGGGGATCGTCGCGTAGAGCAGCACCGTCAGGTAGCTGACCCCGAGCTGCTCGGCGATGATGAAGGCCGCCGCGCCCAGCGTGGGCGGCGACAGGATCGCGCCGATGCCGCTGGCGGCCAGGATGCCGCCCGCGGCCTCGCGGGGGTAGCCGGCCCGCTTGAGCACCGGCCAGGCCACGCTGCCGAGGCTGACGGTGGTGGCGGTGCCGGAGCCGGAGACGGTGCCGAGCAGGAATCCCGCGGTGGTGACGGTACGGCCGGGGGCGGCCCGTGACTTGCGGAAGGCGGCGAAGCTCAGGTCGATGAAGAACTTGCTGGCGCCGGAGTAGTCGAGGACCGCGCCGTAGATCGTGAAAAGGATGATGTAGCTGGCCGCCACCTGCATCGGGACGCCGAAGAATCCTTCTGTGCCGGTGTAGAGCTGGGAGATGATCTGGCCGAGGTCGAATCCGCGGTGCCCGATCGGCCAGCTGACCGGCAAATAGTTTCCGAGGTAGGCGTATACCAGGAAAATTCCGCAAATGATGCTGAGCGCGCTGCCGACCGTGCGGCGTACCGCTTCCAGGAGCAGCACGGTCAGGCCCAGCCCGCCGATGATGTCCCAGGTGCTGAGGTTGGAACTGGAGCCGCGGTCACGGAAGGCGTCGATGTCGAGCAGCGGGTAGAGCAGGACGCCGAGCGACAGCGCCGCGAGCACCCAGTCGATGATCGTGGGCGCCTCGCCGCGCTGCTGCTCAGGAGGCTCCTGCCCGCGCAGGCGCCGCACCAGGGCGACCAGGCCGGAGCGGTAACGCAGGAAGACCAGCGGCAGCGCCACGGCCAGGAACGTCATCCGGTGCTGCACCGGCTCCACCGGCTGGAAGACCACGACGAGGGAGTAGGCCGACAGGAGGCCGCCGATGATCCAGACGCCGAGCCGTAACGGCCCGGACAATTCACGGGCCGGACGTTCCCCCTCCGCGGCCGAGACCAACTCGGCGGCACGCTTGTCACTTACTTCGGTCACGTTCTTGCCTCCCCGACATGGCGTTGGGGGGACTTTACGAGCCTGTTTAGGTCCCTGGGAAGGGTCCGTTATCTCATTGATTTCTCGACGATAATTCAGCGGTCAGAAAATCGGGCGGGAACGCGCGGCAAGCTCGGCGACGGGTACGTTTCCCTCCTGACCGCCGTCGCGCCGCCGCACCGCGCACGATCCCTCCGCCGCCTCGCGCGGCCCCACCACCAGCTGGTACGGCACCAGCCGATGCGCCCGGATCCTGGCCCCGAGGCTGCCGCGGTCCGGGTGGGCCAGCTCGGCCCGCAGGCCCGCCTCGACGCAGCGCCGTACCAGGTCGTGGGCGGCGGGAAGCTCCGCCTCCGACAGCGGCACCACCACCGCCTGCACCGGTGCCAGCCAGGCGGGCAGCGCGCCGCCGTGCGCCTCGACCAGGTGTGACAGCAGCCGTTCGATGCCGCCGACGACGCTGCGGTGCACCATGGCGGGGCGCTCGCCGCCCACGTAGGACAGCTCGAAGCGCTCGGGCATGTAGAGGTCGACCTGGACGGTGGACAGGGTCGACTCGCGGCCCGCCGGGTCGGCTATCTGGATGTCGATTTTCGGGCCGTAGAAGGCGGCCTCGCCGTACTCCTCGTCATAGGACCGGCCGCGCGCGTGCAGCACCTCGCGCAGCACCCGTTCCGAGCTCGCCCACAGCGCGGGGTCGTCGACGAACTTGCCCGACGCGCCGCCCAGCGACAGCCGGTAGCGGGCGGCCTTGATGCCGAGCTGGGCGTGGGCGGCCTCGATGAGGTCGAGCGCGGCCGACACCTCGGCGGCGGCCCGCTCGGGCGGGCAGAACACGTGGCCGTCGTTGAGCTGGATCGAGCGCACCCGGTTCAGGCCGCCGAGCACGCCGGACATCTCCGAGCGGTACTGCCCGCCCAGCTCGGCCAGGCGCAGCGGCAGCTCGCGATGGCTGCGCCGGCGCGAGCGGTAGATGAGCGCGTGGTGGGGGCACAGGCTCGGCCGCAGCACGAAGCGCTCGCCGCCCACCTCCATCGGCGGGAACATGTCCTCGCTGTAGTGCGACCAGTGGCCCGACAGCTCGTAGAGCTCCTGTTTGCCGAGGACGGGCGAGTTGACGTGCTGGTAGCCGTTGCGGCGTTCGAGCTCGTGGACGTAGTCCTCGACGGCCTTGCGGACGGCGGCGCCCGCGGGCAGCAGGTAGGGCAGTCCCGAGCCGATGAGCGGGTCGGTGCCGAAGATGGCCAGTTCGCGGCCGAGCTTGCGGTGATCGTTCATAGTGGTTCCCCTGAGTGGAAAGGGGGCGAACGACCTTCGAGCGCGTCTCCGGGCGTTCGCCCGGAGAGCAGGAATCAGCGCGCCGGGACGGGGTCCGGCGTCGTCGTGACGTGAACGCGCTGCATGAGGGTCACCGTAGCATCAGCGTCCCTGTGCCGCATTCACGATCCGGGTGGTGGAGCGGCCGGGGATGGCCTCCAGCTCCCAGCACTCGGCGCCGAGCAGCGCCGCGGCCGCGCACCGGCCGCCCGCGTGCGGGTCGCCCGCGGTGTGGGCCAGCGCGCCGGGGCGCATGGGCGCCATGAGGTCGATGTAGTCCTCGGGGCCGTGGGCCTCCGGCGGGCCGGTCACCACGAACACGCCGCTCACGCAGCGCAGCGCGGCCAGCACCTCGGCCCGCTCGGCGGCGGGGTTGACCGGGCGCGTGGGTCCCTTCCACGCGCGTACGCGGGGATCGTCCTCGACGCCGACCACCAGCGGCAGCCCGCGGGCGGCCACGGCGTCGAGATAGCGCACGTGGCCGACGTGCAGGATGTCGAACACACCGGTCACGTACGCCGCGCCCGGCTGGTCGTAGGGTCGCACCCACACGGCCTCGAGGCTGCTCACCCGTGCTCTCCTCCGTCGGCGGACTCGTCGATCGCAGCGTACTTGGTCATGGCAAACGGCCGCGCAGGCGACCATGGGAAAGGGCATTCCTACCTTTTCGCGATAATCTGCGACCCCCTCCTCGCGCGTCTCATGACGTCAGCGAATTCGGGGAGGTCGCCATGGCAGCGCCGGACTTTCACAGCCAGTTGGTCGTCCGGCTACCGGGGGCGCCGGCCCAGGTCGCACGGGCCAGGAACGCCGTGACCAGCGCGATCGGGCGCGATCACCCTTTACACGACGAGGCCGTGCTGCTCACCAGCGAACTGGCCACCAACGCCGTCCTGCACACCCAGTCGGGCGCCGGGGGCACGTTCACCGTCAGCGTGCGGGCCACCGGCGACCTGGTGCGGGTGTGCGTCGAGGACGCCGGCTCCGACGCGCCGCCGTGCGCCTGCCGCGCCGGTGGGCTGACCACCAGCGGGCGGGGCCTGCCGCTGCTGGAGGCGCTCAGCCACCGCTGGGGGTTCGAACGTTCCAACGGGGCCAACTGCGTCTGGTTCGAACTGCTGCAGGTCACCGTCCCCGCGGTCTGGGCGCTACAGGTCTAACCGGCACAACCCCTCGGCCAGCGCCTTGGTCGTCAGCCGGGTGCGGCTGTCGCAGCCGAGCTTGGTGAAGATGTGCTCCAGGTGCGTGGTGACCGTCCGCACGCTGAGCACCAGCGCCGCGGCGATCTGCGGGTTGGAATCCCCCGCGGCCACGCGGGTCAGCACGTCCACCTCACGCCCGGTCAGCTCGTACGGCAGGCCGCACGGCCGCTCGGCGACCACCGCCCCCTGCAAGGAACCCTGGAAGCCGACCCCCGCCCTGATCACGCGCACGTCGCGCCACTGGCCGGCCGCGTCCAGCCACAGGCCGCGCCTGCTCAGCTCGCGCGAGTCGATGAAGGCGCGGGCGAAGGCGGCCAGGCCGGGCTCGCCGTACAGGGCTGGCGAGGGCTCGGTTCCCGGTACGGCCCGCCGTACCCCTGCCCGGTCGAAGGCGACGGCGCGGTAGCCAGCGGGCGGCGCGGTGGGCGTGACCACGCACCGCGACAGGTCCGTGACGTGGGCCAGCGTCGGCGCCGCCGCCTCGACCAGCGCGCCCGCGGTCTCGGGCGGCGCCTGGCGGTAGGCCAGGTGGAGCAGGCCGGTGTAGCGGCCCTCGGCCAGGAACAGCGGCGCGGTCAGGCCCGCGCGCCAGCCGTAGGGCTCCAGGTGGCGGCGGAAGTAGCGGCGGGTGCCCGGATCCGGCATGGCCAGCGGGGCGCGGGCGGCCATCGCGCGTTTGTAGGCGTCGAGGGCGGCGCACTCCTCGGCGGCGTCGCCGTCGATGCGCTCGTGGCCGCTGGAGACGACGCTGCGGTGGCGTCCGGTGTCGGGGTCGTAGGCCACGAACTCGTAGGCGTCGACGGGGACGACCCGGCGCAGCGCGGCCATGGCCCCGTGGGCGCCGCCTCCGCCCGCCACCTGGTAGCCGACCTCGGCGAACGCCTGCAGCAGGGGGATCTCGGCCACGGCTCTTTATACCACTGGGCGGAATTCATGAGCTTTTGTGCTGCGCACTCGGCATCGGTTTCCCCAAGTCTCCAGAAACCCCCCGGCCCCGCCCGAAGACCGATTCGGCCGTCATGTCATGATCACTGGCATGACGGCCGATCTCGTCGCCCGGAAGGTGACCGACCTGCTCGCGCCGCAGGTCCTGGTCATCGCGATGCCGCCGCTGGTGGGCCTGGTCTCCTCGGGCTGGGAGGGAGCCGCGTGGGGCGTGCTCGCCGCGGCCCTGTGCGGCGGCGTCCCGGCGGCGGTGATCGCCGCGGGCGTACGATCGGGCCGCCTGGACTCCCACCACATCGTCGATCGGGCCCGCCGTACCGGGCCGCTGCTCAGCGCCGTGGCGGCGGTGGCCGCCGCGCTGATCCTCCTCGTCGCCCTGGGCGCCCCGACCCTGCTGGTCGCGACCGTCACCGCGATGCTGGCGGCGCTGGCGGTGACGGTCCCGATCACGCTGCGCTGGAAGATCTCCTTCCATGCCGCGGTGTGCGCGGGCACCGTGGTCGTCATGGCCTACGTCCTGCCCGCCGTACCGACCGTGCTGATCGGGGGCGCGGTGGTGGCGCTGGTGTGCTGGGCGAGGGTACGCCTGACCCACCACACCCCCGCCCAGGTGGGCGCCGGCGCCGCCATCGGCCTGACCACCACCCTGGCCACCCTGACCGCGTTCGGTCTGTGATCGGCCGGAATAGCGGGGCGGTGCGTACGGTTGCCGCAGCTATGAAGAGCCGGTTGAGAGTCGAGCCGACGGCCAAGCGGGTACGCGCCTACCTCGGTGGGCAACTGGTCGCCGACACCACCAGGGCCCTGCTGGTCTGGGAGAGCCCGCACTACCCGACGTACTATCTGCCGCTCGACGACGTGGCCTCCGGGGCGCTCAAGGCGAGCGGGGCCACCAGCCGGTCGCCGAGCCGGGGCGAGGCGGTCGTGCACGCGGTGAGCGCCGGGGGCAAGGTCGCCGAGAACGCCGCCCTCACCTATCCGGACTCGCCCATCGAGGAACTGCGCGGGCACGTGCGCCTCGACTGGGACTCCATGGACGCCTGGTTCGAGGAGGACGAGGAGGTGTACGTGCACCCGCGCGACCCGTACACCCGCGTGGACATCCTGCCCAGTTCCCGCCGGATCAGGGTCGAGGTGGACGGCGTCACGGTGGCCGACTCCACCCACGCCATGATCCTGTTCGAGACCGGGCTGCCCGCCCGCTACTACCTGCCCAAGACCGACGTCCGCCTCGACCTGCTGGAACACACGGACTCGGCCACGAGCTGCCCGTACAAGGGCACGGCCGAGTACTGGACGGTCAACGGGAGCAAGGACCTGGCCTGGTCCTACCGGACTCCGCTGCCGGAGAGCGAACGGGTCGCCGGCCTGATCTCCTTCTACAACGAGAAGCTCGACATCTACGTGGACGAGGTGCTCCAGGACCGCCCCAAGACGCCGTTCTCCTAGGAGAGCGCCGCCAGTTCCCGCCACTCGGCACGCGGCATCTCGCCGGGACGGGCGGTGAGCACCTGCAGGCACACATGGTCCGCCCCGGCGTCGACGTGCTCGCGCACCCGCTTCTCGATCGCCGCCATGTCGCCGTAGGCCACGATCGCGTCCACCAGCCGGTCCCCCACCTGGCTGATCTCGTCCTCGCCGAACCCCAGCCGCCGCAGGCTGGCGATCTGGTGCGGGGCGGCGGCGGCGTAGAAGCCGACGTGCTCCCTGGCCACCTCGCGCGCCCGGCTCACGTTCGTGTCGAGCACCACGGCCTGCTCGACCGCCAGCAGCGCGTCCGGCCCCATGGCCTCCCGGGCGCGCGCGGTGTGCTCCACCGGCACGAAGTACGGGTGCGCGCCCAGCGTGCGCCCGGCCGCCACTGCCAGCATCTTCGGCCCGAGCGCCGCCAGCACCCTCCTCGGCGGGTACGGCGAGGCCGCCGACACCAGCGGGATCGCGTCCATGGCGTCCAGGTAGGCGCTCATGGAGGCCACCGCCCTGCCCTTGCTGGGGATGGAGTAGCCGTCCATCTTGATCGGCTCGTCGCTGATCCGGTGCCCGCCGAGGCCGAGCACGTACCGGCCCGGGTACGCCTCGTTGATCGCCCGCTCCGCGGCGGCCATCGAGATCGGGTCGCGCAGCGCGATGTTGGCGATCCCCGCGGCCACCGTCATCCGCCGCGTGGCCGACAGCAGCAGCCACGACTGGCTCACCGAGTCGCGCCCGAACGCCTCGCCGAACCACAGCGTCCCGTACCCCAGTTCCTCGATCTCGGCCGCCGCCTCGCGTACCTCCGACGCGGGGTGCCCGTCGAAGGCGAAGGTCCAGACGCCGATCCTGCCGAGGCCGTGGTCCGTCATGATGCTTCCCTCCCATCCGGAGAACCTCTCCGGATACTGCGGGACTATAATCGGAGAAGTTCTCCGCTTTCAACTCGCCCGGAGGTGCCCGTGACCTTGCGCGCCGACGCCCGCCGTAACCGCGACCTGCTGGTGGCGGCGGCCATCGCGGTGGTCGCCGAAGAGGGTCCCGACGCCTCCCTGAACGAGATCGCCCGGCGCGCCGGCGTCGGTCCCGGCACCCTCTACCGGCACTTCCCCACGCGGGACGCGCTGCTGGCGGCCGTGTTCAAGGGCCGCCTGTCGAGGCTGTGCGAGCAGTCGGAGGAACTGGCCGCGGCCAAGCCCCCGGGCGAGGCGCTCATCGCCTGGCTACGCCTGCTGACCCGCCACGCCATGACCGACAAGGGCCTGGGCGCGCGCATGATGCTCCCCACCACGGCCGCCGGCGTGGACTGCTGGGCCATGCTCCGCGCCGCCGCCGACCGCCTCCTGCTGCCCGCCCAGCGGGAGGGCTGCCTGCGTCCCGACGTCGACTTCACCGACCTGGTCGAACTGACGGCCGGCATCGCCCAGTCCGCCCCCGGCCCGGCCCGCGCCGACCGCCTCCTCACCCTGACCCTCGACGGCCTCCGCTCCGGCCACCCGAACGCGACCCGAGAACCTGACGCGCCCCCCGACCATGCGCGGAGCTGACCGGTGGGGGCGGCCCCCGTCGTCGTTGTGGTCGCCCAGGGAACTGGGTCTAGTTCTTGCCGATCACGAAAGAGTCTCGTGGCGGGTCCAGGCGACGATCTTCGCGGCCAGCACGGCGGCGTCCTCTGACTGGAAGACCAGCGGCATCATCGCCCGGCCCGCCGCCGCGTCCGCCATCGCGTCCGCTGTCCACTCCCGGTCCCATGAGCGTGCCCGCAGGCGGCGGTGCCGTACCTCGTCGGGGCAGTCCAGCAGGGCCCAGTGCAGCGGAGCGTCCCATCGCGCGCCGGGCGGGAGCTCGTCGGGGGACGGGATCGGGCACAGCAGGAGCACCGGGTGCCCCGACCGGCGGACCATGGTCACGATGCGCCCCCACATCCGGTCGTAGGCGGGCCACACCGGTGCGGCCCCGGGTTCGGCGATGGGCACGCCGATCAGCGCGCCGTCCTCCAGCAGTTCGTCCATGTCCATGACGACCAGGCCGTCCCCCGCTCGCAGCAGGTGGGGCAGCAGGGTGGTCTTGCCCGCGCCGGGCGCGCCCGCCAGCAGGAACAGGGGCGCGTGATCTTCCATCTGCCCGATCATAGGTCCGGTTCGCGCCGGCCAGACGCCGGTGAGGCGGAGATGCCGATGCAGAGGCCGCCGCGTCGATCGTGCGGGTGCGGCTCCTAAGGGTGGTGGGCGGCGTGCCGGGCGCGGCGTGGGGGCTGGGGCGGGGAGGGGTCGGCGGTACGGCGGGCCACCAGAGCGGCCAGCGCGGTGGTGATCGGGACGGCCGAGATCAGGCCCAGCGTGCCCACCACGCTGCGGACGATCTCCTGCGCGATCACCGGGTTCGTGAGGACCTGGCCCAGCGGCTCCCGTCCCACGCTGATCAGGAGAAGCAGCGGCAGCGACGCCCCGGCGTACGCCAGGATGATGGTGTTGATGACCGAGGCGATGTGGGCCCTGCCGACCCGGCCGCCGGCGCGGTACAGGCGGCGGAAGCCGTAGCCCGGGTTGGCTTGGGAGAGTTCGGCGACGGTCACGGCCTGGGTGACGGTGACGTCGTCCAGGACGCCCAGGGAGCCGATGATGATGCTGGCCAGCAGCAGGCCCTGGGTGTCGATGTCGTAGCTCATGGCGAGGTTGAAGGCGGCCTCGTCGGTGATGCCGGCCAGGTGGGCCAGGTCGAGGGAGACGTACGACAGGGCGCCGGTGATCACCAGGCTGGTCAGGGTGCCCAGCACGGCCATCGCGGTCGGCAGGGAGAAGCCGTGGGTCAGGAACAACACCGTCAGCATGATGGCCGCAGAGCCCACGATCGCCACCAGCAGCGGCGGCTTGCCGTCCAGGATGCCGGGCAGTACGAACAGCAGGAGCACCGCGAACGTCACCCCCAGCCCGAACAGCGCGCTCAGCCCCCGCCATCGGCCGAACGCCACGACGGCCAGCGCGAACGCGGCGCCGAACAACCACAGCGGCGTCGAACGGTCATGGTCGGACAGGCGGTACGGCGACACGTCGAGCGTGGGCTCGGGCGCGTAGACCACGATGACGTCGTCGCCGGCGTGGAAGATCTGGGCGCCGGGCCCGCTGGGCAGCTGGAGCTTGGTCTCCTTGCCGAGGCTGGGGCCGCTGGTGAGTTTGACCACAGCGTCGCCGCAGCTGGCGGGGTCGGGCGGGGGAAGCTTCTGACCGCCGTCGACCGGCGGTTCCTCCGGGCACGGGGTCAGGGTGATGGCCTGGACGGTGGCGGTGTAGCGGGCCAGGCCGCCGTCCGGCGAGGCGGGCGCCTCGGGAGGTGAGGGCCACAACCACACGAGCGCGGCGACGGTGGCGACCGCCAGCGGAACCAGCACGGCGAGCGCCGCCAGCACGGCTCTCTTCGACGGGGGTACGGCGGGGCCGTGGGAGTGGTTGGCGCCCATGGGCGGGTGTTTCTCCTCAGCGGGAAAGGGGGTTCCGCCAGGAAGGTTACCGGGGCTCCGCTGGTCAGGCGGTGCCGATGGTCACGACGATCTTGCCTCGCCCGTGCCCGCCCGCCACCTCCCCGACCGCCAGGGCCGCCTCCTCCAGCGGGTACGTGCGGCTGATCACCGGCCCGACCCGTCCGGCGGCGGCCAGCGAGGCCAGCTCACGCAGATCCTCGGCCCGGGTGACGGCGAACAGGGCATGGAGGGTCTGCCCGGTGACCAGGTTCAGCAGCGCCGCCCGCAACTGCCGCTGCAGCCCGCTCAGCCACCGCCCGCCACCCTCCCCGCCGACGATGACGAGGTGGCCACGCGGCGCCAGCACGCGACGCAGCCGCGACAGCGGCCGGTTGCCCGCCGTGTCCACGATGAGGTCGTAACGGAGCGAACCGGCGGTGACGTCCTGACGGGTGTAGTCGATGACGTGCGCGGCCCCCAGCGACCGCACCAGCCCGGCCTTGTCCGCCCCGCACACCCCGGTGACCTCCGCCCCGAGATCCTTGGCGAGCTGGACAGCGAAACTGCCGACCCCGCCCCCGGCTCCGATGACGAGCACCTTCTGCCCGGGTGTGACCCGTCCGCGCACCGCCTGCAGCGCCGTGACCCCGGAGGACGGGATGGCGGCCGCCTCCTCGAACCCCACCTCGCCGGGTTTCGCGGCGAGCTTGTCCTGCCGGGCGACGGCGTACTCGGCGAAGGCCGCGTCGCAGACGCCGAACACCGCGTCACCGGCCCGGAACCCGCTCACCCCCGCCCCCACCGCCTCGACGACGCCCGCGAGGTCACTGCCGCGCACCTTGTTCCTGGGCGCGCGCAGACCGAGCATCGGCCTGATGAGGTACGGCTCGCCCTTCATGAGATGGACGACCCCGGCGTCGACCCCGGCCGCCCTGACCCGCACCAGCACCTCCCCGTCGCCGGGCACCGGGCGGGGCCGCTCCGTCAGGCCCAGGACGCCGGCGTCGCCGTAGCGGTCCTGGGTGATTGCCTTCATCGTCATGCCGTCAAGGTAAAGCAAACTCGACATCATGTCTAGTTTTCTTTACTTCACCTCGCGAGGGCCTCCAGCCGCCCGACGACCTCGTCGAGCGGCGCCCGGGTGTCGATCTCCAGCGTGGCGCCCGTGCGGAGGAGCGGTTCGATCATGGCCAGGTTGTCCAGGATCTCCTGGCGTTCCCCGGGGCGCTTGCCGTACGGGTTGTCGGTGCGCGCGGCGACGCGGGCCAGAATGACATCGGCGGGCGCGCTCAACAGGACAATGTGCTCGAAGTCCGGATAAAAGGTGACCTGGTTGGAGGTGCAACCCGACACGAACAGGGCGCCCTCGCGATGCCCGGCCAGCAGCTCCGCCATGGCGTCCTCGCGCCACACCCAGTCGCGTTCGCCGTCCTCGCCGGTCACCCAGTGGTTCCACGGGCCGTAGTCGGTGTCGACCGTACGGTGGCCGCGCTCGCCCAGCAGTCGCAGGGCGGTGGACTTGCCGGTGCCGGACATGCCGGTGATCAGGACTTTCGTCATAGCGGCGAGGGTAACTTGAGTCTCCACCAAGGGGAGGCGCGAGGGTGAACGGCATGGACGGCTACACGATCGGCGACCTCGCGCGCCGTACCGGGCTGACGGTCAAGACCGTGCGGTTCTACTCCGACAAGGGGATCGTGCCGCCGTCAGGACGCAGCCACGCCGGCTACCGGCTCTACGACCTCGACGCCCTGGCCCGCCTGGACCTCGTGCGCACGCTGCGCGAACTCGGCCTCGACCTGGCCACGATCCGCAAGGTCGTGAACCGGGAGTTGTCGCTGCCCGAGGTCGCCGCCGCGCACGCCGAGGCGCTGGAGGTCCAGATGCGCACGCTGCGGCTGCGGCGCGCGGTGCTGAGAGCGGTCGCCAGGCGTGGATCCACCCCCGAGGAGACGGACATCATGCACAAACTTGCCAGACTTTCCGAGGACGAGCGCCGCCGGCTGATCGACGACTTCCTCGACGCGACGGTCACCGGCGTCCACGCCGGAGTCCGCCGCTCCCTCACCCCGGAACTCCCGGACGACCCCGACGTCGAGCAGGTCGAAGCCTGGGTAGAACTGGCCGAACTCACCCAGGACCCCGGCTTCCGCGCCGCCGTCCGCTTTCTGGCCGAACACCACGAAGCGGGCGCGTCCGTGCCCCGCCCCGGTCCGGTCGTGATCATCCGCTCCCAGGTACGGCAGGCCATGGCGGCCGGAGTCGACCCGACATCACCGCAGGCCAAGGCACTGGTGGAGACGGGCAACCCGCTCATGGAGGCCGCCGGCGACCCGCGCTGGACCCGCTACCTTCGCCTGCTCTCGATCGTCAACGGCTGGCTCCCGCCCGAGGACCCGGCCCCGCTGCACGAGTGGTACGAGAAGGCGTCAAGGGCCTAGAACGGCGTACGCCCCCGGAGCAGCACAGGAACCGGGGGCGTACGTCGATGGGCCGGCAGGTCAGCCCATGTGGGGATAGCGGTGGTCGACCGGCGGGACGAAGGTCTCCTTGATCGTGCGGGCGTTCACCCAGCGGATCAGGTTGAAGATCGAGCCGGCCTTGTCGTTGGTGCCCGAGGCGCGGGCGCCGCCGAAGGGCTGCTGCCCGACGACCGCGCCGGTGGGCTTGTCGTTGACGTAGAAGTTCCCGGCGGCGAAGCGGAGCTTCTCGCTGGCCGAGGCGACGGCGTAGCGGTCCTGGGCGATGATCGAGCCGGTCAGCGCGTACGGCGAGACGGACTCCATCTGGTCGAGGACGGTGTCGTACGCGGCGTCGTCGTAGACGTGGACGCCGAGGATCGGGCCGAAGTACTCCTTGACGAAGATCTCGTCGGCCGGGTCGTCCGACAGCAGGATGGTCGGCTTCACGAAATATCCGGTGGAGTCGTCGTAGGAGCCGGTCAGCAGCTCGATCCCGGCCGAGGAGCGGGCCCGGTCGATCGCCGCCTTGTGCTTGGCGAAGGCGCGCTCGTCGATGACGGCGCCCATGAACGTCGACAGGTCGGCGGCCACGTCGCCCACGGTCAGCGACTCGGCGGTGCCCACCAGGTCGTCCTTGATGCGGTTCCAGATCGAACGCGGGATGTAGGTGCGCGAGGCGGCCGAGCACTTCTGGCCCTGGTACTCGAACGCGCCGCGGATCAGCGCGGTGGTGAGCACGGCGGGGTCGGCGGAGGGGTGGGCCAGGACGAAGTCCTTGCCGCCGGTCTCGCCGACCAGGCGCGGGTAGCCGTGGTAGCCGGTGATGTTGGCGCCGACGGTCGCCCACAGGTGCTGGAAGGTCGCGGTGGAGCCGGTGAAGTGGATGCCGGCGAGCGCGGGGTGGGTCAGGGCGGCCTCGGAGACGGCGGCGCCGTTGCCGGTGACGAGGTTGATGACACCCGGTGGGAGACCGGCCTCCTCCAGCAGCTTCATCGTGAAGTGCGCGGCGAACTGCTGCGTCGGCGACGGCTTCCAGACGACGACATTGCCCATCAGAGCGGCCGAAGTCGGCAAATTTCCGGCGATGGCGGTGAAGTTGAACGGCGTGATCGCCAGAACGAAGCCCTCCAGCGGCCGGTACTCCATCCGGTTCCAGACACCGGGCGAGGAGACGGGCTGGTCGGCGTAGAGCTGCCGGGCGTAGGCCACGTTGAAGCGCAGGAAGTCGATCAGCTCACAGGCCGCGTCGATCTCCGCCTGCTGCGCCGACTTCGACTGCCCGAGCACGGTCGCGGCGTTGAGCGTCGCCCGCCACGGCCCGGCCAGCAGGTCGGCCGCCTTGAGGAAGACCGCCGCCCGCTCGTCGAACGACAGCGCCCGCCACGCGGGAGCGGCGCGCAGCGCCGCGTCCACCGCGTCCTTCACGTCCTGGGCCGTAGCGTCGTTGGTACGCCCCAGGACGGAGGCCTTGTTGTGCGGCTGCACCACGTCGATCGGCGCGCCGCCGCCCATGCGGGACTTCCCGTCGATGGTCATGGGCAGGTCGATGGAGCTGCCGGCCAGCTCCTTGATCCGGTTCTCCAGGGCGGTGCGCTCGGCGCTGCCGGGGGCGTAGCCGTACACCGGCTCGTTGGCCGGAGCGGGAACGTTGCTGATGGCGTCCATTTACTTGCCTCCAAGGGCACGAAGGAAGAAGGCGACGTTGGCGGGGCGTTCGGCGAGACGGCGCATGAAGTAGCCGTACCAGTCGTCGCCGTAGGGCACGTAGACGCGGACCGTGTGGCCCGCTCCGGCCAGGGCCTCCTGCCTGTCGGTCCTGATCCCGTAGAGCATCTGGTACTCGTAGTCCCCGATGGCGCGGCCGAAGCGGTCGGCCAGCAGCTCGGTGATGGAGATCAGGCGGTCGTCGTGCGTCGCCACCATGGGGTATCCCTTCCCCGCCATGAGGATCCGCAGGCATCGCACGTACGCCTTGTCCACCTCGGCCTTGCCCTGGTGGGCGACCGCGGCGGGCTCGTTGTAGGCGCCCTTGACCAGCCGTACCCGCGAGCCCTCGGTGGAGAGCTCGCGCAGGTCGTCCTCACTGCGGAACAGGTAGGCCTGGATCGCGACACCGGTCGACGGGTACTCCTCGCGCAGCTTGCGCAGGATGCCCAGCGTCGAGTCGACGGTGGTGTGGTCCTCCATGTCGAGCGTCACGGCCGAGCCGTTGGCGGCAGCGGCGGCGCAGATGTCGCGCACGTGCTCCAGGGCCAGGTCGTCGGAGAGCTCCTGACCGACGGCCGACAGCTTGACCGACACCTCCGCGCGCTCGCCGAGCTCCAGCGGGCGCAGTGTGTTCAGCAGTGTCACGTAGGCCTTGGCGGTGGCCGCGGCGGCGCCCGCGTCGTGGGTCTCCTCGCCGAGATGGTCGACGGTGACGGTCAGTCCGCCGTCGACCAGCCGCTCGATCGCCGCGCGCGCCTCGTGGGCGCTCTCGCCTGCGACGAAACGGTCGACCACCTTGCGGGTGAGCGGGAAGCCGGACACGGTGCGGCGTACGAGCCTGCTCCGTGACGTGGCGAGTAGCAGTTGACCGAGCATGCATCCAGCCTAAAACTCCTGTTCAGACCGCAGCCATCGACGTCCGTAACGCGGGATGTGGCAGGCTGTCATACAAATGCACAACACCGCCGATCTCCAGGAGACCGTCGACGAGATAGCCCGCGTTCTCGGGGCTTCCGCGACGCTGGAGGACCGTTCGTTCCGCCTGCTGGCCTACAACGCGCAGCACGGGGAGATCGACGCGGTCCGCCAGGAGTCGATCCTGCGCCGCCGCGCCACGGGCGAGGTGCGCGACTACTTCGAGCGCTTCGGCATCGCCAAGGCGCACGGCCCCGTCCGCATCCCCGCCGACCACGACCTGAAGGCGCGCATCTGCTGGCCGCTGCGCCATCGCGAGGTGACCTACGGCTACCTCTGGCTGCTCGACTCCGGCGCCCTTTCCGACGAGGTGCTCGCCCGCGCCGGCGGCCTGGTCGCGCGGGCCGCGAGCGCGCTGGCGCACGAGGCGCGCAGCCGCCAGGACGCCGGGCGCGGGCTGCGCGCCCTGCTCTCGGCCGACCCCGAGGAGCGCGCCACCGCCTCGACCGGCATGCCGGGCCCGGTGGCCGCGCTCGCCGTCAGGGAGTCGCCCGACCGCGTGGCCGCCCTCTGGACCCTGCCGCGCGGCGTGCTCGCCCTCGCGGGCTCGCCGGTGGCGCTGCTGTCCCCCGCGCACCTGGCCGCCGAGGTCGCGCACACCCTCCAGAGTGTGTACGGCACCGCCGCCGGCATCGGCGCCCCCCGGCAGGACCCGGCCGACGCCTGGCAGAGCTGGCGGGAGGCCCAGCAGGCGCTGCGCATCGCCGAGCACTTCACCCGCTTCGCCCCGGTCGCCCGCTGGGAGGACCTGGGCGTGCACCGGCTGCTGGCCCGCCTGAGCCGGGCGGACCTGCGGGAGCTGGCCGCGGAGGTGGCGGGGCTTGACGGGGAGCTGGCCCGCACGGTCGAGACGTACCTCGACCTGGGCGGGCACGCCCAGAAGGCGGCGGCGGAGCTGGGCGTGCACCGCCAGACGCTCTACTACCGGCTCGGCAAGGCCGAGCGCGCGCTCAACCGCGACCTGGACGACGGCGACGACCGCCTGGTCGTCCATCTCGGCCTCAAGGCAGCGCACCTGTCGGATCCCTCGCCATCGGGATAAGGCTTGGCTAACCTAAGGTGACGTGACGTCCCTCACCGTCAGGAAAGGCCGCACCGCCCACGCGCGCAACCTCACCCTCGCTCTGGCGGTGCTGGCGGCCGTCTGCGCGGCGAGCATCGCGCTGGGCTCGGCCGAGCTCTCCCCCTCCGCCCTCCTCGACGCGCTGCTGCGCCGCGAGGGCGCGGAGGGGGTGACCGCGATCTGGGAGTTGCGGGTGCCGCGCACGCTCGTGGGCCTGGGGGTGGGGGCGGCGCTCGGCCTGGCCGGCGCGATCATGCAGTCCCTGACCCGCAACCCGCTGGCCGACCCGGGCATCCTCGGCGTCAACGCGGGCGCGGCCACGGGCGTGGCACTCGCCTTCGCCGTCTTCGGGCTGACCGACCTGCGGGGTTCGGTGTGGTTCGCCTTCGCGGGCGCCGCGGGTGCCACCGTGCTGGTGTACACGCTGGGTTCGCGCGGGTACGGCGGCGCCACCCCGATCCGCCTGGCCCTGGTCGGCACCGCCGCCGACGCCGCGCTCCTGTCGATCGTCTGGGCGGTGCTGCTGCTCGACTCCGACACGCTGCACCGCTACCGGTTCTGGTCGGTGGGCTCGCTGGCCGCTGTCGACTCCGCCGCCC
The DNA here is from genome assembly GCF_042740555.1 of Nonomuraea sp. NPDC059007. Lineage (NCBI taxonomy): Bacteria > Bacillati > Actinomycetota > Actinomycetes > Streptosporangiales > Streptosporangiaceae > Nonomuraea > Nonomuraea sp. NPDC059007. The sequence continues at coordinate 29,552 of NZ_JBHYJD010000028.1, read as the reverse complement.
TGGGCCAGATCTGGATGTTCCTGGTGGCGGGGGCGGTGTTCGCGCTGGCGCTCGGGCCCGCGCTCAACGCGCTGGCGCTGGGCGAGGACGCGGCCCGCGCGCTCGGCGTCCACGTCGGGCGGGCGCGCCTGCTGGCGGTGGCCGCGGTGACGCTGCTGTGCGGGGCCGCGACCGCCGCGGTGGGCCCGATCTTCTTCCTGGGGCTGGCGGTGCCGCACATCGTGCGCGCGCTGATCGGTCCCGACCAGCGGTGGCTGCTGCCGTACTCGATGGTGATCGCGCCGTCGCTGCTGCTGGCCTGCGACGTCCTCGGCCGGATCATCGTACGGCCGGCCGAGCTGGAGGTCGGGATCATCACGGCGTTCGCCGGCGCCCCGGTGCTGATCGCACTGCTGCGCGGCAGGAGGCGGGTGGGCGAGCTGTGACCAGAACCCTGGCGGAACGCCCGGTCAAGCGGTTCAGGATGCGCGCGGGCGGCTGGTCGTATCGGCTGTCGTTGCGCGCGGTCGTGGTGACCTGCGCGCTGGTCGTGGTCACGCTCGCGGTCGGCGTGGTCAGCCTGGGCAGCGGCGACTATCCGCTCTCACCCGCGCAGGTCATCGCGGCGCTGACCGGCGACGGCGGCGCGGCCGGGCAGTTCGTGGTGATGCGGCTGCGGCTGCCCCGGCTGCTGGTGGCGCTCGGGGTCGGGGCGGCGCTGGCGGTGGGCGGGACCGTTCTGCAGACGCTGACCCGCAACGCGCTGGGCAGCCCGGACATCATCGGCCTGGACCGGGGCGCCGCGACGGGCGCGCTGCTCGGCATCCTGGTGCTCGGCGGCGGGTCGGCGGCGATCGCCGGTTCCGCGGTCGTGGGCGGGGCGCTCGCGCTGGTGGCGGTCTATCTGCTGGCCTTCCGCGGCGGGCTGCGCGGCGCCCGGTTCGTGCTGGTCGGGGTGTGCGTGGCGGCGATGCTCGGCGCGGTCAACGCCTACCTCATCACCCGGGCCGATCTCTGGTCGGCCAATCAGGCGGCCACCTGGCTGGTCGGCAGCGTCGCCGGGAGCCGCTGGGGCCACGTGGCGGCGATCTGGATCGCGTGCGGGGTGCTGCTGCCCGTGCTGGCCGCCATGTCCTCGCGGCTGCGGCTGCTGGAGATGGGCGACGAGGTCGCCGTCGGGCTGGGCGTGCGCGCCGAGCGGGCCCGGCTGGCGGCGCTGACCTGTGCGAGCGCGCTGACCTGCGTGGCCATCGCGACGGCCGGGCCGATCCTGTTCGTGGCGCTGACCGCGCCGCAGCTGGCCCGGCGGCTGACCGGGGTGGTGGGGCCGCCGATCTGGGCGAGCGCGGCGATGGGCGCGCTGCTGATGGTGGTCAGCGATCTGGCGGCTCAGCGGCTGTTCGGCCAGGCCCAGTTGCCGACCGGGGTGGTCACGGGCGCCATCGGCGGCGGCTACCTGCTGTGGATGCTGGGCCGCCGCCGTACCGCCTGAGGTCACAGGGGCTTGAACGCCGACAGCTGCTCGTTCAGCTTGTCCAGCCAGGCGGCCTGGCGCTGGTAGCTGTAGGGGGTCTCCACCACCCAGGGGATCACCTGGCCGGCCTTGACCGCCGGGATCTGGGCGAAGGTGGCCTTCTTCTTCATGTCCTCCAGCGTGAGCCACTGGCTGCGCGCGTCGTAGAGGACGACGTCGGCCTCGTACTTGGCCGCCTGCTCCCAGCTCAGCGTCTCGTACAGCGGGTCGTCGCCGGCGCCCTTCTCCATGGCGAGGCCGAGGGAGGCCAGGTAGGTGAGGTCGGTGTAGCCGCCGGCCCCGGCCCTGGCCACCCAGAACTGGTCGGGGCCGCCGGCGACCGCGAGGACCTTCAGCCCCTTCTCCGCGGTCTTGGTCACCTTCTGCGAGGCCTCGTCGAAGGCCTTCTTGCCCTGGGCGACGGCGGGCGCGGCGGGGTCGGCGCCCAGCGAGAGGGCGAGTTCCTCGAAGCGGCCCAGGACCTTCTTCAGGTCGGTGCCCTTGACGGTCTCGATCGCGACCAGCGGGGCCAGCGCCTCGATGTCGCCCATCTGCTTCTCCGGCACGTACCAGACCAGGTCGTTGAACTTGGTGGTCACCAGCAGCTCGGGCTGGAGCGAGGCGTACTTCTCCACGTTGAACTCGCCGTAGCCGGTGCCGATCGAGGTGGCCTTGGCCAGGTCGACGTCCCCGGCGAGCGGGTCCTTGGAGCCGTTCTTGAGCGTGGTGGAGCCGAACAGGCCGACCGACGGGACGCCGAAGTCCCACAGCGCCGCGGCCGCGCCCACGTAGGCGACGATCCGCTTGGGGGCGGCGGGCGCCTCCGCCTTCTTGCCCCGGTCGTCGGTGAACGACCACGGCCCCGCCGTACTCGCCGCCTTGGACGCCGCGCCGGCGGGAACGGCAGGCGGGCCGCCGCGGCCGTCGGTGCCGCACGCGGCGGCGAGGGCTCCGAGCGTGAGGAGGGAACCGCCGCGGAGGGCCTGACGACGAGTGATGCCGGATGCCATGAAACTACCCTTCTCAGAAGTTAGGTAAGGCTTCCCTTTTTTAGGGTAATCTAACGTCATCTTGACCGTCTGGGGAGACTCGTGCGCCTGGGACACGTGGTCATCGACATCACTCCGCTACGGACCGGCCGCGACTTCCGCTATGTCTTCGCCGCCCGGATGGTCTCCCTCCTCGGCATCGGTGTGACCGGTGTGGCGCTGGCCATGCAGGTGTACGCGATGACCGGTTCGTCACTCCACGTCAGCCTGATCAGCCTGTCGCTGGGCGGGCCGTTGCTCGCCGGCACGCTCGCCGGGGGCGTGCTCGCCGACCGGATGGACCGGCGGCTGCTCATCGTGGGCTCGCGAGCGGGGGCGGCGGCGGGGTTCGCGGTGCTCGCGGTCAACGCCTTCCTGCCCGAGCCGCGGCTCGGGGTGATCTACCTGAGCGCCGGGCTGATCGGGCTGGCCGACGGGCTCAGCGAGACCGCCCTCATGGCGGCCGTGCCCGCGCTCGTCGGCCGGGACAAGCTCGCCGCCGCCGAGGCGCTCACCTCCATCACCACGCAGGTCGGGACCATCGCCGGGCCGTCACTGGGCGGGCTGCTGGTCGCCGGGCCGGGGTTCGGCGCCTGCTACACGCTCACCTGCGCCACCACCGTCGTGACGACCGTGCTGCTGTGGATGCTGCGCCCGCTGCGGCCCGACGGGGGCGGCGGCGAGGCCCATCCGCTGCGCTCGATCGCCGAAGGCATCCGTTTCGCCCGGCGTGATCCGGTGATCGGCGGGGTGATCCTGCTCGATCTCAGCGGGACGCTGATGGCCACGCCGTACGCGCTGTTTCCCGCGTTCGTGGCGGCGCACTACGGCGGCGACGCGGCCACGGCCGGGCTGCTCTACAGCGCCCCCGCGGCGGGAGCGCTGCTCGCGGCGCTGGCCAGCGGCTGGATCGGCCGGGTACGCCGTCCGGGCCGGGTGCTGATCGGCGCGGTGGCGTTGTGGGGGCTGGCGGTGGCGGGTTTCGGCGCCAGCGCGTGGCTGCCGGTGAGCCTGCCGATGGCGCTGGCGTTCCTCGCGCTGTCCGGGGTCGGGCAGGTGGTCTCCGAGGTGCTGGCCGGGGCGCTCATCCAGTCACGCACGCCCGACCGGCTGCTCGGGCGGGTGTCGAGCCTGTGGCTGACCGAGGCGACCGTCGGCCCGGCCCTGGGCAACGTGGTCGCCGGCGGCCTGGCCCGCCTCGCGCCGCCGGGCGGCGCGGCGGTGATCGGCGGGCTGGCCTGCGTGGCCGGGGTGGTCACGCTGGCCGTGGCCATCCCCTCCCTGCGCCGCGCCCGCCCGCTGCCCGCCGCCGGCTGACGGCATCAGGACCAGTGGTCGCCGTCCGGCAGCTTCACCCACAGGTCGGGCGTGCCGGTGATCGAGCGCGAATCGGCCGGCAGCAGGCCCGCGCGGGAGCAGAGTTCGGCTTCCGCGTGATCCTGGAGCAGATACGCCCGCAGAATCTCCTCCGTCGACTTCGACTCGTCGGTGTATCCCCCGCCCGGGTGCGTGTCCCACTCGACGATGACACCGTCAGCGGCGGCGCTGCCCTGGGTGCCGCTCTTGGGGTTGGCGTACAGGCCGTAGCAGCGGGTGCCGGCCGACAGCGCCTTCTGGACGCCTGGCATGGCGGCCCCGTACCCCCACGGCTGGGCCACGACGCAGCCGCCGGGCACGTCGGTCACGCCAAGGACCTTCAGGATCTCATCCATGTCGTCGAAGGGATCTTCGTAGATGTCTTCGATCTCCTCGTCGGCGGCGGGCGTGGCCCCCAGCCTGCGGACGGCTTCCGCCGCGTCGATCCCGGCGACGCACGTGACGCTGTAACCGTCGTCGGTGATGTCGTCCAGGGCGGCGATCAGGCCGCGCGCCCTGGTGACGAAGGCGCTCTCCTCGTCGGTGAGACCCGGCTCGCCGTCCGGCCTGGGGAACAGGTCGGGGGTGGGCCCGGCCAGCGCGAGGCGGCCGGGCGGCCAGCCGTTCATCATCGGCCGCCACGGGTTCGCCCCGGCCTCGGCGAGGACACGGGCGTTGTCCGCGCGGCCGGCGAAGACCGCGGACCACAGCGCGGTCCTGCCGTCGACCTCGGCGTCCACGTCGGCGGAGCGGGCGGCCAGTTCGGCGACCACGCCGGTCGATCCCTCCTCGGCCGCGACCTGCAGAGCCGTCCGGCCATAGTCAGCGTCGGCGTCCGGGGACGCGCCCGCCGCTAACCTGGCGCGAACCGTGCCCAGGTCGCTCCAGGCGTCCCATCCCATGCCCGACCAGTCAGCGCTCATCAGCCATCCTTTCTCCGTTCAACGACCGGGACAGGATGGCAGACGGGTACGTCAATCCATGGCGCGGATGAGGCTGGCCGGGCGCATGTCCTTCCAGGACTCCTCCACGTACTCCAGGCAGGCGTCGCGGCCCGCCGGGCCGTACGCCTGGGTCCACCCGGCGGGGGCGGGCAGGCGCTGCGGCCACAGGGCGTGCTGGTTCTCGTCGTTGACGAGGACCACGTACACGCCGTCGGCGTCCTCGAACGGGTTGGTCATCGCAGTCTCTCCTTCATGATCGCGGCGATCCGGGCCAGGGGCTCCGGGTCGGCCAGTTCGTAGTGCTCGCAGTCGATCTCGTGCTCGTCGATGGCGCCGGTGACGAAGGGGCGCCAGCGGGCGGCGTCCAGCGTGGTACCGGCCTTGTCGGCGGTCGCGGTGACGAACAGCAGGTCACCCTCGAACACCGGGTGCGCGCCCGGCCTGATGAGGTTCTCGGCGTTCACCGCGACGTCGATCATGGCGCCGACCGTGGCCTCGTCCAGCTCCGCCAGCAGCCCGCCGCGCCTCCTGAGCGTGGCGACGACCTCGCGCCGGTCGACGCGCCGGACGGGCTCGGGCAGTCCGGCGACGCGCAGCAGGAAGCGCAGCGCGTCCTGCTCATTGTCGCCGGTCTCCGGCTCTTCGCCAGGGCCCAGCGGGTAGGAGTCGAGCATGGCGAGGAGGTCGACGTGTTCGCCGCGCCGTACCAGCTCGGCGGCCATCGCGTGGGCGACCACCCCGCCGAACGACCAGCCCATCAGGCGGTAGGGACCGCTGGGCTGGACCTCGCGGATCCGCTCGACGTAGTCGGCCGCCATGGCCTCAAGCGTCCCGGGCAGCGGGTACGGCCCCGCCGGCCCGCGTGCCTGCACCCCGTAGACGGGGCCGTCCATGAGCCCGGCCAGCCCCATGAAGCACCAGGCCAGCCCGAACAGCGGATGCACGCAGAACAGCGGCGGCCCGTCCCCGCCGGTCCGGATCGGCAGCAGCGCGTCGAGCGCCCCGCCTTCCCGGGCTCCGGGGGCGGCGAGCCTGGCGGCCAGACCGGCGGGGGTGGGGGCCTCGAACAGGTCCCGGATCGTGACCGGGGTGCCGAGTTCCGCGCCGATCCGGTTGACGAGCTTGGCGGCCAGCAGCGAGTGGCCGCCGAGCTCGAAGAAGTTCCCCTCGTGGTCCGGGACGGCTCCGCCCAGCGCCTCGGCGAACAGCCCGGCCAGCCGTTCCGCCACGGCCGCATCATGATCGCCGGGCACGAGTGCGTCGGGACGCGCGAAGGCGGACCCAAGTGCGTCCGGACAGGCCAAGGCGGACCCAAGTGCGTCGGGGCGGAGGAAGGCGGGTGGGCCGGGCAGGAGGGCCGATAGGCGGGCGGACGGGTCGGCGGCGGCGCTGGTCAGGAGGGTGGCCAGGGCGTCGGCGAGCGCCTCGGCGCGCTGCCGGGTGAACAGGTCGGTCCGGTACTCGATCACCCCGGAGCCGTCCTCCCCCACGGCGACGGCCAGGTCGAACTTGGCCGTGCCCGTCCCCGCGCCGGTGGGCTCGACGTCGAGGCCGGGCAGCGGTTCGAGCGGCGGCTGGGCCGCATGGTGGGCGATCATGACCTGGAAGAGCGGGTGCCAGGCGAGTGTCCTGGCCGGAGCGGTCTCGCGGACGACCCGGTCGAAGGGCAGGTCGGCGTGCTCCAGCGCGGCGAGGTCGGTCTCGCGGACCCGTTCCAGGAGTTCCAGGAAGGTCGGATCGCCGCCGGTGTCGGCCCGCAACACCACCGTGTTCACGAAAAATCCGACCAAATCCGCCAATGCCTCGTCCGGGCGGCCCGCCACCGGCGTGCCCAGCGGGATGTCCGTCCCCGACCCCAGCCGGGTCAGCAACGCCGCCACCGCCGCGTGCACCACCATGAACGGCGTCACCCCGCTCCCCCGCGCCAGCCCGAGCAGGCCGTCCGCGTCGACCGCGAAGGCGACGGAGTCCCCTTCCGGCGAGGCGACGGGCGGGCGCGGCAGGTCGTGGGGCAGCGGCAGGCGGTCCGGGGCCCCGTCGAGCGCGGCCCGCCAGAAGGCGAGCTGCCGCGTGGCGAGCTCGGTGGGGGCGTCCTCGTCGCCGAGCAGGTCGCGCTGCCACAGCGTGTAGTCGGCGTACTGCGCCACGAGCGGCTCGGTGTCCGGCGCCCGTCCCCGCAGCCGCGCCGCGTAGGCGGCGGACAGATCCGCCCACAGCGGGCCGACGGACCACTCGTCGCTGGCGATGTGGTGCAGCACCAGCAGCAGTTCGTGCTCGTCGCCGCCCACCGCCCGCGCCCACACCCGGATCGGCAGCTCGGCCGTCAGGTCGAAGGGCCGCTCGGGCTCGCCTTCCCCGTCGCGCACGACCAGCCGCCGCCGTGCCTCGCCGGAGTCCAGGATCAGCTGGTACGGCTCGCCGTCCCGCTCCCCGATCAGCGTCCGGAGCGCCTCGTGCCTGGCCACCACGTCGCCGAGCGCCGCTTGAAGGACGTCGTGGTCCAGCGGCCCGCGTACCCGGACCGCGAACGGCACGTTGTAGGTGGCCGTGGCGCCTTCCAGTTCCTGAAGGAACCACAGCCGCCGCTGCGCCGCCGACAGCGGGACGACGTCCGGCCGCTCCGCCCGGACCACCGGCGGCCTGCCGTGGTCCTGAACGGCGCCGGACGCGTGCCGGGCCAGGGCCGCGACCGTGGGAGCCTCGAAGACCGTCCTGACCGTGGTGGCGGCGCCGAACTCGGTGGCGACGCGCCCGGCCAGGCGTACGGCCAGCAGGGAGTGGCCGCCCAGGTGGAAGAAGTCGTCCAGCGCGCCCACCGAGGGCACGGCGAGCACGTCGGCGAAGATCTCCGCCATCCGGGTCTCGACCGGCCCCCGCGGCTCCCGGCGCAGCGCCGTGGCCGCACGGCGGGTGGCCACGGAGCGCGCCCGGGAGGCGGAGCCGTGTGACGACAGGCCAGACTCGCCCGGGGGGAGGCCCGGGTCGCCCGGGGGGAGGTCCAGTTCGGCCAGGCGCAGGCCGGGCTCCGCGGCCACCTGTTCCAGCAGCGCGGCCAGCGCCGCGGCCAGGGCCTCGCCGGGCAGTCCTTCCCGGTACTCGACCAGCACGTCGATCTCCTCGGCCGTCTCGGTGAAGGCGAAGGCGAGGTCGAACTTGGCCTCCTGCCCGGTGTCCGGCTCCTCCACGGCGAGCGCGGTCTCCAGGGCGTGCTGATAGGCGATCATGATCTGGAAGAGCGGGTGCCGTCCCGGCGCGCGTTCCGGATTGACGGCCTCGACGACCAGGTCGAACGGCACGTCGGCATGGTCGAAGGCGGCCAGGTCGCTCTCCCGCACCCGCTCCAGCAGCTCCAGGAACGAAGGGTCGCCGTCGAGGTCGGCCCGCAACACCACCGTGTTCACGAAAAATCCGACCAAGTCCGCCAGGGCCTCGTCCGACCGGCCCGCCACCGGCGTGCCCAGCGGAATGTCCGTCCCGGCACCGAGCCGCGCCAGCAGGGAAGCCACCGCCGCGTGCACCACCATGAACGTGGTCACTCCGGCCCGCCGCGCCAGCCCCCGCAGCCCGTCCGCGCCGAGCCGGAAGCCCACCGACCCACCGTCACCGGCCGAGTGCGGCAGTGCGATCTCCTCGGGCATCCCGTCCAGCGCCCGCCGCCAGAACGCGAGACCACGTCCCAGCATCCCGTCCGGATCGCCGGGCGCCCCGAGCGCCCGCCGTTCCCAGAGCGCGTAGTCGGCGTACTGCACGGGCAGCGGCGCGAACTCCGGCGCACGCCCGGCGAGCCGCGCCTCATAAGCAAATGAGAGATCGCGCAGCAGCGGCCCCATCGACCACTCGTCGGCGGCGATGTGGTGCAGTACAAGCAGCACCTCACCATCGGCAGGCAAGCAGGCCCGGATCGGCAGCTCAGCGGCCAGATCGAAGGGCGCGCCGGGGTCCACCTCCCCCACGGCGAACCGCCGCAGCGCCTCCCGCACCCCCAGCACCACCTGGTACGGCTCGCCGTCCCGCTCCCCGATCACCGTCCGCAGCACCTCGTGCCTGGCCACCAGGTCCCGCAGCGCCTCCAGCGCGGCCGGGGCGTCGCCCAGCCGTACCCGGATCGGAATGTTGTAGGCCGCGGAGGCCCCTTCCATCCGCTGCAGGAACCACAGCCGCCGCTGCGCCGACGACAACGGCACCGGCGACGGCCGGGTGGCGGGGACGAGCGCGGGGCGGGCGCCCGCGGTGCCGAGGTGCTGGAGCGTGGCGGCCAGCGCGGCGGGCGTGGAGGCGCCGAACAGCGTCCCCAGCGGCAGCTCGGTGCCGAAGCGGGCGCGGATCCTGGCGGCCAGCCGTACCGCGAGCAGGGAGTGGCCGCCCAGGTGGAAGAAGTCGTCGTCGATGCCCACGCGGGCCGGCCCGAGCAGGTCGGCGAAGATCTCGCACAGCGCCCGCTCGGCGGCCGTGCGCGGAGCGCGCGCGGCCACGGCGGCGCCGCCGGACGGAGCCGGCAGGGCCTTGCGGTCCACCTTGCCGTTGACCATGAGCGGGAGCGCGGGCAGCGTGACGTAGGCGGCGGGGACCATGTGGGCGGGCAGCCGGGCGGCCACGTGGGCCCGCAGCTCCGCCGGGTCGTCCCGGGCGCCGGTGACATAGGCGACCAGGCGGGTGTCGCCGGGGGCGTACTCGTGCGCGGTGACGACGGCCTCGCGCACGCCGGGGCACGACAGCAGGACCGACTCCACCTCGCCCGGCTCGATGCGGAACCCGCGGATCTTGATCTGGCCGTCGGCCCGTCCGCCGAACTCCACGGCCCCGTCGTGCCGCCAGCGGGCCAGGTCGCCGGTGCGGTACATGCGCTCGCCCGGCTTGCCGAACGGGTCGGGCACGAACCGCTCGGACGTCAGCCCCGGCCGGTCGAGGTAGCCGCGGGCGAGACCGGCTCCGCCCACGTACAGCTCGCCGGTGACGCCGGGAGGCGCCGGGCGCAGCCGCTCGTCCAGGATGTAGACGCGTTTGCCCACGTCGGGGCGGCCGATGGGGACGCTGGTCAGGTTCTCCAGGTCTCCCGCGGCCTCCCAGAGCGTGGAGTTGACCATGGCCTCGGTGGGGCCGTAGGCGTCGAAGAGGCGGTGCCGGTCCGTCCAGCGGCGGACGAGTTCGGGGGTCACGGTCTCGGTGCCGACCAGCAGCGTCGAGCCCTCGGGCAGCAGGCAGTCCGGGGGCAGTGCCGACAGCAGCGCGGGCGGCAGGGCCAGGTGGGTGACGCGGTGCTCGTTGACGTAGCCGGTCAGCTCGGGCCCGGCCACGCGCCGTTCGGCGGGCACGATGACCAGCGTGGCGCCGGTGCACAACGACATGGTCATCTCCCAGAACGCCACGTCGAAGCTGATCGAGGCGAACTGCAGCACCCGGCTGCCCGGCCCGACGCCGAAGCGTTCGACGGCGGTGGCGACGAGCTGCCGCACACCCGCGTGCTCCAGGACGACGCCCTTGGGCCGCCCGGTGGAGCCCGAGGTGAAGATCACGTACGCGGGGTTGTGCGGCAGCGGCGGCACGGGCGTGCCGGACCCGTCCTCGCCGGGATGCACGACCGGCACCGGCCCTTCCGGCAGGCTGTCCGGGGTGGCCAGCACCAGCACGGGCGCGGCGTCCTGGAGCATCATGGCGATCCGCTCGGCCGGATAGGCCGTGTCGATCGGCAGGTACGCGGCTCCCGCCTTGGCGATGGCCAGCACCCCGGCGACCTGGCCGATCCCGCGGGGCAGCGCGAGCGCGACCACCCGTTCGGGACCGGCGCCCCGGGCGGCCAGCGTGCCGGCGAGCCGGTCGGTGAGCGCGTCGAGCTCGGCGTAGGTGAGCGAGTCGTCCGCGCAGACGACGGCGACGGCGTCCGGGGTGGCGGCGGCCTGGGCGCGGAACAGTTCGGGCACGGTGGCGGGCGGGCCGTCGGCGGCCTCGCCGTCCCCCGTGGCCAGCACCTCGCGCAGTTCGTCGTCGGACATGAGCTCCAGGTCGCCGAGCCGGGTGGCGGGGTCGGCGGCGACCTGGGCGAGCAGCCTGGTGAGGTATCCGGCCAGGCGGCGCACGGTGTCCTCGCGGAACAGCCCGGTGCGGTACTCGATCAGCCCGGCCAGGCCACCGTCCGTCTCGGTGAAGGCGAAGGTGAGCGGGAACTTGGCGCTCGCGTGCCCGACCGGCTCCTCGGTGACCGTGATCCCGGGCAGGCGCAGCCGCGCGGACTCGCCGCTCTGGTGGGCGACCATGACCTCGAACAGGTCCCTGCCCGAGGCGTTGACAGCCTCGACGACCTGGTCGAAGGGGGTGTCGGCATGGTCGAAGGCGGCCAGATCGCTCTCCCGCACCCGCTCCAGCAACTCCAGGAAGGTCGGGTCGCCGTCGAGGTCGGCCCGCAACACCACCGTGTTCACGAAAAATCCGACCAAGTCCGCCAAGGCCTCGTCCGACCGGCCCGCCACCGGGGTACCGAGCGGGATGTCCGTCCCGGCACCGAGCCGCGCCAGCAGGGAAGCCACCGCCGCGTGCACCACCATGAAGGCGGTGGCGCCGGCCCGCCGCGCCAGGGCGGCCAGCCCGTCGCGTACCCCGGCGGGCACCGCGAACTCCACCGTGCCGCCCCGCCGGTCGCCGGCCCGCGGCCGGTCGGTGGGCAGTTCGACGCGGTCGGGCAGCCCGGCCAGCGCCTGGGTCCAGAAGTCCAGGTCGACGGGGCGGTCCGCCTGCCAGAGCGCGTAGTCGGCGTACTGCACCGTCAGCGGCGCGAACTCCGGCTCGTTCCCCTCCAGCCGCGCCGCGTAGGCCAGCGACAGATCGTCCAGCAGCGGCCCCATCGACCACTCGTCCCCGGCGATGTGGTGCAGCACCAGCAGCAGCACGTGCTCGTCCGGCCCGTCCGCGCGCAGCCACGCCCGGATCGGCAGCTCTGCGGCCAGGTCGAAGGCATGGCCGGGATCGCCCGCCCCGTCGAGCACCGCGAACGGCGCCGCGTCGAGTATCACCTGGTACGGCAGGCCGTCCTCCTCGCCGACCAGCGTGCGCAGCGCCTCGTGCCTGGCCACCACGTCGCCCAGCGCCTCCCGGAGCGCCCCGGCCCGGAGCGGCCCGCGCAGGCGTAGCGAGATCGGGATGTTGTAGGTGTCGGACGGCCCTTCCAGCCGGTGCAGGAACCACAACCGGCGCTGCGCGTGCGACAGCGGCACCCGTTCCGGCCTGACCGCGGGCACCGGCCCCGGGTCGCGGGCGGCGACGAGCCGCCCGGCCAGCCCGGCGGCGGTCGGATGCCGGAAGACCTCCCGTAGCGCGACCTCGGCGCCGAGCGCCGCCCTGATCCGGCTCACCAGCTTGACCGCGAGCAGGGAGTGGCCGCCGAGCCGGAAGAAGTCGTCGTGCGCGCCCACGTGGGGCACGTCGAGCACCTCGGCGAACAGGCGGGCGAGGGTCCGCGCCTCAGGGGTGTCCGGCGCCTCGCCGCCGCCGGGGACGGCCGCGGGGAGCGCGGCGGAGTCCATGGCCGTGACCGCGAGCTCGCCGATCGGCCGATCGGGCGCGGCCACGACCTGCTCCAGCACGTTCGCCAGCCGCTCGGCCAGTCCGTGGGCGGTGGCGGCGCCGAACACGTCGGCGCGGTACTCGACCTGCCCGGCCAGTCCGTCGCCGGTCTCGGTGAAGGCGAAGGTGAGGTCGAACTTGGCGACGTCCAGCCCGATGTCCCGGGCGGTGGTCTCGGCGGCGTGCTGGTAGGCGATCATGACCTGGAAGAGCGGGTGCCGTCCCTGGGCGCGTTCCGGTCTGACGGCCTCGACGACCAGGTCGAACGGCACGTCGGCATGGTCGAAGGCGGCCAGGTCGCTCTCCCGCACCCGTTCCAGGAGTTCCAGGAAGGTCGGGTCGCCGCCGGTGTCGGCCCGCAAAACCACCGTGTTCACGAAAAATCCGACCAAATCGGCTAGGGCTTCGTCCGGCCGGCCCGCCACCGGCGTACCCAGCGCAATATCGGTGCCCGACCCCAGCCGGGTCAGCAACGCCGCCACCGCCGCGTGCACCACCATGAACGTGGTCACACCGGCCCGCCGCGCCAGCGCGTCCAGGCCGTCGGCGTCGAGGCGGAAGTCCACGCTTCCTCCCCGCCACGACATCTCCGCGGGCCAGGGCCGGTCCACCGGCAGCTCGATCGCCGCCGGCGCGCCGTCGAGCGCGTGCCGCCAGTAGGCGAGCTGCCGCGCGAGCGGGCTGGCCGGGTCGTCGGCCGCGCCCAGCCAGCGCCGCTGCCACAACGCGTAGTCGGCGTACTGCACCGGCAGCGGCACGAACTCAGGCGCGTTTCCCGCCAGCCGCGCCGCGTACGCGAGCGACAGATCGTCCAGCAGCGGGCGCATCGACCACTCGTCCCCGGCGATGTGGTGCAGCACCAGCAGCAGCCGCCGCCCGTCCGCCCAGGCCCGGATCGGCAGGTCCGCCGCCAGGTCGAAGGGCGCCGCGGGATCGCCCTCCCCGTCCCGCACGGCCAGCCGCCGCAGTGCCTCGGCGCAGTCCAGGATCACCTGGTACGGCTCGCCGTCCGCCTGCCCGATCACCGTGCGCAGCGCCTCGTGCCTGGCCACCACGTCCCCGAGCGCCGCGCGCATGGGGCCGGGCTCGATCGGGTCGTCCAGCATCAGGGTCGCCGGCATGGCGTAGGTGGCCGACGGGCCTTCCAGCTGCTGCTGGAACCACAGGCGGCGCTGGGCGTGCGACAGCGGCAGCCGTTCCGGACGATCCAGCGCGACCAGCGCGGGACGCTCGCCCGACGGCCCCAGCCGGCCCGCGAGCCCGGCCACGGTCGGCGCGTCGAACACCGCGCGCACCCGCACCGTGGCGCCCAGCTCGGCCCGAATCCTGCTGACCAGGCGGGCGGCCAGCAGCGAGTGCCCGCCCAGCGCGAAGAAGTCGTCATCGACCCCGGCCCGATCGAGGCCGAGCACGTCGGCGAACAGCTCGCACAGCCGCCGCTCGACGGCGTCCCTGGGCTCGCGCCCCGCCGCCGTCGCGGACCCGCCGGGCGCCGGGAGCGCCTGCCGGTCCACCTTGCCGTTGGGCAGCAGGGGCAGCCCGTCCAGGAGCACGAAGGCGGCGGGCACCATGTACGCGGGCAGCCGCGCCTCCAGATGGCCGCGCAGCTCCCGCTCGTCCACGCCGTCGCGGGCGGGCACCGCGTAGGCCACGAGGCGGCGCTCGCCCGGCCGGTCCCGCCGGACCGTCACCACGGCGTGGGCCAGCCCGGGGTGCCCGGCCAGGACGGACTCCACCTCGCCCGGCTCCACCCGGAACCCGCGGATCTTCACCTGGTCGTCGGCCCGTCCGGCGAACTCCAGCACGCCGTCCTCCCGCCAGCGGGCCAGGTCGCCCGTGCGGTACATGCGCTCTCCGCGCGGCCCGAACGGGCAGGGCACGAAGCGTTCCGCGGTGAGCCCGGCCCGGCCGAGGTAGCCGCGGGCCAGCCCGGCGCCCGCCACGTACAGCTCGCCCGTCACCCCGGCGGGCACCGGCCGCAGCCGGGCGTCGAGCACGTACACGCGGTGACCGGCGACGGGCGCGGCGCTGCCGTCCTCGCGCCGCTGGTAGGCGTCGACCGCGCACTCGGTCGGGCCGTAGAGGTCGCGGGCGACGAGGCCGGGGGTCGCGCGCAGGCGGCGCCACAGCGGCTCGGCGACGGCCTCGCCGCCGACGGCCACGACGGCGGGCCGGTGGCGTCCCTCGCCGAACAGCCCGGCGGCCAGCAGCGGCGGCAGGTAGGAGGGGGTGACGTCGACGTAGTCGAGGCGGGCGCGCGCGGTGTAGGCGGCGAGCAGCTCGGGGTCCTGGCAGGTCTCCTCGTCCAGGACGTGCAGTTCGTGACCGGCCAGCATCCACAGCAGCGGGTCGAGGGAGGCGTCGAACGAGAACGACGCCGCGTGTCCCACCCGCAGCCGCCGCCCGCCCACCGCCGCCTCGGCGCGGGCGATGGCGTCGCCGCGGTGCGACTCCAGCAGGTTGGCGACGGCGGCGTTCGGCACGCTCACGCCCTTGGGCGTCCCGGTGGAGCCGGAGGTGTAGATGACATAGGCCGGATGCGCGGGCAGGCACGGCCGGACCGGCACCACCGGATCCTGGCCGGGGCCGGCGGTGAGGTCCGGCGGGTCGGTGATCACCAGCGCGGGGCGGGCGTCGGACAGCATGTGGGCGAGGCGGTCGGCGGGATAGCGCGGGTCGAGCGGCAGGTACGCGGCGCCCGCCCGCCAGACGCCCAGCACGGCCGCGACCATCCCGATGCCACGCGGCAACTGCAGGGCGACCACGTCCTCGGCGCCGATGCCGCGGGCGGCCAGCGTTCCGGCCAGCCGGTTGGCGGCGGCGTCCAGTTCGGCGAAGGTGAGGGCGGCGCCGTCCGGGCCGACGACCGCGACCGCGCCGGGGGTGGCGCCGACCTGAGCGCGGAACACCTCGGCGAGCGTCGCCGGCGGCGCGGCCGGGCGGGTGCCGGACCAGGTGGTGAGGATCGTGGCGCGTTCGGCGGCGGGGAGCAGGTCGAGTTCGCCCACGGGCCGGTCGGGGTCCTCGGCCATCCGGGTCAGGGCCTGGACGAAGTAGCCCATGATCCGCTCGATCGCCGCGGGCTCGAAGGCGTCCTCGCGGTAGGACAGCTCGACGCGCAGCCGTTCGCCGGGGCGCACGCAGACCGTGAGCGGGTAGTGCGTGGCGTCGCGCTCGGCGGCGGCGGCGACCACCAGGCCCCGCGCGCCGCCGAGCCCGCCGGTCGGGTGGTTCTCGAACAGCAGCAACGTGTCGAACAGCCCGCCCGCCTGGATCTCGGCGAGGCTCACGTGGAACAGCCCGTTCAGCGCCGCCTGCCCGGCCCTGAGCCCGGACAGCTGCTCGCCGGCCGGGGCGTCCGGCCGCAGCCGTACCCGGACCGGGACCGTGTTGATGAACAGTCCCGTCATCCGGTCCACGCCGGGCAGCTCGGGCGGGCGGCCGGAGACGGTGGTGCCGAACACCACGTCGTCGCGGCCGGTCAGCGTGCCCAGCACGAGCGCCCAGGCGGTCTGCGCGACCATGTTCAGCGTGCCCGCGCGCTCGCGGGCCAGCGTGCCGAGCCGCGCGGTCAGGTCCGCGGGCAGCTCGGTGACCAGCTCCCGCACCGCTCCGCCGCTCCTGCCCCCCGCGAGGTGGGTGGGGCCGGGCAGGCCGTTCAGGTGCTCGCGCCAGGCCGTGATCGCCGCCTGCCGGTCCTGCGCGGCCAGCCAGGTCAGATAGTCGCGGTACGGCACGGCCGCCGGTGGCTCGGCGCCGCCGTACAGGTCGATGAGCTCGCGCAGCAGCAGGGTCAGGGACCAGCCGTCGAGCAGCAGGTGGTGGTTGGTGACCAGCAGGCGGTGCCGTTCCGGCGCCAGCCGCAGCAGGACGAAGCGCAGCAGCGGCGGCGCGGTCAGGTCGAAGCGCGCGGCCCGCTCGCGGGCGCTGACCAGCTCCGCCTCGGACTCCGGCCGTCCGGTCAGGTCCTCCTCGCGCCACGGCACGGCGGCCGTGGCGGCGATCACCTGGACGGGCTCGCCGTTCCTGCGGTGGGTGAAGGCGGCGCGCAGGTTGTCGTGCCTGCGCACCAGCTCCTCGGCCGCCTGCCGCAGCGCGGCGGCGTCGAGCGGGCCGCGCAGGTCAAGGGCGGTGTGCACGACGTACGGGTCGGCCTCGTCGCCCAGGGCGTGGAAGAGCAGGCCTTCCTGCAGAGGGGTCAGTGGCCAGACGTCCTGGACACGGCTCAACGGAGCATCTCCTCGAAGTCGTGAAGTTCGTCCTGGCCGAGGGCGACCAGGGGTTCCGGGCGGGCCAGCCCGCCGAGCGCAGCGAACCAGCTCGCGGCCAGCTCGCGCACCGCCCGCTCGTCCATGGACGCCCAGGTGAACGTGGCGTCCAGGCGCGGGCCCGCGGGCGTCTCCACCACGGCGGCGTCGATCGTCAGCTCATGGGCGGGCCGCAGGCCCTCGTCGGCGGCGTCGGCCAGCGCGCCGGGCTCGGTGATCATGGCCCAGCCGGCTGCGGACTCGGTGAAGCGGCCCAGGTAGTTGACGCAGATCCTGGGGTGCGGCAGGCCGTCCAGTTCGGGGGAACGGTTCAGGTGGCGCAGGAGGCCGTACCCGATGCCCTTGCGCGGCACGGCGGCCAGCTGCTCGGTGACCCGCGCCAGCGTACGGCCCGCCGTGGGCCCGCCCGCCACGAGGTCGTCCCAGGCGGGGTGGCCCGGGTCGAGCCGGACCGGGAACATGCTGGTGAACCAGCCGACGGTGCGCGAGAGGTCGGCGTGCTCGTCCTCACGCCCGTGCCCCTCCAGCTCCAGCAGTACGGCGCCGCCGTCGCCGGCCCGCGCCAGCGCTGCCGCGAGGCCGGTGAGCAGGAGCTCGGCGGTACCCGTCCGCCCCAGATCGGCCTCCAGCGTGAGCGTCAGCCGTCCCGCGATCCCGCGCGTGCCGGGTGCGTCCGGTGCCGTGCCGGTGAGTGTCGTGATCCAGTGGGGCAGTTCGTCCGGGCGGCCGTGCTCGGGCAGATTTGTGGCCCAGCGCCGGAAGGACCCGGATCTGGGCAGGGTCGCGCCGTCGTAGGCGCGGGCGAGGTCTTCGGCCAGGATGCGCCAGGAGACGCCGTCGATCACCAGGTGGTGGGCGACAAGGCGCAGGACGCGTGCCTGCGGCGACCACACGGCCTGGAGCATCACGCCCTCACGGGGGGCCAGCCGCTTCCTGGCCGCCTCCGCGTCCCCGGCCAGGTCGTCCCCTTCCCCGGCCAGGTCGTCCGCTTTCCCGGCCAGGTTGTCCGCTTTCCCGGTGGCGCGGCGCAGGATCGTGCTCGCCCGGACGGTTCCGGGGGGCGGTACCTCCAGGTGATCGTCCACCAGGCGGGCACGCAGCAGGTCGTGGTGGTCGAGAACGGCCTGCAGGGCCCCGGTGAGACGGCCGGCGTCCACGTCGGCGGGCAGGCGCAGGGCCACCGACTGGCTGAACCCGTCGATGGGCCCGCCGCGCTCCAGGAGCCTGCGCATGATCGGGGTGGCCGGGACGGTGCCGAGGGCCTGCTCGGGAGGTTCCTCGACGACGCCCGCGCGGGCCGCGGCGGCCAGCGCGCGTACGGTGCCGAGCTCCAGCACCTGACCGGCCGTCAGCGCCAGGTTCTCCAGGCGGGCCCGGCCGACCAGGCTCAGCGCCAGGATGCTGTCCCCGCCCAGCCGGAAGAAGTCGTCACCGGCGCCCACCTCGGGCAGCCCGAGCACCTCGGCGAACAACCGGGCCAGCGTGCGCTCGGCCGCGGTGGCGGGGGCTTCGCCGCCGGTCTCGCGTTGGGGCTCGGGCAGGGCGGCGCGGTCGAGCTTGCCGTTCACGGTCACGGGCAGTTCCGCGATGGCGACGAACGCCGACGGCACGAGGTGAGCGGGCAACCGCTCCGCCAGAAACTCCCGCCAAAGCTCGATATTTCCCGAAAAACCGGCCTCTGGGATGACATAGGCGACCAGCTGAACGCCACCGGGAGCCGTGCGGGGGACCACCACGGCGTGGCGGACACCCGGGCACTCGGCCAGCACCGTGGCGATCTCGCCGGGCTCCACCCGGAGCCCCCGGATCTTCACCTGATCGTCGGTCCGCCCCAGGTACTCGATCGCGCCGTCGTCCCGCAGCCGCGCCAGATCACCGGTCCGGTACATGCGGCCGGGCCCGAACGGGTCGGGCACGAACCGTTCGGCGGTCAGCCCAGGACGCCCCAGATAGCCGCGCGCCAGTTGCGCACCGGCGATGTACAGCTCCCCTTCCGAGCCTTCCGCGGCCGGGCGCAGATCCGGGTCGAGGATGCGGATCGCGGTGTTCCAAACAGGCCGCCCGATCGGCACCGGGCCCGCCGCACCAGGCCGGCAGGCCCACGAGGTGACGTCCACCGCCGCCTCCGTGGGCCCGTACAGGTTGTGCAGCCGCTCGCCGAGCACCCGGTGGAACTCGGCCGCCAGGTCGGCGGGCAGTTCCTCGCCGCTGCAGACGACCCGCCGCAGCGAGACGCACTCCCGCGCCCCCGGCTCGGCCAGGAACGCCCGCAGCATGGACGGCACGAAGTGCACCGTGGTGATCCGCTCGCGCCGGATGAGCGCCGCCAGGTACGCCGGATCGCGATGCCCGCCGGGATCGGCCAGGACCAGCGTGGCCCCGGCGATCAGCGGCCAGAAGAACTCCCACACCGACACGTCGAAGCTGGAGGGCGTCTTCTGCAGGACGCGGTCGTCCGGCTTCAGCCCGTACTCGTCCTGCATCCAGAGCAGCCGGTTGACGATCGCCTCGTGCGTGATCACCGCGCCCTTGGGCCGCCCGGTCGAGCCGGAGGTGTAGATCACGTAGGCGGGGTTGCGCGGGTCCGTCCGCACGCCGGGCGCCGCCGTACCGGCGGAAAGGTCCACGTCAGAGGGGCGCAGCGTCACGACGGGGCGGGCGTCGGCGAGCATGAACTCCACCCGGTGCGCCGGATACTCCGGATCCACCGGCAGGTACGCGGCGCCCGTCTTCAGCACGGCCACCAGCGCCACCACGAGTTCGAGCGAGCGCGGCAGCGACACCGCGACGATCCGCTCCGGCCCCGCTCCGCGCGCCGCCAGCCGGGCCGCCAGCGCGCTCGCCGCCCGGTCCAGCTCGGCGTAGGTGAGCGAGGCGGGCCCGTGGCGCACGGCCTCCGTACCGGGAGCGGCCGCGATCCGGCTCTCGATGAGTTCCAGCAGCGAGTCGGTCACCGGGCCGGCTCCTCCACCTCGGACCGGGCGTGGGCGCGCAGCGACCGCAGGATCTCCCCCGCCCGCACGGCCGTGGTCGACAGCAGCGTGGAGGTGATGCCGTGCGTGTGCTCGGTCGCGCCCTGCAGGTAGATGCCGCAGCGCAGCTCGGGCGCGGTCTCCACGCGGTGGTCGCGGCCCACCCTGAGCCCGCCGTCCTCCTCGCGCAGGCAGTACTCGCCCGCCGCGCCGAGCAGGTCAAGCGGGTCGGTCGGCCGGTAGCCGGTGGCGTACACGACGGCGTCGGCGCGCAGCGTCTCGGCCTCGCCCGTGACCAGCGACCGCACGCCGACCGACACCCCGGAGCGGTGGGTCTCCAGGCCGGCGGCCCGGCACATGTTCAGGATCCGCAGCCGCGGGCGGCCGGCGACCTTCTCCTGGTAGATGCGCCGGTAGAGCTCCTGCAGCAGGTCGAGGTCGACGACGGAGTAGTTCGTGTTGCCGTGGTAGTCCAGCAGCATGCGCTTGACGTCGCCGGGCGCCTCGAAGAAGTGGTCGACGGCGGCCGGGTCGAAGATCGCGTTGGCGAAGGGGCTGTCGTCGGCGGGGCTGTAGCCGTACCGGGAGAAGACCGCGCAGATCTCGGCGGAGGGGAAGCGGCTGTGCAGGTGCTCGACGACCTCGGCCGCGCTCTGCCCGGCCCCCACGACCACGAACCTGCGCGGGTACGGCTCGGCGAACCCCTCCAGCCGGCTCAGCAGTTCCTGGCTGTGCCAGACCCGGTCACCGGCGATGACGCCCTCGGGCAGGACCGGCCGCAGCCCGGCGGCGATGGCGACGCTGCGCGCGCGGTGGGTGACCAGCTCGCCGTCGGCCCGGCTGACGATGTCGAGGCAGTGCGCCACGCCGTCGCGGACGACCGGGTCGACGGTGATGACCTCGGTCCCGTAGCGGGCGACGTGCTCGAAGCGGCCGGCCACCCACTCCAGGTAGTCGTGGAACTCGAGCCGGGTCGGGTACATGGTCTTCTGGTTGATGAACTCGGCCAGCCGGCCCTTGTCGTGCAGATATCCGACGAAGCTGTGAGGGCTGGCCGGGTTGCGCATCGTGACCAGGTCTTTCAGGAACGACACCTGCATGGTGGCGCCGTCGATGAGCATGCCGCGGTGCCAGCCGAAGGACTCCTGCTTCTCGAGGAAGATCGCGTCGAGGCCCGCGCCCTCCGGCTCGTTCAGGGCGATGGCCAGGGCCAGGTTGGAGGGGCCGAAACCGATCCCCACCAGGTCGTGGACCGAGTTCACCATGTGGGGAGATCCCCCTCGTCGCGCGGGCGGACCATGAGAGCGGCGATCTTGTGCGGCATCGTGACCTCGCCGGCGCGGTGGAACCCGGCGGCGGTGAAGGCGCGGATGGAGGCCGTGTTGAGGATGTTCGGCTCGGCGACCACGCGGGTGCAGGAGTCGTCGGCGGCCAGCAGGCCGTCGGCGACGGTACGCAGCAGGTCGCGGCCGAGGCCCCTGCCGATGTTGCCCGGAGCGCCGATGGCGATGTGCACGCCGAGGTCGCCGGGGCGGTGGGGGTAGAGCGGGGCGAGGCGGTCGCGCGCGACCCGGTAGATCTCCAGGTAGGCGACCGGGTCGCCGCTGAGATGGGCCAGGCAGGGGCGGGAGTGATCGCCGCCGAGCTGCCTGGCGAGTTCCGCGCTCCAGCGCTCGAGCGGCCAGGCCTGGTCCCAGGCGGTGGCCACGTGCGGCTCGTTCATCCACGTGTGGACGATCTCGGCGTCACCCGCTTGTGGATCCACCGGGGTGACCTGCCATCTGACGCCCGTCACGGGCAGCGGCGGCGGCCCTATGAGGTCCTTCAGCACGCTTACCACTCCAAAGGTTAGGCTCGCCTTACTGAACTTAGGCAAGGCATGCCTAAATAAACATCAGTTGCGAAGCCTGTCAACGACGGAAAAATCACGTGTGAAGCCCCTAGACAGGCCATATCCCACCTGACATGGACAATCGCCATCGCAGGGGCCGTTAAGGCCGCGTTTCGGCCCGTCCGGAACATGTGGACGGCGCCGCCGGGGTCTCCGGGCGGCGCCGCCGTACAGCTGAGTGATCATGCGCGGACGAGAGCGTCCTCGTAGACCCGCAGGAGCTCCTGGCCGATGCGTTCCCACGAGTAGCGGGAGCGGACGCGGTCGGCGCCCGCATAGCCGAGGGCGGTGCGCAGCGTGATGTCCGTCAGCAGCGTGCGGGCCAGCCGCGCGGTACGGGCGGGGCGGTCCGGCGGGACCAGCATGCCGGTGACACCGTCCACCACCGAGTCGAGGTGGGCGCCGACGGCCGAGGCGATCACCGGGACGCCGCAGGCCATGGCCTCCAGGGCGACGACGCCGCTGGGCGCCTCGCGCGGCAGCGTGATCACCGCGTCGGCGCTGCGCATCAGGCGCGGCACCTGCGCGCGCGGCACCCGGCCGAGCAGGCGTACGCGGTCGCCGACCCCCAGGTTGGCGGCCAGGTCGGTCAGGCGGCGCGCCTCGCGGTCGGTGTCCAGGTCGGCGGGGTCGGGGCCGCCGGCGATGACGAGTTCGACGTCGGGGATCGCGCTCAGCGCGCGCACGGCCGTGTGGGCGCCCATGCCGGGCGTGAGCGAGCCGACGTGCAGGATGCGCTTGCGGGTGCCGCGGGCGGCGACCGCGCCCAGGCGGCGGAACCTGCTGACGTCGACGCCCGCGGGGATCACCGCGATGCTGCGGCGCGGCACGCCCAGCCGGATGAGCGCCGACTCCTCGTCGCCGGAACCGGCGATGACGGCGCTGGCGCGGCGGCCGAGCGCCTGCTCCAGCTTCAGGTGCGTGGTTTCGGACGGGTGCAGCGTCTGCGTCACCGGCACGCCCAGTCCTTCGGAGCCGGCCACGGCGGCCAGGCCCGTCGTCCAGGAGTGGGCGTGGATGACGTCGGGCCGCTCGGCGCTCCACCTGCGCATCAGGTAGCGGCCGAGCTCGGGCAGATAGGAGACGACGTCGTCGGCGGGCAGGTCACGGGCCGGCCCGGCGTCGATGTGCTCAATGGTGACGCCCTGCGTGAGCCGGGTGCGCTGCTTGGGCTCGGCGCTGGTGCGGCGACTGTAGATGGTGACCCGGTGGTCGTGTCCGAGCTCACGGGCGGCGGCGAGAAGATGACGACGCTGGTTGCCGGTGGTCGAAGCGACAATGGCGATATTCATGGCACACCTCAGCGATAGCGCGTTCAAGGTGTGCCTGCGTCTTAGGCACGCGATCTACGCCCCTATGTCTACCCTGTTTCGCCCCGATCGCAAACCTATGCAGGTCGGAAGGCCAGGATCACGATCTCGTCCCACACCTGGCCGCCGGAGAAGGCGTGCCGGTCGTCCTCGATCGCCTTGGCCACCGTCGCGGGCGGGCGGCCCGCGTGCCGGCCGAGCACGTCGGCCAGCCGTTCCTCCCCGTACGGCTCGCCGCGCTCGTTCCTGGAGGAGACCAGCCCGTCGGAGTAGAGCACCAGCGTCTGCCCCGAGGCCAGCGTCAGCTCCTCGCTCGCGGTCTCCGCCACCGGCGCGATGCCCAGCGGCACCCCGCCCCCCGAGACGAAGCGGACCGAGCCGTCGGCCGAGACCAGCGCCGCCGGATGGTGACCCGCCGAGGACAGGGTCAGGCGGCGGCCGTTCACGAAGCCGGCCAGCGCCATCACGAACATCCCGCCACCCTGCGCCACCATGGCCTCGTTGACCCGCCTGACCACCTGGTCGGGATCCTTCTCCCACACGCTGAGCACGCGCAGCCCGCCCTTGACCATGGCGCTGACCGACGCGGCCTCCTCACCCTTGCCCGCCGCGCCGCCGAGCGCGAAGCCCCAGCCGGTGGAGACCGGGAAGACGTCGTAGAACTCGGCGCCGACCGAGGCGCCCTGGTGGTAGATCGCCGCCGCCTCGAAGCCGGGCGTCTCGGGGATCGTGCGCGGCACCACGCTCGCGGTGAGCGCGTCGGCCGCCCGCGAACTGCTCTGGAAGCTGCGCTGGGCGCGCACGGCCAGCCCGAGCTGGACGCCGACCTGCTCCATCAGGCCGAGGTCGCCGAGCGTGAACGGTGCCCGGTTGTGCGTCCTGACCAGCGTCAGCGCCCCCTCCCCCGGGCCGATCGGCACGCACATCACCGACACGGCGCCCATCGCCGTCAGCAGCGGCCCGCCGGCGTACGTGCCGAGCACCGCCTCGTCGTCGACCATCTCGTGCAGGACGCCGGTCGCCTGCTCCATCACCTGGGCCACCAGCGGACCGGCCAGCGGGTCGGCGCGTTCCACCTCCCGGGCCAGCTCGCCGACGGGCTCGTCCTTGGGCGCGAGCACCGTCGTACGGCGGGCCACACCGTCGCGGACGACGTCGGCGATCACCCAGTCGGCCCAGTCGGCGGCCAGCAGCCTGGCGGCGCGGGCCAGGGCGACCGGGCGGCGCAGGCTCTCCTCGTCCAGCAGGATGCGGGCCGTCTCGGCCAGCAGTTCCTGCCGGCGGGCCGCGGCCATGAGCAGGGCGGCGTCGGGGCGGGCGGCGGCGGGGGCGGCGCCGTACCCCTGAATCTGAAGCTCGGTGGGCAGCGCGACGGCGGCGACCAGCGGCTGCGGCTCGCCCGGCAGGGTGAGCCTGGTGAGCACGAGCTGGACGGTGTGCGTACGGCCCTGGTGGCTCAGACGTGTCTCGAACGTGGCAGACTGCCCGGTCTGGAGCACGGAGGTCAGATGCGAGCGGAACGCCGCCCGGCGCGAGGTCTCCACCAGCAGCGGGAACGAGCGTCCCACCAGGTAGCCGTCGGGGCTGCCGAGCACCCGGGAGGTTTCGGCGTTGATCCGCCTGATCACCGCGCCGCCGTCGAGGACGAACACCGGGACGGGAAAGACGCGCAGCACCTGCCGCAGAAGTTTGAGCTCACGCTGCGCGCCGCTCTTGGCGCCCTGTTTGGGCGTCTGGCGGAGTTGTTTGCGGGCCTCGGCGAGCAGTTCGAGCGCGGTGTCGAGCTCGGCGAGGGCGGCGTCCAGTGTCTCACCCGCCTGATCGGGGTAGGCGGTCCTGGCCGTGCGGAGGGACGACACCCGCTCCGTCAGCGAGTCGAGGGCGCGTTCGAGCGGGGTCGTCATGACGCCGACGCTACGCCATCAGGGATTAAGACGGCCATATAGGGAAGGTTCCCACTCGTTATGGACACCATGGTGCTGGCCCGCGAGCTTGCGACTCTCGGGCGTCTGGACAACGAGAACTCGACCGAGAGCGTGCTGCGGGGCCTGACCAACGCGGTCGCGGCGGGGGTGCCCGGCTGCTCCGGCGGCTCGGCCGAGCAGTGGCAGGGCGAGCGCGTGCTCGTCGCCAGCTCCCACAGCGAGCTGATCAGCCTCGTCGAGGGCGAGCGGGAGCTCGGCGTGGGCCCGAGCGTCGAGGCGCGGCGCACCGGCAGCCCGGTCAGCGCCCCCGACCTGCTGCGCGAGCCCCGCTGGCCGGAGTACGCGGGGCTGGCGGTCGGCTGGGGGGTGCGCTCGGTGCTGGCCCTGCCCATCAGGGTCGACCCGGTCCTGCTGGTGGTCGTCCTCTACGCGGTACGGCCCGGCGTCCTGCCCGGCCACGACGCCCACGCCCTGGCCGGCATGCTGACCGAGCAGGTCGGCGTGGCCATGGCCAACCTGTGGGACTTCGAGCAGGTACGCACCGACGCCGCGCAGATGCAGGAGGCGCTGGCCGGCCGGGCGATCATCGACCAGGCCAAGGGGATCATCATGAAGTCGAGCGGCTGCTCGGCCGAGGCCGCGTTCGAGGAGCTGCGCCGTATCTCCCAGCACCACCAGATCAAGGTCGCCGACCTCGCCAAGCTGCTGGTGGAGGAGCACAGCAGCAACAACGGCTAAGCGAGGGCGCTCTTGGCTTCCTCCAGCGTGTCGTAGAGCGGCAGCCGGCTGGCCAGCCCGGTGATCCACATCACCTTCGCGGTGCTGTACCGCACGCCGATCAGCGCGAAGCGGGAACCGGCCTCAAGGCTGGTCTGCCACTGGTGAACGACCAGGCCCAGCGCGCGCGAGTCCATGAACGTGACGCCGGACAGGTCCAGGACAAGGTCGGAACCGGCGGCCGACAGGTAGTCGGCGAACTGATCGCGGGTGGTGGCGTCGAGGACACCGTCCACCCGGATCACCGTCAGCCCGTCCTGCGGCGAGGACGTCAGGGTCAGTGTCACGAGGCAACCTTACTGTCACCCGAGAAGGGTGGAATACTTCCGGCGAAAGTGGGGATACTGATCCTCGAAGTCCAGCAGAGGGCTTCCGTCTGCAACGCTGTGAGGCGTGCCTCTGCCTGGGCTTTTTCGCTTTTCGGGCGGACGGCCGTTCCATGGCTTGGACCAAGGAGCAGCTATGGCTGTGAAGGAATACGCCCTCGAAGAGCTGACCGCTGAACAGCTCTTGGCCGAGACGACCGAGCCGGACACCCCCGACAGCGTCAAGGAGCGGCTGCGCGAACGCATCGTCGAGATGCACCGCCCGCTCGCCATGGAGATCGCCCGCCGCTACCGCTACCGGGGCGAACCCATCGAGGACCTTCTCCAAGCCGCGTACGTCGGCCTCATGAAGGCCGTCAACGGCTTCGATCCCACGCTGGGCCACGCCTTCAGGGGCTACGCGGTGGTGACGATGACCGGTGAGGTCAAGCGGCACTTCCGCGACCGCACCTGGGCGATCCGGGTTCCGCGCGTGTACCAGGAGCGCCGTTCTGAGCTCAACCGCCTGGTCTCCGAGCTCAGCCAGGACCTGGGGCGCTCGCCCACGGTCGCCGAGCTGGCGGCCAAGATGAACATCAGCGAGGAGGACGTCCTGCTCACGCTCGACGCCTCCGCCGCGTACAGCACACTCTCGCTCGACGCGCCGCTCGGCAGCGACGACGACGCCGCTTCACTGGGCGACGTCATCCCGGAGACGGACGACTCGCTCAGCAAGCTCATCGACAGCGAGTCCGTCAAGCCGCTGATCGACGCGCTTCCGCACCGGGAGAAGAACATCCTGCTGCTGCGCTTCTTCGGTAATCTCACACAGGCGGAGATCGCGGCGGAGTTCGGCATCTCGCAGATGCACGTCTCCCGCATTCTCAGAAAGGTCCTCGACCAGTTGCGACAGGATCTCACCAGCTGATTGGCAGGCCATCGGGTGAACGGAGACACCGACCCGCGCACGAGGGCGTTCGGCCCCCCGCCGGGTGCCCCCGTGTCCGGGTTCGAGTTCACCCTGAGCGGCCTGCCCGAGGTCCGGTTCTTCGCCGAGGCGCAGGCCCGCGAGGCCGGACTGCACGACGACGAGGCGGGCGACCTCGTGCTCGCCGTCAACGAGGTCGCCACCAACGCCGTCACCCACGGTTCGCCCACCGCCCGGGTGCGCTCCTGGAGCGACGGCGGCGACCTGGTCATCGAGATCCACGACCGCGGCGTCTGGACGGACGAGGACTACGGCCGGACCCGTCCGGCGCCGAACGCCACCCGCGGCATGGGGCTGTGGGTGGCGCGGCTTCTGTCAGCGAGCGTGCAGATTCATCCTGACGAGGATGGGACGACGGTCGTTCTCCGCTTCGCGGGGAAAGGGTGACGCGCTGGTGCCGTCCTCCCGCCGCGAGCCGCGGCGGGAGTTCGTGTACGCGTCATCGCCTGCTACGGCCCCTCCAGGAGCCGGTGCCGCCGCGAATGCTGGCCGTACCGATGCCGGCCTGGTGAAGGGCCAGCAGGCACAGACCGAGCAGCATGAACGTGGTCCCGGTGATGCCGCCCGCGATCCTGGTGTTCAACAGGTCGAGCAGGAAGCCGAGGCCGAAAATGATCGCTGAGACGATGGCCAGCATGGGGGGTCACTTCCTCTCTGAGAACGCCATCAGGCGCTCCATGACGGACCGGTACTCGCGCAGGGCCAGGCGGAGCTGTTCGGTGTCCTGCTGGCTCTTCCAGCTCTCGCGCATCTCACCGGCCTGACGGGTGACGTCCTGCAGGAGCTCCTCCAGCAGGTCGTCGGCACGCTCCACGGCGGCCCTGGGATCGTCCACGAAGCCCGCCTGGACGTCGCGCCAGCGATCGGCTATCTGGCCTGCGCCGGCGTAGGCGCCGTCCCCGAACTCCTGACCGCTCCCCCGCGCCGTCTCGACGGCTGTGGGGTACGGCGGCGCCGGCGGCACGCTGTCGTCGGCCGGCAGGGTGTAGGGCTCACGGCTCCGGTCGGCCTCGTGTTCCTCGGTCGCCTCCACCGGGGCGGCTGAAGGCTGCGTGTCGTACACGGCCCTCGTGTCGTAGCCGTCGCGGGTGTCGTCGTTTCTGGTGTCGTCGTTTCTGGTGTCGTCGTTCGTGATGTCGTTGGGTGCGTTGTCGTTGGGTGCGTTGTCGTCGTCGCGCGGGGCGGGGACGAGCAGTTCGTCCTCGCGGCGCTCGTGGTCAGCCATCTCGTCGCCCTTCCCGGGTCGTCTCCTCCAGCAGCTCCTCGAACAGCGCGCGGTAGTGCACCATCGCCTGGCGGAGCTCCTCGGTCGAGGCCTCCTTGTGGGCGGCGCGCCCGCTGATCTGGTGGGCCTGCCGGTAGTGGTCGAGCGTCGCGGCGTGCGCGACCGACAGGTCGGCCAGCCGCTGCCCGTAGTCCTCCGTCGGGTAGCCGCGCTCGGCCATCACCGCGGTGACCAGCTGGTCCGCCTCGGTGACGGCGAAGCCGGGCGCGTCCACGAAGCGCTCCTGCACCTCGGTCCAGCGCCTGGCGTAGGCGTCGCGGGATTCGGGACTGAGCGGCCGGATGTCCAGTTCGGCGTGCCGCTGCTCACGTGCGAGCATGTCCTGCTCGGCTTCACGCCGGGTGTCGTGCTCGGACATGATGCGCTCATATTCGGGGCCGAACCGCGAGCGGAGCTTGCTCCGCCTCTGCTGCTGCAGTACCACGTAACCCACGGCGGCGATCGCCGCCAGGACGACCACGACAACGGCCACCCAGATCCACGTCTCGGCGGTCATCTCTCATCGCCTCCGGTCTGTTTGGTTGAGACCTTCGGCTGCCCTGAATGAGAGGGTTTATTCGCGGGCCAGAGCCTGTCTGGCGGCGGCGAGCACGGCCCCGACGTGCGAGACACCCGCGACCGGCACCTCCCTGAACCCTTCCGCCGGGTCGTAGGCCACGTCCAGGTCGTTGTCCACGAGCCGCTGCGCCCAGCGCAGGGCGGTGTTGAGCCGCTCCGGCTGGGGGGCTCTGCCCTGCGCGGCCGCCGACAGGTTCCGCAGGTTCGTGGCGGGGCCCGACTGGGTGTGCTCGCGCGCCACCTTCCACGGCAGGGCCGCCTTGTGGTCGAGCAGCCCCTTCACCAGCCCGGCCGAACGCTTGGCCTGCAGCACCCCGGACTCGCTGACCCCGAAGTGCCCGGCCAGCTCCGCCACACTGAGCCCCCGCGCGACGAGCCTCGTCAGCTCGTCCCGGTCAATCGTCGGCCTGCGCCCCAACCCCGCACCTCCGCTCGGCTGTGCGCCCAAGGCTATGACGTCCAGGGCCCGCAGGTGCGGATCCGGAACGTCGTACGGATTTGCCCCCTTTCCCCTACCCGCCTACCCGCCTACCCGCCTACCCGCCTGCCCGCCTGCCCATGGGACGCCCTGCCCCGAACCCGCCCCCTGCGCCGCACCACCCAGGCCCCGCCACCCGGCATCACCCGCACACCGGACCAGCCCAATCGGGATGCGGCCCACTTCCCCGCTGCGCCGGGCCAGTGGACCGGGCACCCCAGCGGGAAGCCGGTCGGCGGAGCGGCGGAGTGGCGGAGTGGCAGGCGACCTAGGGACGGGGCGGCACGCCCGTGGGGTGGGGGCGGCATGCCGGTGGGGTGGTGGGGTGGTGGGGCGGTGGGGTGGTGGGGCGGTGGGGTGGTGGGGCGGTGGGGGGTGGTGGTGGGGAAGCCTGGTGGGCTCCCCCGAGCCGGGCAGCCCC
>NZ_JBHYJD010000027.1:0-149088 GCF_042740555.1 Nonomuraea sp. NPDC059007 | reverse complement strand
AACCCGGAAGTTAAGCTTCCCAGCGCCGATGGTACTGCACTCGGGAGGGTGTGGGAGAGTAGGTCACCGCCGCACAAAAACATGCAAGAGGAGAAGGGGCCCGACCGATCCGGTCGGGCCCCTTTTTCGCGTTCCGAAGGGGCTGTCCCGCCGTCGCGGGGTGGCCCCCTTTTCGCGTTCCCCCGAGGCGCTGGGTTTCCCCGAGGCGCTGGCGACGGCTCACCGCCCCCACCCTGCACCGGCGGGGGCTTACCGCCTCCCACCCTGCACCGGCAAGGGCTTGCAGCCCCTCCCCGCCCGCCTCGCCTCCCACCCGCCTCCCATCCGCGTCGCCCTCCTCGACGCTTGTCAAGCGCCGGTGCGGCGAGCACTCTCCGCGGACGTGAACGGCGCAACGTGCACGGCGCTCAGCTCCGTCCCGCCGCTTGTCTGGCACCGGTGCGGTGAAAGGCTGAGCGGGCGTGTTCGGCGCAACGTGGACGGGCTACCAAGGCACGACCACGCGTGGCTCGTGTGTTGCTGGGTTGGAGCGAGGGTGGGGGGCGCCCGGTGGGTGGTTGGGCGCCCCCTTCTGGCTACTTGGGGAGGACTAGCAGGGCGTCGCCCACGGCTCGTTCGGCGCCGTCCGAAGGCTTGTTGACGACCTTGTTCTTTACGACCATCGCCGTAGAACCGCCTCCGTCCAGGTTGATTGCCTGGACGGCGCCCAGCCAGCGCATCAGCTGGGCTGCCTCCAGCATGTTGGCCCCCACGGTCTCGCCGGGCTTGCGGCCGTCCACGGTGGCGAGGATCAGGCTGCCGTTTCTGGTGACGCCGGCGAGGGTACGCGGGTGCCGGCGGAGGATCATGTTGACCGAGTCGTGCCCGTCGCGCTTGGCCATGACCTTGACCCGGCCGTTGCGGACGAGGCCGACGCCGCCGGCGACCACGTTCAGGTTGGGGGTGAGGGCCAGGCGCTTGCCGGTGCGCAGGTCCACCAGCTTGGTGTCGATCTTGACGGTCCAGCCGTCCATGGCGTGCTGGCCCAGCCATTCGGCCGCCGCGCCCGCACCGTGCAGGACTCGGTGGCCGGCCGGGACCGCGGCGCCTGCGGCGCGTACGGCGACCACCTTGCCGTTGGCGTCCAGGACGACGTCGGTGCCGCCGTCGGCGGGGGTCTTGGCGCCCCATTCCTCCGTGTAAAGGACTAGTTCGTCGACCGCGGTGGGGCGGTTGATGCCGTTGACGTTGAGGGCCTGGCCGTCCTGGGACACGGAAGTGATGGTGGACTTCAGCTCGGTGATGCTGGCCTTGCGGCCTCTCAGGACGATGGCGGCGCGGCCGGGGACGGGTTCGCTCAGGAGCTTGCCCGCCACCACCGAAGCGCCGAGGGGGTCTCCGCGCAGCGCCTTCGAGGCGTGGATGTTGAAGAAGCCGCCGTTGATCGCGGCCAGGGCGCCTGCCGCCTTGGCCATGGCGGAGGTCGTCTCACGCTTGGCGACGCTGGTGCCGAGGCTGGCGCCGTACGAGCCGCGGAACTTCTTTGCGTCGATCATGAGGACGTTCATGTTCCACGGGCCGGTCGTGTCGACGCCGTCGTCGCCGAGGTAGTCGACCTTGGACTTGATGCCCGCGTCCTTCAGGGCCTTGACGGTCTCTTCCGCCTTCTTCTTGTCCTGCAAGGACCAGAGGCCGACCCGGACCATGAAGATCTCCTGGGCCGGGGCGTCGGCCACGGCGGGGCGGATGAACTGCTGGACGCTGGGGATCTGGCCGGCGGCCTCGACCTCGGCGGCCTTGGCATCGGCGGTCGCGCGGGTGCCGTAGTCGCGGCCGCTGGGCATGATCACGCTGACGCTGTAGCCCTGGGTGGCGGTGCCGGCCCGGACCTTGTACATGTCGATGCCACCGGCGACCGCTTTCTGCGTCTTGGTCGGTACGGTGGCCGTTCCCAAGGGGAACTTGGAGGAGGGGAACGTCACCGCCAGCTCCTTGGCGGCGACTGGCACGGTGGCAGCCGTGATCGCGGTGGCCAGGGACAGGCCGACGACGAGGGTGCGTCGAGACATCAAAAGACTCCAGGGTGCCGATAACAATCCGGACTATCCTGGCGCTCCCGCTTGGCCGGGGTGTGGGAACACGCCCGTGGTTACGAGATTGACATCAGCAACTAGCGAAAGGGCCCATGCCTGCGGCGATTGAATGGTCAATATGGGGGAGTACATGGGATTCTGCTGCGCCACAGGACCGGCCGGGGTTACCTTTCGGTAGGCCGTATTTCGAGCGGCACGAACTTTCCCCGAGAGGCAGCCGTTATGGGGCTGAGCATCCTCCTTGTGATCTTCGCGAGCGTCGTTCTGGGCTTCATCCTGGGCGCGTTCGTGGCGCGTCCCCGTCGGTGGGATCTGTACATCTGCGCAGACGACACCATCCACGCCGACATGTCGCACGATCACCGCAGGTAGTCACGAGCCGGCGCAAGCCGTACAGAATCTGGGTCCTGTACGGCTTGCGCCTACAATGGAGTCATGACCCGAATCAGCATGTGGTGGCGGCCGCCCGGCGGCCGCTGACCTTCGCATGCGAAAAGGCCGTCCCCAGGACGGCCTTTTGTGGTGTCTGGGGACGTCCGGAAAGGAATCCCAGAATGAACCACGTCGTGTTGACCGGCGATCGGCCGACCGGTCCGCTCCATCTCGGTCACTACTTCGGCTCGCTCGCCAATCGGGTGGAGCTGCAGCATCGGCACCGGATGTACGTGCTCGTCGCCGACTATCAGGTGATCACCGACCGTGACCTGCCCGGGGAGGTCCAGCGCAACATCACGGAGCTGCTGCTCGACTATCTCGCGATCGGGCTCGACCCGGCCAAGGTGACGATCTTCCAGCACAGCGCGGTGCCGGAGCTGAACCAGTTGCTGCTGCCGTTCCTGAGCCTGGTGTCGATGGCCGAACTGCAGCGGAACCCGACAGTCAAGGACGAGATCCTGCACAGTTCGCAGAGCGCGGTGAGTGGGCTGATGTTCACCTATCCGGTGCATCAGGCGGCCGACATCCTGTTCTGCAAGGGCACGCTGGTGCCGGTCGGCCGGGACCAGTTGCCGCACGTGGAGGTGACGCGGCTCGTGGCGCGGCGCTTCAACGAGCGGTATGGGATGGTTTTTCCCGTTCCGGAGGCGATGATGGGCGCGCAGCCCAGCCTCAAGGGGCTCGACGGCGGCAAGATGAGCAAGAGCCGGGGCAACTCCATCCCGCTCAAGGCCACCGAGGACGAGACGGCCGCGCTGATCCGCCGCGCGGTCACCGACGCCGACCGGCGCATCACGTTCGACGAGGAACGGCGGCCGGGGGTTTCTGGCCTGCTCACGCTGGCCGGGCTGTGCCAGGACCGCCCGCCGCGGGAACTCGCCGAGGAGATCGGGGACGGCGGCGCCGCCCGCCTCAAGTCCGTCACCACGGACGCGGTCAACGACTTCCTGCGCCCGATCAGGAAGCGCCGCGCCGACCTGGACGAGGGGGCCGTGCGGGCGGTCCTGCGCGAGGGCAACGCCACGGCCCGCGAGCGCGCCACCCACACCCTTGAGGAGGTACGGCAGGCTATGGGCTTCTGAAGGACCCTGTGCCCTGTCCGAAACCCTGAGGGTAAACGCCCACCGGCGGTGAAGGCCGCCGGAATCCCCCTTGCCGGTGGTGGAAGGCGGCAATCAGGGCAAAGGTGCGAAGGGCGGCTAAGGGGTGATGTCGCGGGAGGTGGCAAGGGGCGTCAGCCGGGAGTTGGTCCGAGGTGCTGGGCGGGGAGGTGGCGCGAGGGTGGCCAGGGGGCCGGGCCTGGGGGTGGCTTGGGGGTCAGGCTCGGGGCTGGGCCGGGAGGTGGGAAGGGGGTGGGGGAGTCTGGTGGGTTAGCGGGATTGGTAGACCTTGCGGAGGGTTTCGTGGACGATCCACGTGGTCTTCGCGCCGTCTGCCAGCAATGCCACATCCCCCGGCCCCACCTCGATCGTGGTTCCGCCCTCGACCGCGATCGTCGCCCGCCCCGACAACACCACGAACATCTCGTCCGTCTCCACGTCGGTGACCACGCCGGGTGTGATCTCCCAGATGCCGCGTCCGTTGCCGAGGTCCATGGAGGAGGTGGCGGGGTCGCCGGCGACGATCTGGTCGGGGTGGAGTTCGTCGGGCGTCAGCCGTACCTCGTGGACGGGGACGGCGAACGCGCCCGCGGTGGCGAGCATGGGGCCCAGCGCGGCGGGCTCGGGCACGAAGAGGTCAGGCATGAACGTCCTTGGTCCGGTTTGCTTCAGCGATTCTCGCGACGGAATGACTCCAGCGCCAGCAACGCCACGTGCAGCGACAGGCACGACTCGACATCGTCCAGGTCGGTGTCCAGGATGCGCTCCAGCCGGCGCAGCCGATCGTAGAACGCGGGCCTGGACAGGTGGGCTTTCTGGGCGGCGACCGCCTTGTTGCGGCCGGCGTCCAGGTAGATGCGCAGGATTCTGGTGAGGTCGCCGCCGCGCTGGGCGTCGTGGGCCAGGAGCGCGCCGAGTTCGCGTTCGGCGAAGGTCTGCATTCTGGCGTCGTCGCGCAGCAGGTGGAGCAGGCCGCGCAGGCGCAGATCGGGCAGCCGGTAGTAGGCGCGGCCGTCGGGCTGGCGAACGGCGACGTCGG
This sequence comes from Nonomuraea sp. NPDC059007, assembly GCF_042740555.1. NCBI lineage: Bacteria > Bacillati > Actinomycetota > Actinomycetes > Streptosporangiales > Streptosporangiaceae > Nonomuraea > Nonomuraea sp. NPDC059007. The sequence continues at coordinate 144,442 of NZ_JBHYJD010000027.1, read as the reverse complement.
CCACCTGTTCGGCCTCTAAAAAGCTGCGCCGCACGTCGCGGATCGACTCGACGACGGAACCCGCCGCGAGGACGAAGGCGGAGCCGGGCTTCCACAGCATGCGCAGCCGGTCGGCGAGCGTGGTCAGCGCGGGTTCCGCGTGGGTACGTGGCGGCAGCGGCAGCAGGACGCCGACCCGGTCCTGGTCGAGGGCGCCGACCAGCGCGGGCAGCCGGGCGTCGCGGCAGGCGGCGGCGGTGGCCTCGGCCAGTTCGCCGAGCTGGGCCTGGCCGTCGAGTGCCTGGTCGACGGGTTCGGTCGGCCGGATGACGACGCTGATCAGCTTGCGGCCGGTGAGCGGGACGCCGACGGCGCGGGCGCGGGCGGCGGCCTCGTCGGGGTCGGAGTAGGCGTGGGTGAGGATGCCGGTGATGATCGTGCCGTGGGCCTGGCGTTCGAGGGATTCCTGGTGGCGTTCGAGGAGGCGGCCGAGGGCGAGGGTGGTGGCGGCGCGTTCGGCCAGCACCATGTCGCGCGGTCCGGGCGGTACGTCGCAGAGCAGGATCAGCCGGCCCCAGTCCTGGCCGCGGGCGCCGACGGTGGTGACCAGCCAGCCGGAGGCGGGGTCGTAGGCGGTCCGGTCGGCGGGGGCCACGGCGCGCGACCTGGTCTCCCAGCCGGCGAGCAGCGCGCCGATGTCGCGGCCGGCGGACTCGCAGGCGAGCACCTGGTGGGCGAGGTTCTCCAGGAGGACGGGCCGGTTCGACAGCCGCGCGACCTGGGCGAGCACGTCGGCCGGCGAGGCGCCTTCGACCGACAGCTCGGTGAACACCTCGTGCAGCTGCTCGGAGGCGCGCAGCTCCTCCAGCTGGTTGTCGATGATCCAGGCGTGCACCGACTCGGTGATCTGCACGAACGGCGTCTCGCGGGTCAGCACGATCACCGGCAGCCCGTGCTCCTCGGCGGACTTGATCACGGCTCGGGGCAGTTCGCGGACGAACCGGCGGCCGAGCTCGACGACCAGCCCCGACGCGCCGACCTGGGCGAGCTCGGCGATGTAGTCGGCGAGCTTCTCGGGGTCGTCGGGCAGGGCCACGCCCGTGGTGAGGACGAGTTCGCCACCGCGCAGCAGGTGCGCGATGTCGGCGATCTCCCCGACGTGCACCCACCGCACCTTGGTGTCGAGCCGATCGGCCCCGGCGACCACACGCGGGTTCCCCCGGCGTACGGTCTCCAAGGCCAGGACATCGGCGAGAGTGGGCAGCACGGCCCGAGCCTATCCGATCAGCCTGTAATTATGGACACCTGGACCCTTACAAGATGCTATAGGGGAAATGGTGCTCTTCCTGGGATTTGTCCGTCAGGCGGTTAACGGAAGGACTCCTCGGTGAACTCCCGATCCGCCGCCTGCTCGCGCAGCTCGACCCGGCGGATCTTGCCGGAGATCGTCTTGGGCAGCTCGCCGAACTCCAGCCGCCTGATCCGCTTGTAGGGCGCCAGTTCCCGCCGCGAGTGCTCGAAGATCGCCCGCGCGGTCTCCTCCGTCGGCTCGTACCCGGGCGCGAGGGTCACATAGGCCTTCGGTACGGCCAGCCGTACCGGATCGGGGGCGGGCACCACCGCGGCCTCCGCGACCGCTTCGTGCTCCAGCAGCACGCTCTCCAGCTCGAACGGCGAGATGCGATAGTCCGAGGCCTTGAACACGTCGTCGGTGCGCCCGACATAGGTGATGTAGCCGTCGGCGTCCCGGGTGGCCACGTCGCCGGTGTGGTAGTAGCCGTCGGCGGTGCCCGGGTCCTGGCCGACGTAGCGGGTCATCAGGCCGAGCGGGCGGCGCTCGTCCAGGGGCAGGCAGATCTCGCCGTCGGCGCCCGGCTCGCCAGTGACCGGGTCGAGCAGGACCACGTCGTAGCCGGGCAGCGCGCGGCCCATCGAGCCGGGCTTGACCGGTACGCCGGGTACGTTGCCGATCTGGGCGGTCGTCTCGGTCTGGCCGTAGCCGTCGCGGATGGTCAGGCCCCACGCCTTGGCGACCTGGTCGATGATCTCCGGGTTGAGCGGCTCGCCCGCGGCGACGGCCGTACGCAGGGAGAGCTGCCACGCGGCGAGGTCCTCCTGGATGAGCATGCGCCACACCGTCGGCGGCGCGCAGAACGTCGTCACCCGCTCGTCACGCAGCACTTCGAGCAGCGCCTGCGCGGAGAAACGCTGGTAGTCGTGGACCAGCACGGTCGCCCCCGCGTTCCACGGCGCGAAGACGTTGCTCCAGGCGTGCTTGGCCCAGCCCGGCGAGGAGATGTTGAGGTGCACGTCGCCGGGCCGCAGCCCGATCCAGAACATCGTGGACAGGTGCCCGGCCGGGTAGGAGGCGTGCGTGTGCTCGACCAGTTTGGGCTGCGAGGTCGTGCCCGAGGTGAAGTAGAGCAGCATGGTGTCGCTCGCGAGCGTCGGCCCGTCGGGGGTGAAGTCCGGCTCGCCGTAGGAGTAGGTCCGCCAGCCGTCGGCCGCGCCGACGGAGATCTTCGTGTACGCCTCGCTGGTGAACTTCTCCGCGTCGGCGGCATTGGCGATGACATGCGCCACGCCGCCCCGGGCGACCCGCTCCTCGATGTCCTTGGCGGTCAGCAGCGTGGTGGCCGGGATGACGACCGCGCCAAGCTTGATCGCGGCCAGCATCGACTCCCACAGCTCCGCCTGGTTGCCCAGCATGAGCAGGATCCGGTCGCCGCGCCGTACCCCGGCCGAGCGCAGCCCGTTGGCCACCCGGTTGGAGCGTTCTGACAGCTCGGCGAAGGTGTAGGAGACCTTGCCGACGATGTTCAGGGCGACCGCGTCCGGCGACTCGGCCGCCAGTACGCCGTCGAACCAGTCCAGCGCCCAGTTGAACTCCGGAAGGTCGGGCCAGCGGAAGTCGCGGCGGGCGGTGTCGTAGTCGGACTGGAGCAGCAGGTCGCGCGCGGCTCGGAAATCGCTCATGACCGGAATCCTGCTACGTGACCAGGCGCGCCTCAAGACCGTCGAGCACCGTGTACAGGCCGAAGTCGAAACTCATCGCGCGGATCTCCTGGGGGTCGTGGGCCTGCATGTCCTTGACGAGTGCCTGCATCTCCGGGTAGCCGGCCACCGCGGCCACCACGGCCTGGCGCATGCCGTCCATGTCGGGCTGCCGCTCGTTGATGTACTCGTTCCAGACCGCCTCGGGGATCGTCATACCGAAGACGTAGCTGGTGAGGGTGCTCGCCGCGTAGTCGATCTCCAGGCCTCTGAAGCCCGCCTGGGTGAAGGCCTTGCGCAGCCGGTCGGTGACGCGCAGCGCGTTGGGGCCGATGGCCGGCAGGCGGCCGATGAGGCGGGCCGCCCAGGGATGCCGGAGGATGGCCTGCCGCATGCCCTTGCCGAACGTGGCGGCGGAGTAGCGCCAGCTGATCTGGTCCGGGTCGGCCACCTCCATGTCCGCCCAGATCTCGTCGTAGGCGAGCTCCATGAGCTCGTCCTTGTTGGCGACGTACCAGTAGATGCTGGTCGCCCCGGCGTCGAGCTTGGCGCCCAGCTTGCGCATGCTGAGCCCGTCGGTGCCTTCGGCGTCGAGGAGTTCCAGGGCGGCGCGGACGATCTGCTCGCGGCTCAGGCCGGGCGAGGACCTCGGCGAGCGTGGTTCGCGGGTCCAGACGGAGGTGAACTGCTTGGTCACCACTCCAGGATAAATGCTCTCGCACACTGTGCGAGAAGTGTCGTACAGTGTGCGAGTGGAATCGAACACTGTGCGAGACCCCCGCCGCTGGTGGACTCTCGCTGTACTCTGCCTGGCCACGCTCGTGCTGGCCGTCGACGGGACCGTGCTGAACCTGGCCATCCCGACCCTCGTGCGGGATCTGGGCGCGACGCCCTCCGAGATCCAGTGGATCCTGGACGCCTACGTGCTGGTCTTCGCCGGGTTGCTGCTCACCGCCGGAAGCCTGTCCGACCGTTTCGGCCGCAGGAAGATGCTGGTCATCGGCCTCGCGTTGTTCGGCGGCGCCTCCGCCCTCGCGATCCTGGTGAGCGAGCCGTGGCACCTCATCGCCATGCGGACGCTCATGGGCGTTGGCGGATCGGTGCTCATGCCCTCGACCCTGTCCATCCTCATCACCGTCTTCGACGCGGAGGAACGCCGCAAGGCCATGGCCGCCTGGGGCGCCACGTCGATGATCGGCGTCGTGGCCGGGCCCACGCTGGGCGGCCTCATGCTGGAGAACTGGGGCTGGGCCTCGGTCTTCCTCATCAACGTGCCGATCGCGGTGCTGGCGATCATCGCCGCGATCGTCCTCATGCCCGAGTCGAAGGCCCCGGCCCGCAAGATCGACCCGGTCGGCGTGGTCCTGTCCGTCGTCGGCCTCACCTCGGCCGTCTACGTCATCATCGAGCGGGAGTGGAACGTCGTCGCGATCGCCCTGGCCGTGCTCGCGCTCGCCGCCTTCTTCGTCTGGGAGCGGCGCTCCGACCATCCGATGATGCCGCTGGAACTGTTCAGGCAGCGCAACTTCAGCGGCGCTTCCTTCTCGATCCTGCTCATGTCCTTCGGGGCGGGCGCGCTGATGCTCATGCTCACGCAGTATCTGCAGTTCGTCCTCGGGTACGGGGCCATGCAGGCGGGGCTGGCGCTGGTGCCGTACGTGATCGCGGCGACCGTCTTCAACGCGGCCGGCGCGGCTCTGGGGCAGCGGGTGAGCAACCGGGCGCTCATCTCCTCGGGGCTGCTCGTGCTCGCCGCCGGGTTCGTCATCCTCGCGGTCACCACCGGGTACGGGCCCATGCTGGCCGGCCTCGTGGTCATGGGCATCGGCGGCGGCCTGGCCGGTCCGGCGGCCTACGCGACGCTCATGGGCGCGATCCCGGTGGAGCACGCCGGTGTCGGCTCGGCCATGAACGACACCGTCCAGCAGGTCGGCATGGCCCTCAGCATCGCCGTGCTCGGCAGCGTCCTGGCCGGGGTGTACACCTCAGCGATGCCGGAGAGCGCGCCCGCCCAGGCCAGGGCGTCGATCGGCGAGGCGCTCAGGATGGGCGGCTGGGAAGGCCCCGCCCGCGAGGCCTTCACCACCGCGATGCACGTCGGATCCTGGATCGGCGCGGTCTTCTGCCTCCTGGCCGCCGTGCTCGCGCTCGCGGTCCTGCGTACGCCCGCTCCCAAGCGGGCGGAGCAGTCCGTCGAGGCGGCCATCGGTTAGGCCGCCACGCGCGGCTCGCGCATGTTCTCCAGGCTGTCGAGCTTGTGCACCCGCTCGTCGTGGCCGATCTGGCGCAGCAGGTCGGCCACCGAGCGGTAGCGGCCGTACTCGTCGGCGTAGGTGCCGGGGTCGGGCACGAACTCCAGGTCCGGGTTCTCGGCCACGAACGTCATGTACTCGTGCTCGGCGTGGTCCTCGAACTCGGCGTTCAGCCGGTAGCTCCAGTCGGGCCTGACCAGGAACAGCATCCACGAGACGTGGTAGTAGAACAGTGCGATCAGCCACGGCGCCGCGCGGTGCAGCAGCCAGTTGCGCTTGAGCCCCTGCCGGTCGATCAGGTCTTCCATGATCAGCAGGTGGAACTGCTCGTTGTCCTGGTCGGAGCGGGCCTCGACGATCCGCTCGAAGACCCGTCTGGCCAGCCCGGAGCGGGTGCGGTGACGGTGGACCGCCCAGTAGCCCATGCGCTCCCACGCCTGGTACGGCACGCGGGCGATGATCTCGAGCATGGCGAACTTGGTGAACGAGCCTTCCTTGCCGTACATGATGTCGACCGGCTTGAACATCATCTTGGCCAGCAGGCTGTACTTCATGCGCGGGGTGTCCAGCGTCTCCTGCTGGGCGCGGCGCAACTGGTCGCGGTCGAGCTTCGGCGGGCCGGGGTGGACGTCAGGGCGGGTAAGCGTGGCGGTGTTCGTCATCGGATCTCCTTGTTCGTGGTGATGATCCGATAGTGGGTGATCGGCCCCCTTCCGGTCGTCGGCCCGCAGGCGGCTCTTGCCGTGCCTCAGCCGCGGTAGTGGGTGGCGGCGGCGTACACCGACAGGTGCACGGGATTCCCCCTAGGGGGCCCGGAAAAATCTTGCTCGGGAATTGAACCGCCGGGTGGGCGGGGTGCGTACAACGGGGCAGCCGAATTCCGTTCTGGGGGGGATGGTCCATGGGTGCGCGGGAGGCGGTCGCATCGGGGGCTGGATCGGACCGCGCGTCCGCACACGCCGGACCGATCCACTACGCGACCGGCACGGTGATCCTGCCGCAGCACGACCTGGACCTGCCCGGACCGCCCGCGCTGGAACTGCGGCGCGTGCACCGGTCCGGTCACGGGGACGGACGGTGGTTCGGCCCGGCGTGGACCTCCACCTTCGACCAGCGGGCGGAGGTTCACGCCGACGGCGTGCACGTGTTCGCCGCCGACGGCGCCGCGCGCCTGTTCCCGCATCCCGGCGACGGGTCCGTGGCCGCCTGCCCGCCGCCGGGCGAGCGCGCCGGGCGCGCCCGCCTGAGCAGGATCCGGTACGGCTACGCCGTCACCGACCCCGGCACCGGCCTGACCACGCACTACACCGGCGCCGGTGACCGCCTCCCGCTGACCGCGGTGGACGGCCCTGACGGCGGCCGGATCGAGCTGCGCCACGGCCCGGACGGCGCCCCGGCCGAGGTGGTGAACGCCGCGGGCCGCGCCCTGGACGTCGAGACCGCCGCGGGCCGCGTCGTCGCGATCCGGCGGCGCAACGAGCTCCTGGCCGCCTACACCTACGACCGGGCGGGCAACCTGACGGAGGCCGCCTGCCCGGGACTGGTACGGCACTTCGCGTACGACCGGGCCGGCCGCGTCACCGAATGGGACGACGGCCACCGGCACGCCTACACCTACGACGCCCTCGGCCGGTGCGTACACGCGTCCGGCCCCCAGGAGCTCGCGCTGGAGTACGAGTCACGCGGCACCTCGGTCAGGGACGCCGACGGCAACCACACCGTCTACCTGTACGACGGGCTGTCGCAGCTTGTCGAGCGCATCGACTACGCGCTCGACCCACGCGCGAGCTGAACCAGCACGGTCCGCCCGGACACCGACAGGTAGCCGCGCCCCGGCGGACCGGGGACGTGCTCGTCGTTCTCCAGCACGAGCCCGTGGATCAGCGCGGCGGCCCGGTCGCGGGGGTTCAGCACGATGCGGGCGCCGGACCTGAACACCTCGGTCACGACCGGCGCCAGTGGGTGCGGCCGTCCCTCCAGGATCGGCGTGGCGTCTCCCGCCAGGACCAGGACGTGCGCGCCCAGGCTGGAGGCGGTCTCGTCGAGGAGTGTGGGCCGGTCGGCGGCGGTGACGGTCACCTGGTCGAAGTCGTCCACCACCACGGCGAACCGCTGCCGCCCCGCCACCGCCGCGCGCAGTTCCCCGTCGGCGAAGGCCGTGCCGGTGAGGACCCGCGCCCCGGCCAGCGCCGCGACGGGCGAGCCGGGCGGGGCGATCACCAGGACGTCCACGCCCCGCTCCAGCAGGGCCCCGGCCAGCAGGAGCGCGGCGCCGCTGCGGCCGGAGCCCGGCGGGCCGGAGACCAGGACGGCGTGCGGCCCGGCGCCGAGCGGGTCCAGACCGATCGTGGTCACGTCCTGTCCGCCCATGCCGATCGCGAGCCCCGTGACCAGGCCGAGCTCGCCCGGCTCCACGCTGCCGGGCATCGGCGGGAACGGCCGCGCGGCCGTCAACGGCGTGCGCGGCAGCGCCGGGACGGCGATCTGGACCACCTGGCCGGTGGCCGCGTCGGCCGCCCTGCCCGGCGGCCCGTGCCCGAGCAGCAGCCGGCGGGAGAACAGCACGTTGTCGCGCCGGCCCGCGGCGACCGTGTGGATGCCGGCCGCCGGGCCCCTGGTGACCAGGCGGCGCAGGATCCTCATCAGCGATCGCGCGTCGGGCCGCTCGAAGCGCTCCCAGCCGTCGACCACCAGGACGATCACCGGATCGCCCGGCCCGGCGGCCAGGCGGCGCTCGGCCTCGCCCGCGAGCCAGGTGATGACGCGGCGGATCCGGTCCGGCTCGCCGCGGGAGACGACGGCTCCGCAGTGGGCGGTGTAGGCGGCCAGCTCGCCGGGCTTGTCCTCGATCGCGTAGATCCAGGCGGGGTGCCGGGTCAGGGCGCTGATGAGCGTGCGGGCGAAGGTGGTACGGCCGGATCCGGCGCGGCCCGCTACCAGCAGCCGGTCCGTGCCGCGCAGGTCGAACGCCGCCACGGGCTGGGCCTGGTGGGCGGGGTCGTCGGCCAGGCCGTAGGGCACCACCTGGGTGTTACGCGGCGCGGGGGGAGGCGGTAGCCGTACCGGATCGTGGAGGAGCTCGGGGAGCGGCGGCGGGATGGGGCGGAACGGCGGCCGGGTGCCGCGGCGCTCGGCCGCGCCGAGGATCGCCGCGAGGGTGGACTCCAGGTCGGTGGGCGTGCCGGCGGGCGGATCGGCGGGGCGGGGGTCGCCGAGCTCGGCCCAGGACACCACGCGCACGCGGGCGGGAGCGCCCCACGCGGGCGGGGGGTCGCCGAGCCCGCCGGTCCTGAACAGGTGTGGCTCGCCGCCCGGCCGCATGATCATGCCGAGGCCGCGGCTGCGGGAGGTGAGCGCCGTGACCAGCACCAGGTGCATGCCGAGCTGGGCGTTCTCCACCGGCTGCGGTGGCGCGTGGTCCTCCTCGGCGATCACCACCAGGCGGGGCGGCGGGGCGGCGTGCGCGGCCAGGAGCGCGGTGCGCCGCTGCGCCTCGGCCGTCAGGGCCGTGCTCATGCGCGGCTCCCAGGCCGGGAACCACCCGGTCACGTGCGGGCAGGTCGCGAACGGGCGCAGGCTCTCGCCGACCAGGACGAGGGCGAGCGCGTCCGGCGGATTGGCCAGGAGCAGCGCGGCGACGAGGGCGCGCGCGAGGTCCGGCCCGGCGCCGCCCAGGCGCAGGCGGGACTCGGCGGCGACGTCCACGCTGACGGTCCCGGCCACCGCCGCGCCGACCACCACCTTGGTCACCGGCGCGTCCGACCAGCGCACGGCGGGCGTCTGCATGCCGAGCAGGTCCAGCAGCCGCGCGGGCGAGTCGGGCTCGGCGCGGTCGCGCAGCGGCGCCAGCGCGCGGGCGATGCGCTCGGCCGACTCCGTGTCCACGTACTCGGGCCGGATCGGCGCGGGCAGGCCGTCGCCAGGCCGGGTGAGCAGCAGGTCGGTGCCGTCGAGCTCGCAGATGGCCCGGCACTCGCTCATGCCACGGCGATCGGCGCAGATCGTGTACACGCCGGCGGCGGGGCCGTCGCGCAGCACCTCGCGCAGGCCCGGCAGTTCCCGCAGCGAGCGCGCGCCGTCGAGCAGCACGACCACCTCCTCGCCCTCCGGCGGGTCGGCGATCAGCGCCAGGAGTTCGGCCACGCGCTCGGCCCGCGTCTCCTCGGTGGTACCGATCAGGCACGGCACCCGCCCGCCGCCGCGCAGGTGCGGCAGCCAGCGCGTCCAGGCCAGATGCTCGCCGCCCTCCTCGGCCAGGATCACCAGCCGCAGCTCGGCGGGGGCGCGCAGGGTGGCGAGCTGCACCAGCAGCCAGCGCACCAGCCCGTCGGCCGGCGGGCGCGGCCCCACGACGCCGAGCACGCCGGCCTCCCGCAGGTCCACGGCAGCCGGTACGGCGGGCTCACCCGTGACCCCCACCCGGAGCATGAGCCCGTCGGGGGAGGCGGCGTCGCGCGACCACAACCCCGGTCCCTCCCGCAGCGCGGCCAGGGTCAGGTCCAGCTCGTCGGGCACGTGATCGGATGCCGTTCCCTGCTCCCGGCGGGCGAGCGCGCGGTCGAAGGCGATCATGCCGTCGGCCCCGCGTACGGCATGCGGCCGGGCGGCCGGCAACGGCACCCAGCGCAGCAGATCGTCGCCCACCTGGAGAACCTCACCCGGCCGCAGCGGGGCCGAGCCGCTCACCTGCTCGCCCCCCACCAGCGTGCCGTTGGTGGAGCCCAGGTCGGTGACGGTGAGCTCGCCGGTCACGCTCACCTCAAGGCGGACGTGGAGCCGGGAGACCCGGTGGTCGCGCACGAGGCGGACGGCGGCGTCGCGATCCCTGCCCACGACGTGCGCGCCGGGCGAGAGCCAGACGAGCCGCCCGGCGTCGGGGCCGCCGACCACCCGCAGACCGCCCGTGGCCCCCGCGGGTCTGGCCCGCTCGTCGCGGGCCGGCTCGCCCACGCCGACCACCATTCCGGACACCAGCGGCCCGTCGGCGAAGGTGGCCTCGGGATCGAGCTTGGCGGAACCGGCGTAACAGGGCCGCGGCGGCAGCGCGCCGAGCAGTGTCGAGAGCTTCGTGCCCGGCTCGGCCGCCACTTCGAGGTCGTGCTCGGCGGTCAGTTCGGGGTCGCGGACGGTCAGTCGTATGATCATCGAACCCTCGCAGGGCGGGGACCTCAAGCGTGCCTCGCGAAGTGCCCTTCTGTCCCGGCTTCCGCAGGGTTACGACATGTAAGGCATCCGGCCTGCACTCCGACATGTTGCAGGTGTAAGGTGCTCCGGAATGCGGCGATACTCGGAACATGTCGGAGCTTCTCGCGCGCCACCGGGCAGTGATGCCCAACTGGTTGGCCCTCAATTACCACGAGCCCATCGAGATTGTCAGCGGCAAGGGCAGCCGCGTCGTCGACAGCGACGGCAAAAGCTACCTGGACTTCTTCGTCGGCATCCTGACCAACATGATCGGATACGACGTCCCCGAGGTACGCGAGGCCGTCGAGCGGCAACTGGCCACCGGTGTCGTCCACACGAGCACCGTCTACCTGCTGCGCGGCCAGGTCGAGCTGGCCGAGAAGATCGCCCGGCTCTCCGGCATCCCCGACGCGAAGGTCTTCTTCACCAACTCCGGCACCGAGGCCAACGAGACCGCCCTCCTCCTGGCCACCTACGCCCGCAAGAGCGACCAGGTCCTGGCCATGCGCCAGAGCTATCACGGCCGCAGCTTCGGCGCGGTCAGCGTCACCAGCAACCGCACCTGGAAGAACAACTCGCTCTCGCCGCTCAACGTGCACTTCCTGCACGGCGCCGACCGGCACCTGTCGCAGTTCAAGGGCCTGTCGGACGCCGACTACATCAAGGTGTGCGTCGAAGACCTGCGCCACGTGCTGGCCACCGGCGTCTCCAAGGACGTCGCCGCGCTGATCGCCGAGCCGATCCAGGGTGTCGGCGGCTTCACGATGGCGCCCGACGGGCTGTTCGCCGCCTACAAGGAGGTACTCGACGAGGAGGGCATCCTGCTCATCTCCGACGAGGTGCAGACCGGCTGGGGGCGTACCGGCAGCGCGTTCTTCGGCATCCAGAACCACGGCGTGACGCCCGACATGATGACGTTCGCCAAGGGCCTCGGCAACGGCTTCGCCGTCGGCGGCCTGGTCGCCCGCGGCGACCTCATGGACAGCCTGCACGCGGTCGGCCTGTCCACCTTCGGCGGCAACCCGATCTCCATGGCCGCCGCCAACGCCACCCTCGACTACGTACTCGACCACGACCTGCAGGCCAACGCCGCCCGCACCGGAGCGCACATCATCGACGGGCTGCGCGCGGCCGCCGAGCGGCTGCCGATCGTCACCGGCGTGCGCGGCAAGGGCCTGATGTTCGCCATCGAGCTGGCCGAGCCCGCGATGACCGGCCGCTTCATGGAGCTCACCAAGCAGGCGGGCCTGCTCGCGGGCAAGGGCGGCCTGTACGGCACCGCCATCCGCATGGCCCCGCCGCTCACCCTGACGATGGACGAGGCCGCCGAAGGCCTGGGCATCATCGTCGACGCTCTGGAGACCATCAACGATGAAGTCCGTTAAGCACTGGATCAACGGCGCGCTCGCCGACGGCGGCAGCCGTGCCCAGGAGATCTACAACCCGGCGACCGGCGAGGTCAGCGGGACCGTCGCGATGGCCACGGCCGCGGACGTGGACGCGGCGGTCGCCGCGGCCCTCGCGGCCTTCCCGGCCTGGCGTGACTCCTCGCTGGTCAAGCGGTCGCAGGTGCTGTTCCGCTTCCGCGAGCTGATGTACGCCCACCGCGACGAGATCGCGGCGCTCATCTCCGCCGAGCACGGCAAGGTGCACTCCGACGCGCTCGGCGAGGTGTCGCGCGGCCTGGAGGTCGTGGAGTTCGCCTGCGGCATCCCGCACCTGCTCAAGGGCGGCTTCTCCGAGGGCGTCTCGACGCGGGTCGACTCCTACTCGATCCGGCAGCCGCTCGGCGTCGTGGCGGGGATCACGCCGTTCAACTTCCCGGCGATGGTGCCGATGTGGATGTACCCGATCGCGATCGCGTGCGGGAACGCCTTCATCCTCAAGCCGTCGGAGAAGGACCCGTCGGCCTCGCTGCTGATGGCGCGGCTGTGGCAGGAGGCCGGGCTGCCCGACGGCGTCTTCAACGTCGTCCAGGGCGACAAGGCCGCCGTCGACCGGCTGCTGGAGCACCCGGACGTGAAGGCGGTCTCGTTCGTCGGCTCCACGCCGATCGCCCGCTACGTCTACGAGACCGGCACCGCGCACGGCAAGCGCGTCCAGGCGCTGGGCGGGGCCAAGAACCACATGCTGGTGCTGCCCGACGCCGACCTCGACCTGGTGGCCGACTCGGCGGTCTCGGCCGGGTTCGGCTCGGCGGGCGAGCGCTGCATGGCGATCTCGGTCGTGCTGGCCGTGGACCCGGTCGGCGACGACCTGGTCAAGAAGATCGTCGAGCGGGTGGACAAGCTCGTGATCGGCCCCGGCGACGACCCACGCTCGGAGATGGGCCCGCTGGTGACCGGTCCGCACCGCGACAAGGTCGCCTCCTACCTGGACCTCGGCGTCTCCGAGGGCGCCACGCTGGTCGTGGACGGGCGGCGGACGGAGGTGCTCGGCGGCACGCCGGCGGCCGAGACGCCCGGATTCTGGCTCGGCCCGACCGTGCTCGACAACGTTCCCGCCGGTTCGCGGGTCCACACCGAGGAGATCTTCGGCCCGGTGCTGTCGATCGTGCGCGTCTCCTCCTACGAGGAGGGGCTTGAGCTGATCAACGGGCTCGAGTTCGGCAACGGCACCGCCGTCTTCACCAACGACGGCGGCGCCGCGCGGCGCTTCCAGAACGAGGTGGAGGTCGGCATGGTCGGCATCAACGTGCCGATCCCGGTGCCGATGGCGTTCTACAGCTTCGGCGGCTGGAAGTCGTCGTTGTTCGGCGACACGCACGTGCACGGCACCGAGGGCGTGCACTTCTACACCCGCGGCAAGGTCGTCACCTCGCGCTGGCTCGACCCGTCCCACGGCGGCGTGAACCTGGGCTTCCCGACGAACAGGTGACACCCTCCCGTTGCGGTCTGCCCGGGTAAACTCCAGCGCAGACCGCAACGAGAAGGGGGCATCCTGTTGAACCGCCGCACACCCGCCCTGGCGCTGGCGGCGCTGGCCGTGGTGGTGTCCTCGGCAGGTGCCGCACAGGCGAACCCCATCCCCAAACCCACTCCGTCCACCGCCAAGCCGACGCCCACCCCCACCCAGAGCGACGGCACGCTCCAGATCCTCACCTACCGCGGCTACGCCGAGTACGGCGGCACGAGCCCCAAGGTCAACTGGACCGGCACCTTCGAGAAGGCCACCGGCTGCCGCATCGCCAGGCTCGACCAGGTCCAGACCCCCGGGGAGATGGCCACCCGGCTCAGGGAACGCCCCTACGACGTGGTCTCGGCCGGTCCCGGGCTGGCCGGGAGCCTCATCGCGGACAAGCAGGTGCTGCCGATCGAGCTGGCCAAGGTCGACGGGTACGCCGAGCTGGGCAAGTCGCTGCGCGACCTCACCACCTCCGGCGGCAAGGTGTACGGCGTGCCGTACCTGTGGGGCTCTCACGAGTACCTCTACGACGCGAGCCGGATCAAGGCGCCCGGCATGGACCAGGTCTTCGCCTCGCCCAAGGCGGCGTTCAGGGACGACCCGCTGACGATCGCGGACGCGGCTCTGGCGGCCGGGAAGTCCGGCAGTCCGTTCTCGCTGACCGAGGCCGAGCTGGACAAGGCGATGGAGATGCTCGGGCGGCAGGACGAGCGCGTCTACTGGGACGACCCGCTGGACGTGGTGACCGGGTTCGCGACTGGGCGGCTGGACTTCGCGCAGGCCACGCCGTACCTGCGGCTGGTGTTGCAGACGGCGGGCAAGCCGGTGAAGACGGTGCCGTCCGCGCGGAGCACGGGGTGGGTGGACTCGTGGATGCTGGGCGCGTCCGGGGCGAATCTCGACTGCGCCTACCGGTGGCTGAGCTGGACGGCTTCGGCCGATACGCAGCGTGCCGCGGCGGCGTGGGCAGGGCTGGCCCCGGCCAACGACAAGGCGTGCAAGGGGAAGGCCAGGCGGGTCTGCGAGGCGTACGGGGTGGGCAAGAAGTCGCGGTTCGACCGGATCGCCTTTGCCGTTCGGCCACCGGGGGATTGCCGTCCGCAGGAGCGGGAATGCACTGACTACGACACCTGGGAAGACAGGTGGACCGATCTTGTGAGCTGAGCGGGTGATGTCGGGGGCCCGCTCGCACATGCTGCGGGCGTGCCCGTCCCCCCGCTGGGCATCGCCTGCCTGAGGCGTCCCGGGCGTTCCCCCCGACCCGGGACGCCTCCCTTTTGCCCCTGCGATTGACTGAATAGCCAGTCAGTGAAAGAGTTCGGGCATGAGAATCCTCCTTGTCGGCGCCGGAGGCGTCGGATCCGCTGTCGTGCCCATCGCGGCCCGCCGAGATTTCTTCCAACACATCGTGGTGGCCGACTCCAAACAGGACCGGGCCGCGCGAGCGGTCGCCCAGGTCGACGACGCCCGGTTCAGCGCCATCCAGCTCGACGCCGCCGACCGGGCCCAGGTCGCCGAGGCGCTGCGGGCCCACGACTGCGACGTGCTGTTCAACGCCGTCGATCCGCGCTTCACGATGCCGCTGTTCGAGGCGGCGCTGGAGGCCGGGGCGCACTACCTCGACATGGCGATGTCGCTGTCGCAGCCGCATCCGCGCGAGCCGTACAGCAAGACGGGGGTGAAGCTCGGCGACCGGCAGTTCGAGCTCGACCCGCGCTGGCGCGAGGGCGGGCAGCTCGCGCTGGTCGGGATGGGGGTGGAGCCGGGGCTGGCCGACGTGTTCGCCCGCTATGCCGCCGACCACCTGTTCGCGCGCATCGACGAGATCGGCGTGCGGGACGGCTCCAACCTGGTCGTGGACGGTTACGACTTCGCGCCGACGTTCTCGATCTGGACCACGATCGAGGAGTGCCTCAATCCGCCCGTCGTCTGGGAGGACGGCGAATGGCGCACGACCGAGCCGTTCAGCGAGCCGGAGGTGTTCGACTTCCCCGAGGGCATCGGGCCGGTCGAGTGCGTCAACGTCGAGCACGAAGAGGTGCTGCTCGTGCCGCGCTGGATCGACGCGCGGCGGGTGACGTTCAAGTACGGGCTCGGCGAGGAGTTCATCGGCGTGCTCAAGACCCTGCACAAGCTGGGGCTCGACAGCGCCGACAAGGTGAGGGTGGGCACGGCCGAGGTCGCGCCGCGCGACCTCGTGGCCGCGAGCCTGCCCGACCCGGCCACACTGGGCTCGCGCATGCGCGGCAAGACCTGCGCGGGGACGTGGGTGAAGGGCACGGGCAAGGACGGCGCGCCGCGCGAGGTGTACCTGTACCACGTGGTGGACAACGAGTGGTCGATGCGCGAGTACGGCTCGCAGGCCGTCGTCTGGCAGACCGCCATCCACCCGGTCGTCGCGCTGGAACTGCTGGCCGGCGGCGCCTGGAAGGGGACGGGCGTGCTCGGTCCCGAGGCGTTCGACGCGGTGCCGTTCCTCGACCTGCTCACGGAGTACGGCTCGCCGTGGGGGATGCGTCAGGCGGCCTGAGGCCTCATCGGGCCCGGAAGGCCACCACGGTGGCCAGCGGCGCGGGCCGCAGCGCCTCCGCGCAGTCGTGGCAGGCCAGCACGGCGGTGTCGTCGGGGAAGCGGCCCACCCGCACCCGGGGACGCGGCCACCTCTTGTGGCAGACCACGCAGGCGTCCCCGTCACGCTGGGCCCAGCTCAGGCCGTCAGGGTCGAACGTCGGCATCGAACCCCAGTCCATCACTCTCCCCCAGGCGTTCGCCCACCCCTATACCGGATCCGTTATAGCCCCGGTCGCTCCGCCGATCGGCTAGCGCAGCGTCAAGCTCAGGTGAAATCACTGCCGGGTGGCGTGCGGTACACCAACAAAACAGGGCCATCCCCATCAAGGTGGATGGCCCGTTCTGTGGGGGTTCTTCTAGGAGAACGCCTTTTCCAGGATGCCGAGGCCCTCCTCCAGCAGGTGCTCGGGCATGACCAGCGGCGGCAGGAAACGCAGCACGTTGCCGTAGGTTCCGGCCGTGAGGATGACCAGGCCTTCGGCGTGGCAGCGCTTGACGATCTCCTGGACGGCGGCCGGGTTCGGGTTCTTCGTCCCGGGCTCGACCAGTTCGATGGCGATCATGGCGCCGCGTCCGCGTACGTCGCCGATGATGGGGAAGCGCTCCTGCAGCGCCCTGAGGCGGGGGAGCATGATCTCGCCGATCCGGCGGGCCTTGGCGACCAGGTCGTCCTGCTCGATGGTCTCCAGTACGGCGAGTGCCGCCTCGCAGGCCAGCGGGTTGCCGCCGTACGTGCCGCCGAGGCCGCCCACGTGCACCTTGTCCATGAGCTCGGCGCGGCCGGTGACCGCGGCCAGCGGCAGGCCGCCCGCGATGCCCTTGGCGGTGCAGATGATGTCGGGCACCACGCCCTCGTCCTCACAGGCGAACATGTCCCCGGTACGCGCGAAGCCCGTCTGCACCTCGTCGGCGACGAAGACGATGCCGTTGGCGCGGCAGTACTCCGCGATCCTCGGCAGGAAGCCCTTGGCGGGCTCGATGAAGCCGCCCTCTCCGGCGATCGGCTCGATGACCACGGCGGCCACGTTCTGGGCGCCGACCTGCTTCTCGATCATGTCCACGGCCTGGGCGTACGCCTCGTCGGCCGGGTTCTCGCCGGGCCAGCGGAACGGATAGGCCAGCGGCACCCGGTAGATCTCGGGCGCGTAAGGGCCGAAGCCCTGCTTGTACGGCATGTTCTTGGCCGTCAGGGTCATCGTCAGCAGGGTGCGGCCGTGGTAGCCGTGGTCGAACACCACGACGGCCTGGCGGCCGGTGGCGTAGCGGGCGACCTTGATGGCGTTCTCGACGGCCTCGGCGCCGGAGTTGACCAGGAAGGTGCGCTTCTCGTGCTCGCCTGGGGTGACCTGGTTGAGCTTCTCGCAGACCTCCACGTACGACTCGTACGGCGTGACCATGAAACAGGTGTGGGTGAAGTCGGCCACCTGCTTGCTCACCCGCTCGACCACGCGCGGAGCGGCGTTGCCGACGCTGGTCACGGCGATGCCGGAGCCGAAGTCGATGAGCGAGTTGCCGTCGGCGTCCTCGAGCACGCCCCCGCCCGCGCGCGTCACGAAGACGGGCAGCGTGGTGCCGATGCCGGGGGGCACGGCGGCCTGCTTGCGGGCCAGCAGTTCCTGGGACTTCGGCCCCGGGATGGCGGTGACGAGACGACGCTCCTGCGGAATGCTCATGCTCTTGACGGTACGGCGGGTGATGACCTGCGCCGATACGTCGATATGTCACACTTGAGGGGTCTTAATCTGCCGGACTGGACAAAATGCCGCCTTCTCTGGGAACCGTGGTGCGACGGATGGGCCTTCGGCCCCTGGCCGGGTCGCTGGACTCGGACGTGCGGTGGGTCGCGGTCAGCGAACTCGAGGACCCCACGCCGTTCCTGGAGGGCGCCGAACTGGTGCTGACCACGGGGATGCGGCTGAGCAGCGCAGGCGACTTTCCCGGATATGTCGGGCGGCTGGTGGAGCGGGGCGTCGCGGGGCTGGGGTTCGGGGTCGGGCTGACCCACGACGAGGTTCCGGCCGAGCTGGTGGCCGCCGCTGCCGCCGCCGGGCTGCCGCTGCTGGAGGTGCCCCGCGAGACGCCGTTCATCGCCATCGGCAAGGCCGTCAGCGAACTGCTGGCCGCCGAGCAGTACGAGGAGATCACCCGGGCCTTCGCCGCCCAGGGACGCCTGACCCGGGCGGCGCTCCGGCCCGAGGGGATGCACGCGGTGATCGACCGGTTGGCCAAGGAGGTGGGCGGGTGGGCGGCGCTGGTGTCGGAGACGGGGGAGATCCTGCACGCCACCGCCGGAACACGGACGGACCAGGTGGAGTCAGCGCTTCGGCGCCGGGGCGGGCGGTTTCCGGCGAGTGTGGCCATGTCGGGGCCCGACGGGCAGGTGGTCGTGCAGCCGCTCGGCGGCGGGGCCAGGCCGCGCGGGTTCTTCGCCGTGGGGGCCGGGCAGGCGTTCTCCCCTGTCACGCATACCGTGATCAACGCGGCCGGCTCCCTGCTGACGCTGGCCGTCGAGCAAGGGGGCGCGCACCGGGAGGCCGAGCGGCGGGTGCGCGGCGCCGTACTGGAACTGCTGCTGGCGGGGCAGGAGGGTGCGGCGCGCGCGGTGCTGGCCCCGGTCGGCGCCCACCTGCCGGACGAGCCGGTCGTGGTCCTCGCCGCCGCCCCCGACGCCCTGGACCTCCTCGAACTCCACGGCTTCACCGCCCTCCACGACGGCGCCGCGGTCGCGGTGGTCACCGCGGAGGCGGCCGGCCGGGCCGCCGGGAGGGTGGGGGTGAGCGGACCGGGCCCGTACCGGGACCTGCGCGGCGGGCTCGACCAGGCACGGCGCGCGCTGCAGGCCAGCACGGGC
This sequence comes from Nonomuraea sp. NPDC059007, assembly GCF_042740555.1. NCBI lineage: Bacteria > Bacillati > Actinomycetota > Actinomycetes > Streptosporangiales > Streptosporangiaceae > Nonomuraea > Nonomuraea sp. NPDC059007. The sequence goes on along the minus strand of NZ_JBHYJD010000027.1, from coordinate 125,707 downwards.
ACGCCGGTCCGCTTCGCCGACCTGGCTGGGCAAGGGCTGCTCGCCCTGCTGGATCCCGCCGCCGCCCAGGCGTTCTCGTCCGCGCTGCTCGCCCCCCTCAGCCAGTACGGCTCCCGCGCCGACCTCATCGCGTCCCTGCGCGCCTACCTGGCCAGCAACGGCCACTGGGACGCGGCCGCCCAGCGCCTGGGCATCCACCGCCACACCCTGCGCTACCGGATGAAACGCGTCGCCGAACTCCTCGGCCGCGACCTGGACGACCCGGGGGTGCGCGCGGAGCTCTGGATCGCCCTGGAAGCTACTTGTTGACCAGGTAGCAGCAGATCGTGGCCGTGGTGACCGCCTCGTAGGTGCGGCCGTCGCGCAGGTGACCCGCCCGCTCCAGGCTGATGGCGCCCTGGGCGGCTGCCCAGAGGGCGTCGGCGATCTTCCTGGGCTGGGTCGGGATGAGGTAGCCCTGGGCGATGCAGTCGGAGATCACCCGGTCGAGGATGTTGAGCGCCGCGCGGGCCAGCGTACGGGCGCGCTCGCTGGGCTCGAAGCCGGGGATGGCACGCTCGAACATCAGCGAGTAGTAGCCGGGCTCGGCATGACAGGCCTGGCGGTAGGCGGGGCCGAGCGCGGTGAGGTACTCGAAGGGGTCGCGCCGGTGCGGCACCGCGTCGAGAAAGCGGCGGAACCGCTCGAAGCCCTCCAGGTAAAGCGCCTCGGCCAGGCCCTCCCGGTTGCCGAACATCGTGTAGATGACGGTGGTGGTGCAGCCCGCCTCGGTGGCGATCCTGCGCATGTTCAGGCTTTCCGGGCCGTCGCTGTCGAGCAGGGCGACGGCGACGTCGAGCAGGCGCGAACGCAGCTCGTCCTGCCCGGCCCGCTCGCCCAGAAGGTAGGCACCCTGAAGCCCGAGCGGAGCCGAAGCATGCTGCTCGGTCACGGGGCCCACGCCTTTCTAGCTCGGGGGCCCGCCGCGCTGGAGACCCGCACACGATGACTTAGCCATGGCGGCGATCGTTCAAACCGCTCCACACGGTAAACATCCCGATTTAGTACTACTTCTGTTACACAACGGGTAAACATGAGGGCCACGTGGCAACAGTGACGCCAAGCCCGGGGCGCCGATCAGGGAGCAGGCCTTACCCTGACTTGGGGTTAGAGATCTTACCCATGGCCTGATCGACGCCACCCTCCGAAATGCCGTCCCTCGTCGTGGGTTGTACGTAACGGTGGAGGCCCGGGGTGGGCTTGTGCACCCCGGTGTAAATCACCGATCTTCCTGGTGGCATAACGTCATGGGTATGGACGTGCGTACCTTCTGGCTCGCAGGGCGCCCCGCCACCGGGGACGTCGAGCTCACCGTGACCAATCCCCACGACGGTCGCGAGGTCGGGCGATATTCGGTGCCGACCGCCGCGCAGGTCGAGGAGGCCGTGGCGGCCGCCGCCGCGGTGGCCGGGCAGGCCGCCGCGCTGCCCGTCCACGTGCGCGCCGAAGCCCTGGCCCATGTCTCGCGCCGCCTGGCCGAGCGGGCCGACGAGATCGCCCATCTGATCATGTCGGAGAACGGCAAGCCGATCATGTGGGCCCGCGGCGAGGTCGGCCGGGCCGTCGCCACCTTCCGCTTCGCCGCGGAGGAGACCCGCCGCTGGTCCGGCACCACGCAGCGGCTCGACACCGAGCCCGCCGCCGCCGGCCGGCTCGCCTACGTGACCCGCGTGCCCAAGGGGCCCGTGCTGGCGATCACGCCGTTCAACTTCCCGCTGAACCTCGTCGCCCACAAGGTCGCCCCCGCCATCGCGGTCGGCGCGCCGGTCATCGTCAAGCCGGCGCCCGCGACCCCGCTGTCCTCGCTCGTGCTCGGCGACATCCTGGCCGAGACCGACCTGCCCGAGGGCATGTTCTCCGTGCTCCCCATCGAGAACGAGCGCGCCTCGTCCCTGGTCGACGACCCGCGCCTGCCCGTGGTGTCGTTCACCGGCTCCGCCCCGGTCGGCTACTCCATCGCCGACCAGATCCCGCGCAAGCACGTCACGCTGGAGCTGGGCGGCAACGCGGCCGCCGTTGTACTGGCCGACGCCGACCTCGACTGGGCGGCCCGGCGCATCGCCCTCTTCTCCAACTACCAGGCCGGTCAGAGCTGCATCGCCGTCCAGCGGGTGATCGTCGAGCAGCCCGTGTTCGACGCCTTCGTCGAGCGCCTCCTGCCCGCCGTCGGCGACCTGGTGACCGGTGACCCGGCCGACGAGAAGACCCAGGTGGGCCCGCTGGTCTCGCTGGCCGCCGCCGAGCGCGTCGAGCAGTGGGTCCAGGAGGCCGTCACGAGCGGCGCCCGGCTCCTGGCCGGCGGCACCCGCGACGGCGCCACGGTCGCGCCGACGGTGCTGGCCGACGTCCCGCACGACGCCAAGGTCAACGTCGAGGAGGTCTTCGGCCCGGTCATGATCCTGCAGCGGGCCGCCTCGATCGACGAGGCGTACGCGCTGGTCAACGACTCCAAGTACGGCCTGCAGGCCGGCGTGTTCACCCGGTCGCTGGACGCCGCCTTCCGGGCCAACCGGGAGCTGGAGGTCGGTGGGGTCATCATCGGTGACGTCCCCTCCTACCGGGCCGACCAGATGCCGTACGGCGGGGTGAAGGACTCGGGCATCGGCCGCGAGGGCCTGCACTCGGCGATGGAGGACTACACCTACGAGAAGGTGATGGTTCTGACGGGGCTGACCCTCTAAATCCCGCAATAATCGGCGGCATGGCGAGGGAGTACCGGTACGCCGACGCCGTGCGGTTACTCGGCGGTGACGACCCGGCGGTCAGGGCGCTCGACACGGTTCTCGGGGCCGCCACTCTGGGGCTCTGGGACCTGATCGACGCCAAGGGCGAGCTGATCCGGGTCGGCAACGACCTGCTCGGGCGGTGGCGGGACTGGCGGGCGGGCAAGGAGTGGCGCGGCCGTACGGACCGCATCGAGGCCGCGCACACCATCCTGGTCCTCACCGCGTTCTTCGAGGCGCTGGACGGGATCGAACTGCCGTTCAGCGCCCGTGAGCTGCGGATGAGCAAGACGGAGCAGGTCACGCTGCTGCGCGGGGTGGATCTGGGCAGCCCGGTCTGCCCGTCGCCGCAACTGCCGTTCGAGGAGGCCAAGAGCGTCATCCTCGTGCGGTACGAGCGGCTGCGCGGCGCGCTGCGGAGCTTCGCCGAGGGGCTGAGCCTCTGGGAACGGCTGCAGGAGCACCAGCGGGAGTGGGTCTTCGACAGCTCACTCGCCACGGCGGCCATCCGCAGGTACGAGGACGGCTACCGCCGGCTGGCCCTGGACGTGCCGGAGTTCGGATTCTGGTCGGCGATGGTCGAGCACCAAGCCACCCGGGCACGGCTGGCCGACCTCGAACGGCTGCTCGACGGCCTGGCCCCGGCCCGCGCGCAGGACGCCCGGCTTGCGGCGTTGGGCAACCTGCACCGGGCGGCGCTGCGCCGCCCGGTCGCCGAGACCGGTGACGTGCCCGCCGGGCTGGCACTGCCCAGCCTGGGCGACGCCTACGTCACCCCGCGCTTCCGCTCGGGCCGGCCGGAGCGCGCGGAGGACCCCAGCCAGGAGGCCTGGTGGAGCGAGCGCGAGGTGCGCGACGGCCTGCCGCGTTTCCTCGCCGGCTACCTCACCTCGCCGGAGGCGGGCAGGACGCCGCTCATGGTCCTGGGCCAGCCCGGGGCGGGCAAGTCGGTGCTGACCAAGGTGCTCGCCGCCCGCCTGCCCGCCGACTTCGTGCCCGTCCGGGTGCCGCTGCGCGACGTGGCGGCCGGCGCGGACGTACAGGAACAGATCGAACAGGCCGTCTACCAGCTCAGCGGCGAGCGGCTGCACTGGCCCGACCTGGCGCGGGCGGCCGACGGCGCGCTGCCCGTCGTGATCCTCGACGGCTTCGACGAACTGCTGCAGGCCACCGGCGTGCGGCAGTCCGACTACCTGGCCAAGGTGGCCCGCTTCCAGCAGCGCGAGCTCGACGCGGGGCGCGCCGTCGCGGTGATCGTGACCTCCCGTACGGCGGTGGCCGACCGCGTCGACTACCCCGAGGGCTCGCTGGTGACCCGGCTGGAGCCGTTCGACCTGGAGGAGATCGAGCAGTGGCTGGAGGTGTGGAACCACGCCAACGCCGCCTACTTCGACCAGGCGGGACTGCTGCCGCTGTCCATGGAGGTCGCCCGCGCGCAGCGGAACCTGGCCGAGCAGCCGCTGCTCCTGCTCATGCTGGCTCTCTACGACGCCTACGGCAACGCCCTGCGCAGGAACCTCGCCGACCGCATCGGCGAGGCCGAGCTGTACGAGCGCCTCATGCGTGCCTTCGCCGAGCGGGAACTGGAGAAGAGCCACCCGCGCGAGCGGATCCCGGCCCTGGTCGAGAAGGAACTGCTGCTGCTGGGCATCGTCGCGTTCGCGATGTTCAACCGGGGCCGCCAGTGGGCGACCGCCGCCGAGGTGGACGCCGACCTGGAGGCGCTGCGCCTGTCCGCCCGCCGCCCCACCTCGCTGGCCACCCCGCTGACCGCCGGCGAGCAGGCGTTCGGCCGCTTCTTCTTCGTCCACCAGGCCCAGGCCACCCGCGACGGCGGCGAGATCCTGCAGACCTACGAGTTCCTGCACGCCACGTTCGGCGAGTTCCTGATCGCCCGGCTGGTCGGCAGGCTCCTGGACGACATGCTGGTCCAGGAGTCGCGGCTGGTCGTGGAGGAGGTCAGCGACGGCATGCTCGGCACGCTGCTGTCCTGGTCGACGCTCTCCACGAGGCCGCCCGTGATCACGTTTCTGCGCGAGTCCGCCGACCCGGCCTGGCGCGGGCTGGCCACTCGCCTGTTCGCGCTGGCCGACCTGCGCGACCAGCTCGCCCACCCCGCCTACCGCCCGTGGACCGCCGGGCCCGCCCGCCGCAACGCCTACTACACGGCCAACCTGCTGAAGGTCGCCCTGGCCTGCGACCCCGCCCGCCTCCTCTGGTCCCGAGTACGGCCCGGCCACGAGGACCCCTTCACCGAGTGGCGGCGCTTCGCGCTGCTGTGGCGTTCCCAGCTGGCCAACGAGGAGTGGGACAGCCTGACCAGGGTGGTGCGGGCCGCGTCCGTCGGCGGGGCCGCCGACCTGGAGCTCGCCCTGGACACCGGCTCCACCTGGGATCTCACCCCGATGGACACCTCCTGGATCGCCCCGCCCGACACCGGCGCGTACCTGCGGGCCCGCCAGGGTGTGCTGTTCTCGTTCCTGCCGCACGAGACGCTCTTCCTGCACGCGCTGGAACCCGTGCTCGGCGCCGCCCTGTCCTGGAACGGCGGCAAGTCGCTGCTGCGCGAGATCCTGGAGATTCTGGTCCTGCGCGGCCCGAACGAGGACGGCCGCGCCCGCTCCTACCTGGCGCTGGCCGAGTACGTGCACTACCTCAGCGACCACGTGATCACCGAGGCCGTCATCAGGGCGATCGCCGGGGACATGGCCACGCTGCGGGAGGGCCAGGTGAGCGAGGTGGTCGACGAGGTCTCGCGCGGCTCGATCGCCGGACAGCGGCTGATGAGCCGGATCCTGCGCCTGCATTCCCGCTAATACACCTAGGGCATGGAGGGTGTCAATAGCGAATGACTGCTGTCAACTCTATCTGTCCGGTGCATTGAGCCTGTCCGCGATCGTGAGCGACAGTGAGCGCATGGAGCCGTCGTGGTCGGACAGCCGCGCGCTCTGGCCTGGGGGAAGCCGTTGACCGGGTGAATCGGTCCGGCCTCGATGTGTGTGCCCGCGGGGTTGCCTGCCCGTACTGGCTGGACCGGCACGTCGGCCTGGAACCCGCTGAGAGGTACTCGATGACCAAGAAGGTACAGAGTGTCCTGCTCGTCAACGCCGGCAGCGACGCTGATGTCTCCTCGATCGCGAACGACGGCACGTTCCCCGCACTCGGTGTCGTCTCGCTGGCGACCGTGCTGCGCCGCGACCACCCCGACCTGGACGTGATCGCCGTCGACGGCCAGATCACGCCCATGGCGGAGATCGAACAGCTCGTCAGGGATCTCGGCCCCGACATCCTCGGCGTGGGCGTGCTGGCCACGTCCTACGGCAACGCGCTGCGGCTGGCCGAACTCGGCAAGAACGCCGGGGCCGTCACGGTCTTCGGCAACGACCAGGCCACGGCCATGGCCGAGCGGATCCTGAAGCACCGCGAGGTCGTCGACTACGTGTGCGCCGCCGACGTCGGCGAGTTCGCCCTGTCCGCCCTGGTGAGCGCGGTGAAGGGGGAGCGCCCGATCGACTCCGTGCCCGAACTCCTCTACCGCACGCCCGACGGGCTCGCCCACAACCGCCTGCCGGAGATTCCCCCGGACGTGATCAAGGGCAGCGGAGGCGCGTTCAAGACCATGATCCTGGACGCCATCCCCGTGCCCGACCGCACGTTGATGCCGGACAACAACTGGGAGCGTTACCTGGACAACTACCTGAACCGTTATGGCGGGTTCCACGACGACGAGGAGGTCACCGGCGTCACCACCATGAACCGCGCCCGAGGTTGCGCGCGGGTGAAGGCGCCCTGCCATTTCTGCGGCATCATGGACCTGAGCCTGCGCTTCTCCTCTCCTGAGATGTTCTGGAACGACGTGCGCACCGCTCAGGAGCAGATCTCGGCCTCGATCTTCTACGAGGCGTTCGACAGCATGAGCAGCTCGCCGCGCTGGATCAAGGCCGTGGTCGACGCCAAGCCGGACGACATCGGCGACCCGAAGTTCTTCGTGTACACGCAGGCCGCCGAGACCACCCCGCGCCTGGTCGAGCTCTACCAGAAGCTCGGCGTCTACCGGGTGAACATGGGCCTGGAGGCGGGCGACACCAGAATGCTCAAGGTGCTCAAGGGCCCGCGCGACAGCCTGGAGAACAACCAGCGGGCCTGCCACCTGTTCCAGGACGCCGGAATCCTGATCCACGGCTCGCTGGTCCTGGGCGGACCCGGCGAGAACGCCGAAAGCCTGGAGAACACGGTCAGGTTCGGGCGCTGGCTGATCGACAACGGGATGATGGCCTCGCTGGAAGCCCAGCCGCTCTATCCCGACTTCGGCGCCCTGACCGGCAAATGGATGATGAACCCCGACCTGGCCAGGCAGGTCGCCAAGGAGCGGGGGTTCGAGATCTACGACGAGGAGCTGCTCGACCTCATGCCCGCCAAGTACGGCACGAGCGACATCGTGGACTTCGACGAGGTCTCCAAGGACTGGTGCAAGATCTTCAGCCACTCGACCTGGGACGAGCTCATCGACGCCACCCACTCCATCCGCTCCTACGCCGAGCGCGTCGGCACCGTCACCGGCTCCGGCCGCATCACCCAGGCCACCCTCGGATCGTTCTAGTGCTCTCGCTGCTGGCCGCCACTGTCCTGTCGTGCGCCCTCGTCGTCCTGACCCCCGGTCCGGGCGTGCTGATGGTGCTCCACCTCGGGGCCAGTGGCGGCCGCCGCTCCAGCTTCGTCTTCGTGCTGGGTCACCTGGCCGGTGACCTGATGTGGTCGCTGCTGGCGCTGGTGGCGCTGCGATGGGTGCGGCTGATCTCGCCCGTCTTCTTCGCCGCCCTGACCGTGGCCAGCGCCCTCTACCTGATCTACCTGGGCGTACGGGCCCTGGCCGCCGCGAACACCGAGCAGCGGGCGGCGACCTTCACCGGCCGGCGGGCGATGCTGCAGGGCGCCGCCTTCGGCATGACCAACCCCAAGAGCTACCCGGTGACGCTCGCCGTCTTCACCGCGGTGCTCGGCGACCGCATCGAACTGCTCACCGTGGCCACGATCCCGCTCTTCCTCGCCGCCGGCCTCCTCGGCTGCCTGGCCTCGGGCGCGCTGCTGGCCTGGATCTCGGGCCTTCCCGCGTTGCGGCACGCGTACGGCAGGGCGGCTCCCACGATCAGCCGGCTGGTGGCCCTGGTCTTCTTCGGCTTCGCCGCCTGGTCCCTCATCCACCTGTTTCTTCGGTGATGAACGTGGGCTACTTGCTCCGTAGCGTGCCCAGCGGGTTGGGGTCCTCCTCCAGGGCGGTGGCCGCCGCCTTCCACGCGGTGTCCTCCGGGTAGAGGGCGCTGCGGAGGAAGGCCGTGGTGAGCCGCTGGATCAGCGCGACGCGGGCGGGGTTCTCGTCGGTCGTCTCGGCCACCTCGTAGCCCGCGATGCCGCCGAGCGAGTGCTCCGCCCCGAACAGCGTGAGGAGGCTCTTGTCCGCCGGGCTGTGGAGGAAGGGGTCGACGAACCAGTCAGGTCCGCGGGTGGACAGGTGGGACTGGTCGTTGTCGCCGGCGACGATGAGGGCCGGTGTGGTCATGCCGTCGAAGGACGGCCGCATGAAGGGGAAGTGCTCGGCGGCGAACGGGACCAGGTCGTCGCCCAGGCCGGTCAGCGCGAGCAGTACGCCCGCCTTGACGCGGGGGTCGGACAGGTCCTCGCCGGGGACGCCGGCGGAGTCCAGGACACGCGCGCCCAGCAGCGTGCTCGCCGACTGCGCTCCCCAGGAGTGCCCGGCCACGGCGACGCGGTCGCGGTCGACGCGGCCGGCGAGACCCGGCACCGAGGCTTCGAGGACGTCGAGCTCGTCCAGGACGCGGGTCAGGTCGTTGATGCGGATGCGCCAGATGTCCGGCGTTCTGGGGTCGTCGGCCGGGAGCCCGAGCGTCCTGGAGTCGAGGTGGGTGGGCTGCAGGACGACGAAACCGCTGGCGGCCCAGTGGTCGGCCAGCGGGGCGTAGCCGTTCAGCGACCAGCCGAAGCCGTGCGAGAAGACGACGACGGGCAGGCCGCTGCCGGTGGCGGGGGCCGAGACGCGGACCTGAAGGTCCTCGCCGCGGCCGGGGACGGGCAGGACGACCGGGTGCGCGGATACCACCGTGGTGGTCGGGTGGGACATGGAAGTGCTCTCCATTCGGGTTGGCCGACAGGCCTCTGATCTGCCATCATGAGCGAAACGGAACGCTGCTCCGCTAACAATACGGAACACGGTTCCGCTTTGCAAGTTCCCCTGGAAGGAGTCCGCCGTGAACGACAGCGCGACCGGGTCCAAGCGCAAGGACGCCCGCCGCAACCAGCAGGCCCTGCTGGACGCGGCCGCGGCGGTCTTCGTCTCCGCGGGCGTGGAAGCACCGGTGCGCGACATCGCGGCCAAGGCCGGGGTCGGCATCGGGACGATCTACCGCCACTTCCCCACCCGGGCGGACCTCGTCATCGCCGTGTACCGGCACCAGGTCGACGCCTGCGCGGAAGCCGGACCGGCCCTGCTGGCATCCGGCCCGACCCCGTACGCCGCCCTCGAAAGCTGGGTCGGCCTCTTCGTCGACTTCCTGGTCACCAAGCACGGCCTCGCCGCCGCGATGCGGAACGACGGCACCGGCTTCGAGACCCTGCACGCCTACTTCCTCGACCGCCTGCTGCCGGTCTGCGCCCGGCTCCTCGAAGCCGCCGCCGCCTCCGGTGAGATCCGGTCCGACCTCGACGCGTACCAGCTCATGCGTGGCATCGGAAACCTCTGCGTCGGCGCCGAGACCGACCCTCGTTACGACGCCCGCCGCCTGGTCGCGCTCCTGGTCGCGGGGCTACGCGGGCACGTAGGCTGAGTCCCGCACGTGACGGACGGGAGGTTGTTGGTGGCCGAGACCACGGTGGCCGAGGTGATGGCCGAGCTGGCCGCACTCGAGGACCCGAAGATCCGCGAGGTGAACGAGCGACACGGCGACGACCACGGCGTGAACCTCACCAAGCTGCGCGCGGTCGCCAAGCGGCTGAAGACGCAGCAGGAACTCGCCCGTGAGCTGTGGAAGACGGGCGACACCGCGGCGCGGCTGCTGGCGCTCCTGATCTGCCGCCCGAAGGCGTTCGAGCGCGACGAACTGGACGCCATGATTCGCGACGCGGGCACGCCCAAGGTGCACGACTGGCTCGTGAACTACGTGGTGAAGAAGAACCCGCACGCCGAAGAGCTGCGCGTGGCCTGGTTCGCCGATCCTGATCCGGTCGTGGCGAGCGCGGGCTGGGCACTGACCAGCGAACGCGTGGCGAAGCAGCCCGGCGTCCTCGACCTGGCGGGCCTGCTCGACGTCATCGAGGCGGAGATGAAGGGCGCCCCGGATCGCCTGCAGTGGGCGATGAACCACTGTCTGGCGCAGATCGGGATCGAGCACGCCGAGCACCGCGCCCGTGCCGTCGGCATCGGTGAACGCCTGGAGGTGCTCAAGGACTACCCGACCTCCCCGGGCTGCACGTCCCCGTTCGCGCCCGTCTGGATCGCCGAGATGGTGAGCCGCCAGCACGCCTAGCCGGGCGCGGCTTCAGGCGTTCTGGGCGGTGGTGAAGAGGGCTCGGGCGGAGTCGCCGAAGTAGGGGCCGTACATGGTGCCCTGGTCGTCGGAGTACTTGAAGCTGCTGACCGAGGTCACCGTGCCCTTGCCGGTCGCCGCGTCGAAGCGGGTCAGCCACGGGCCGCCGCTCGATCCCGCGGTCATGTCGCAGCCCAGGCCCTGGTCGCGGGTCTGGCCGTAGGGGTCGTTGCGCAGGCGGCCCGCGCAGTAGAACAGGCGCTCGCCGTCGTACGGGGGGTCGGCCGGGTAGCCGAAGCCGTAGGCCTGGCCGCCCCTGCTGCCGTTGAAGGCGATCTCCTGGGTGCCGACCACATCGGCCACGTGCCTGCCCCGCGAGGTGTTCAGGGCGACCATGCCCACGTCGTAGCTGTCGTCGCCGCTGCGGGACCACGGTCCGGCGACGAACATCCGCCTGGCCGTGTACGCCCCGTACGGCTGCCCCCCGCCCTCCTGGTACCCGGGGACGAACGTCCAGTTGTCCGCCCATTCCCCGGCCCCGTCCTTCACGCAGTGGCCGGCGGTGACGACGACGTCCCGGTTGGCGCTCCTGACGGTGCCCGCTGAGCACACGAAGTCGACGCCGCCCACGGTGAGGAAGACCCGGCCGGTGGTCCTGGACACCAGGCCGCCGGTCACCCAGCGGGAGCCGGAGGTCGTGGCCTGGGGCCTGGCCGACTGGTGCCGGGGAGTCGCGCCGCCCGCCGGCCCGGGGACCGCCGCCTTGCCGGGCAGCTCGCGGGTGACGATCTTGGCAGCGCCCCCGGCCACCTCGGGAGCAGTGCCGACGCCGGACTTGCTGGACAGTCCGCTGAGCAGCCCGCCGTCCTTCATGACGATGCCGAGCAGGTCGATCGGCAGGGCTCCGGCCATGCGCTGAGGTGTCCAGTAGCCGAGCACGCGCCGCTGGTCCGCGGGTGTGCGGGCGGCGACGTGCTCGACGACCTCGGCGCGGGGTGCCGCGCGCTCGACGCTGGTGACGGACGGGCGGTCGGCTGGCTGCTGGGCGGGCGCGAGCGCCGTCGCGCCGATGAGTGCCGGTCCCACCAGTCCCGCGACGAGCGGTGCCGCCGCAAGCAGGGGGGTGCTCAGGGTCATGAACCCCGAGTGTGCACTACGTCGGGTGTTCTTGTGACTACTTTCGGTAAATGCGTCAGAGGGCGTCGGTGCTCTGAGCGGAGTTGTAGACGGCCTGGGCTTCTGCCCCGAAGTATGGGCCGAACATCCAGTTGGGGGCGAAGTTGTATTTGAAGCTGTTGACCGAGTTGAGCGTGCCCAGCCCGGAACTCTCGTTGAAACTCTGGAACCATGGACCGCCGCTCGAACCACCGGTCATGTTACATGTCAGGCCGTGGTCGCGGGAGAGCAGGAAGTCGTCGAAGGTCCGCCCGGCGCAGTAGATCAGCTTCGACCCGTCGTACGGCGCCGCCGCCGGGTAGCCGAACGCGTGCATCTGCACTCTCCGGCCCTGGTTGAAGGAGACGCCCTGCCCGCCCACCACGTCCGTCAGGGTCTTGCCGGACAGGGGCGCGACGACCGCCGCGGCCATGTCGAAGTTGATGTCCTCGCGGGCGTTCCACTGCGGGGTGGTGAGCAGCCTGGTGGCCGGCCAGGTGCCGTGGGGCCGCTGTCCGGCGTTGTAGCCGGGCACGAAGACCCAGTTGGTGTGGAAGGCGCCGCCCATCTTGACGCAGTGCCCGGCGGTGATGACGACGCTCTCGTTGGCGCTGGTCACGGCCGAACCCGAGCAGGAGGCGTTGCGGCCCTGGTAGGTGAAGAAGACCCGGCCGGTGGTCTGCGCGACGGCGCCGCCGCGGGTCCACGGGGCGCCGCCGCTGGCCTGGGCCTGCTGCTGCGGGGTGCCGGTGGGCGGGACGCCCCAGGGGTTGCCCGTGGTGGGCTCGCCGGGGGTGCCGGGCCCGTGCTTGGCGTTGGCCTTGGGCGCGGGGGGAGTGAGCGGCTGCGCGTCCTCCATCTTCTGCGGGGTCCAGTAGGACAGGACCTCGCGCTGCTCGGACTTGCTGTCTGCGGCGGCTTTGGCGGCGGGCTTGGGGCCCGCCGCGGCCTGCGCCGCCCCGGCCGGGAGCAGGAAGCTCCCGGCCGCGAGGGTGACGAGGGAAAGCAGAGCGACTCTGCGGTGCATTACGTACCTCCCGAAACCGGACCTGGGGTTGGAAGGTAGCGGTGCCAATATCCCGATTTCTCAAGATTTACGCGAACAGATATAGCGATATTCGGGCATTAATCCCGTCAATTATCTGGTGTCACATCTGTAGCCGGTATTCGGCCGTGAAACCCAGCAGCCGCTCCGCCTTCGACAGGTCGACCGGGACCGTCCGGCCGGGCAGCGGAGCGCGTACCTCCGCGTCGGGGTGGTAGCGGCGCAGCAGGTCCTCGGTCGGCTCCTTCGCCATCGTCTCGGGGGCGCAGACGTTCACCGCCTCCACGCCGGGACCCGGCACCCCCAGGGCCAGCACGCACGCGCGGGCGGCGTCGCGGGTCTCCAGGTAGGCCCAGTAGCCGCGGGCGTGCGCGCCGGGGTCGGCGGCGCAGCGCGCGGCGAACGCGTCGAGCCGCTCATCGAACCCGCCCACGTACGGCAGGCGCAACGCCACGATCCCCATCCCGTGCCGCCGCGCCATCGTCGCCGCGGTCAGCTCGTCCACCTGCTTGGACAGCGCGTAGGGGTCCTCGGACCGCGACGGCAGCCGCTCGTCCACCGGCACGTAGGCCGGATGCAGTTCCCGCGCCGCGAACGGCACCCCGTCGGCCGCCATCGAGCTGGCCAGGCACACCCGGCGCACCCCCGCAAGCCCGGCCTGTTCCAGCACGGTGAAGGTGGCCAGCGTGTTCACCCCGAACACCTGCTCGGCGGGCAGCCACTCCGGCGTGGCGATGGCGGCGAGGTGGATCACCGCGTCCACGCCGTCCAGCGCCCGCCCGACCGCCGCGGGATCGGTCGCGTCACCGGTCACCACCCGCGCGGCGGGCAGGTCGCCGGGGTCCGAACGTTCCAGCGCGACCGCCTCGACGCCCCGCGCCTTCAGGAGGGTGAGCACCGACCGTCCGATCCGGCCCGCGGCGCCGGTCACCAGCACACGGTTCATCAGTAGGCCCTGACCGCGATCAGGTGCGCCGAGGGCGCCCCGTTCGACGCCTCGACGACGATCCGCAGCCCCTCCGCCGTCACGGGCTCGGGCAGCGGGTGCGCGATCCGCCTGCGGCGGTTGCCGCGGGTCTCGGCGACCTGCCGCCACTGCCCGCCGGCGAGCACCTCGACGCGGTAGTCGCGCACGAGCGTCGGGATGATCTCGAACGGCGTGCGGTGGTGATGCAGGTTGATCAGATCCTCGTTGACGTCGTCGTCGGCGATGACCTCCACCCGCCCGATCGTCACCGGCTCCGGCCAGCGCAGCTCCAGCTCGGCGGGCAACGTGGCCGAGACCCACATGTGCGGCCCGGCGTAGGGACGCTGGTAGCCGTCGAGCGCCTTGTCCGGCGCGAAGGCCGCCGTCGCCCCCGTCTCCAGGCAGAAGGTACGGCGCAGCAACCCGCGATCGCTCCACTCCCGCAGCCGCTGCGGCGACTCGGCCTGCGGCGGCAGCGGCACCCGCGTGAAGCACAGCACGCCGGGCGTGGCCTGGTCCGCCACGTGCAGGGACACCAGAGGATTGGCCTTGACCAGCAGGAACGCGTTGCGCGCCGTCTCCGGGCGCCAGTCCAGGCCCAGCTCCGCCCACTGCTTCTCACCGGCCGCGAGCACGATCTCCCGGGTGGCGACCAGCTCGCGCGGCACGTAGTTCTGGCCGAGCACCGGGTCGTGCAGCTCGACGGTGAGCGTGGTGTCGCCGGCGGCGTCGAGCAGCAGCCGTACCCCGGTGAGCGACGGGTCCACCGGCAGCACGATCCCGGCGTCGGCGTCGAGCCGCCACGCCTCCTGGGGCGTGTCGGCCACGAGCCGGGTGAGGGTGCCGGACGCGGTGGCGGCGGCCGTACCGCAGAGGTCGGCCGGATCGTCGTAACGCAGGCCGACGACGGAGGCGTCCTCGCGCAGCAGGGTGCGCTGCAGGTCGGCGACCGGCAGGTCGCGCGGTCGCGCGCCCGTCGCCGCGCACAGGGCGGCGGCGGTGCCCGCCGCCTGGCCGATCGTCGCGCAGGTGGCCATGACGCGGGTGGAGCCGAACGCCACGTGCGAGGCGGAGATGTTGCGGCCGGCCATGAGCAGGTTGGGCACGTCGACGGAGTAGAGCGAGCGGTAGGGGATGTGGTAGATCCCGTCGGCGTACTGCTGCTTGGCGCCCGCCTCGGTGGCGTACATGCCCTGCGGCGGGTGCAGGTCGATGGACCAGCCGCCGAAGGCGACACGATCCTCGAACGGCGTCTGGCCGAGCACGTCGTGCTGGGTGAGCACGTAGTCGCCGAGCAGGCGGCGGTACTCGCGCTTGCCGGGCAGGGCGCCCACCCATTCGAGTGTCATCGTGTCGGCGTCGAACTGGCCCGAGTTCTTGATGTGGTCCCAGATGCCGTAGATGACCGACCAGAGTTCGTCGCGGATGCGGTCGTTGTCGTGGACGGTGTCGAGTTCGCCGCCGAACTCGATCCACCAGTAGGCGCAGCCGTTGTCGCCGGCCTTGATGATGCGGCGCTCGGGGATGGAGGTCCGCGTGATGTCCTTGGCGAAGTCCGGCGGCACGTAGCGGACGGGCTCGCCCGCGTCCTTGGTGTAGAACAGCAGCGTGCTGCCGAGCGTGATGTCGTCGGGGACCTCCGGCGCCCACGGCTCGCCGTACTCCTCGCGGCCCTCGCGGCCGATGCGGTGGCTCGCGCCGGCGAGGTGGCCGACCAGGCCGTCGCCGGTGCAGTCGAGGAAGAGCGCGGAGTCGAAGGTGATCTCCCGTTCCGAGCCCATCATCCAGCCGGTGACCGACTCGATGCCGCCGGGGCCGGCGGTGACGTGGCGGACGTCGGTGTTGAGGAAGACCGAGAGGTTCGGCTCGGCGCGGACGGCGTCGAGGATCGTGGTGTCCCAGAAGTAGGGGTTGCCGTGCGGGTTGCGGTACTGGTTCTCGACGAACAGCTCGCCCATGATGCCGCCCTCGCGGGCGTGGTGGTTCTTGCCGTGGCCGGTGGCGCCGCAGACCCAGACGCGGACCTCGCTGCTGGAGTTGCCGCCGAGCACCGGCCGGTTGTTGACCAGGGCGACGGTACGGCCGAGGCGGGCGGCGGCGATGGCGGCGCAGGTTCCGGCCAGGCCGCCGCCGATCACCGTGATGTCAGCTTTTATGGTTTCTTGTCGCATTAGCACAATCCGTAGTAGATGCGGGGCGCGCCGTCCAGGGTCAGCGTCACCTTGCCGTTCTTCACCGGGACCCGGGTCTCACGGCCGATGCAGTCCACGACGCGCACGTGTGCGCCCTTGGCCGCCACGGTGAGCCGCGTCTTGGTCGGCCAGTGGTCCACCCACGCCTCCTTGTGCGGGTACCACTGGTCGGGGCCGTGGTCGGCGTTCAGGTGGTAGCCGTCCTTACGGGTCCACAGGATGGCGAACTTGTCGAACCGCAGGCCCTTGACCTGGTTGTCCTTGAAGGTCATCCATTGGACGAACCTGGCGCCCTCCAGCGTCCTGGTGGCGGTGGCGTAGGCCAGCAGGGCCGCCTTGACGCTGGTGTCGCGGTTCATGAGGCCGAAGTGGTACTCGGCGTTGTTCGGGTCGGCCTCCTGCGGGTGATGGATCGTGCTGTCGTGGGGCTGGTACCAGTTCACGCCGTCCACCCCCTCCGACAGCGCCAGGGCCAGCGTGAGCAGCACGTTCTCCGCCGCCTGCCGGTGGTTGTCGTTCCACCAGCGGTTGGGCCGGGTGCAGGCGTAGGCCTCGGTCAGCCAGAGCTCCTTGCCGCCGCCGTGCGCGTCGACGGTCCTGCGCGCCTCGCGCAGCGCGCCGAGGAAGTTCCAGTACGTCCCGTTCTCGCCCTGCTGCCACTCCGACGGCGGCGGCGCGTAGTCCGGGGTGAAGTTGCCGCGCCCCGGGTGGAAGGCGAAGACGTCGATGAGCGGCCAGCCGCCCGCCTTGTGGAAGTTCGCGGTCCAGTTGACGTCCATGCCGCCGAGGCCGCAGTTCATGAGCTTGATGCCGGAGCCGTTCAGGCGGTCGTGGATCGGCTTGAGCCCGTCGCGCACGTACTCGGCCGCCTTCTGGCCGGACATCCACGGCTGGTTGAGCTCGTTGGCCACCTCGAAGTAGCGGGCGCCGGAGGCGCGGGCGATCGCCGCCTTCTCGTCGGCCCACTTGGTGATCTGCTCGGGCGTGCCGTTGAAGATGACGCCGCCGAGCTGCACGTTGTGCGGGATGCCGAGGGCGTCGAGCTCGGCGGGGGAGTGGCCGGGCGCGCCGTCGTAGGCGATGCGCACCGACTTGACGCCGATCTTCGTCATCAGCTGCCCGACCGCCGCCTTGTCCGGGACGAGCATCCACGTGTAGTTCGCGATGCCGAAGCGGCCCTCGGCCTGGTAGGTGTGGTCCTTGAGCGTGGCCAGGTTGGTGCGGGCGAACACCTCGTCGGTCCCGGCGACCGCCTTGACCTCGGTGAAGACGATGCCCTGCGGGGCTCCCGCGACGGTGAACGACTCGTCCCAGACGGCGCCGGGCGCGAGGGTCCTGTTCAGGGTGCCGCCGCCGACCTGCCCGCCGTCGAAGTCGCGGGCCCACCAGGTCAGCGTCACCTGCCGTGGTACGGCGGCGCCGTTCACGACCTGGGCCTTCAACGCCATGGGCGCGGCGCTGCCGTAGAGGCCGAAGGGCTGTTCGCTCCAGACGTCGACGCTGAGCGGCGCGCCGGCGCCCAGCGCGTTGGCGGCGGCCGGACGCATCGCGCCGAGCACCAGCTCGACCTCGGTGGCGCCGTCGGCGCCGGCGGGGGCGTGGATCCAGCTCGCGTTCGTGAAGCCGGGCGTGGTCTTGGCCAGCCGGAAGTAGGCCTGCGTGTCGCTCCACGTCTCCTGGTAGAGCGCGCCGTCATTCACCTCGTACGGCACGCCGCCCCGGGGATCGCGCGTCCACTTGGTCGCGGGCACGTAGCGCTCGGGCGCGGAGGGCGCCAGCAGGGTCCTGGCGAACATGTAGCCGGTCGGGGTCAGCGTCGTGGTGCCGGAGACCTCCCAGCGCAGGCGGGCCCGGCGGGCGGCGACCGTGAAGATCCCGCGCACCGTGACCGCCTGGGCGGAGGCGGACATGACGTAGGCGATCTGGATGGCCTGCCGCCCGTCCACGGTGATCAGGGAGGGCGTGCCGCCGAACGTGCGCTGCTGCCCTAAGACGCTGTCCTTGATCATGAAGTGGGTGAGCTTGATCCGGTCGGCGCCGTCGCCGACCGTGATCGACCCGTCGGTCCCGGCGGTGAGCACGATGCCGTCAGCCTCGATGGTGATCGGCGCGGTGGCGGTCGACGCTGTGCTCGCCCGCGCGGGCGAGGGTGCGAGGGCGGGGGCGACGGCGGCGGCGGGTGCGATGGCGGCCGCGCCCGCGATCTGCAGGGCGTTGCGTCGTGAAATTTCCGGCTGGGGTGAGATTTCCGGCATGGGGGTGCCTTTCGCGAGTTGTCAGCCCTTGACGCCGGTGAATCCCAGACCGGCGACGATGTACTTCTGGAAGACCAGGAAGACCAGCACCGGCGGGGCGAGCGCCATCGCCATGGCGGCGATCAGCTCGTCCTGCGGCGCCTGCTCGGCCAGGTTGGCCAGCGCGACGCTGATCGGCTGCTTCTCCGGGTCGGTGATGGCCACGAGCGGCCAGATGAAGTCCTTCCAGCTGTGCATGACGGCCAGCAGGCTGATGACCGCCACGATCGGCCGGCTCATCGGCAGCACGATCTTGGTGAGCAGCTGCCAGGTGGTCGCCCCGTCGATGCGCGCCGCCGCGAACAGCTCGGCGGGCAGCGCGTCGAAGAAGCGCTTGGCCAGCAGCACGTTGAACGCGCTCGTGCCCGCCGGCAGCCAGATCGCCCAGTAGGTGTCGACCAGCCCCAGGTCGATGACGGTCATGAACAGGCTGACCATCGAGACCGTGTAGGGGACGAACATCGTGGCCAGGATCGCCCCGTACACGTACCGGCCGAACCGGGGCCGCAGCACCGACAGCGCGAACCCGGCGGTCACCGCCACGAACAGCTGCACCGCCCACGCGCCGCCGACGACCTGCAGCGTGTTGAGCAGGTACCCGCCGACGCCCAGATCGGCCCAGGCGGTGGCGAAGTTCTCCGGGCGCGGGTCGGCCGGCCACAGCTCCAGCGGCTTGGCGATCAGGTCGGCCGAGGGCGAGATCGCGCCCTTGACCGTCATGTACAGCGGCCCGACCCCCAGCGCCACCAGCAGGCCGAGCGTGACCCACTGGATCGAGCGCAGCGCCGCCCGTACGGCCGGCCGCCGCTCCTCCACCGGCGAGATCATCATGAGGCGCTCCAGCTCCGGGTGGCCCGCAGGTAGACCGCGGACAGGATGCCCAGGACGATCGCCAGCAGCAGCGAGAGCGCGGCGGCCTGGCCGTAGGCGCCGTCCTGGAAGGCGTAGCGGAAGATCAGCAGCAGCACGGTCAGCGTGGAGTTCTCCGGGCCGCCGCCGGTGAAGACGTACGGCTCGGTGAACACCTGCATGGTGGTGATGAGCTGCATGAGCAGCAGCAGCCCGATGACCGGGCGCAGCTGCGGCAGTGTGATGTGCCAGATCCGGGCGCGGATGGAGGCGCCGTCCATCTGGGCGGCCTCGTACAGCTCCGAGGGGATGCCGACGATGGCCGCCAGGTAGATGAGGACGGCCCCGCCCATCCCCGCCCACGTCGACTGGAGCACCAGGCTGAGCATCGCGCTGCCGGGCGAGTCCAGCCACGGGAACGGTCCCAGGCCGGCCAGGCCGAACAGCTCGTTGAACAGGCCGTGCCCGGGGTCGTAGAACCACTTCCACAGCAGGATCGCCACCACCGGGGGGATGACGACCGGCAGGTAGACGAGGAACCGGTAGAGGCCGGCCGCCCGCCGTACCGTGGCCATGACCGTGGCCAGCACCAGCGGGGCCGGGAAGCCGATCAGCAGCGCCAGCCCGACGAACAGCAGGGTGTTGCGGATCGAGACGCCGAGCAGCGGGTCGGCGAACAGGGCGGTGAAGTTGGCCAGTCCCACCCACTCGGCGGGGTCGACCAGGTTGGTGCTCTGGAAGCTGATCAGCAGCCCGCGCACGATCGGCCACCAGGAGAAGGCGCCGAAGACGATGAGCGCGGGCACCAGGAAGACCAGTGCCGTGAGCGTGTTCTTGCGGATCATCGCTGGGCGGCGGCGAGCTTGGCGTTCACGTCGGTCTCCGCCTTGGCCAGCAGCGCGTCGACGTCGGCGTCCTTGTCGGTGAGCACCGCCTGCACGACCGTGTCGAGCACCGCGTAGACCTGCTGGGCCTGCACGGGCGGCTCGGGCTTGAGCGTGAGCGCGGGCGTGCCCTCCAGCCAGGGCGCGAAGTGCTCAAGCTTGACGTTCACGTACGGCTTGACCGCCGCGTCGATCTTGGCCTGCTGGGCGGCGTCGAACATCGGCAGGGTCGGCACCCCGACCGCCGACTCGGGATCGGCGGCGAGCTGCTTGGCCCGCCCCGCCGCCGCGGCCGGGTCGTAGGCGGGCTGGGCGTAGGCGAACAGCAGCCACTTCACCGCCGCCGCGGCCTTCTCCTTGCTCACCGACTTGGGCACCAGGTAGACGTCGCCGCCGGTCAGCGTGGCCTTGCCGCCGGCCTGGGGGAGCGGGCCGATGCCGAACGCGTCGGTGTTCTCCATGCCGTAGGTCATCTTGGCCAGGCGGTAGGTGCCCGGCGTGCCCATGTACATGCCGATCTCGCCGGCGGCGAAGCGCTTGATGACGTCGTTCTGGTCGTTGAGCTGGTTGCTGCCCATCGAGTCGTCGCTCCAGCGCATCTCCTTGAGCAGGGTCAGCGCCTTCTTTGCGGGCTCGGCGTTGAAGGCGGCGACGTACTTGCCGCCGCTGTCCTTCTCGATCTCGCCGCCGTGGGTGTAGGTGAGCATGGTGAGCTGCCAGCCGCCCTGGTTGCTCTTCGACTCGTGGACGAACCCGGCCTTGCCCGTCTTCCCGGCGATCCGCTTGGCGGCCGCGCGTACCTCCTCCCAGGTGGCGGGGGGCTTGTCCGGGTCGAGACCGGCCTTGGTGAACAGCTCGCGGTTGTAGACGAGGCCCTGGGCGAAGGGGGCCTGCGGCACGCCGTACACCTGGCCGGAGCCGTCGCTGAGCGGCTGCAGGACCTGCGGGTTGAACTCCTTGTAGTGCGCCCACTTGCCGAGCTCCTCGGTCAGCGGCTGCACCTGCTTGCGCGCGATGAGGCCCTGTGGCTCGGTCAGGGGGACCTTGATGACCTCCTCGGCCCGCCCGCCGGCCAGCTTGGCGGAGAACGTCAGCGGGTCGAAGGCGGTCGTCGAGCCCTGAACCTTGATGCCGGGGTTCTGCCGCTCGAAGTCCGCGACCATCGTCTTGAACTGGGCGAGGCCGGGCTTGTCCGTGGCGGGCGGCATGCCTTGCACGCGGATCACGACCGCGCCGTCGTCGGCGCTGGGTGATCCGCACGCCGCGAGCGCCGTGGCGAGGACGGCGCAGCCGAGAAGGGCGGCGGTGTGTTTCATGATGACTCTCCCGCGTTGGGGCAGGTGGGGATAGAGGTACGGCGATCGCCGCACCTTCAGGAGGGTGGGTTCAGCGCGGGGCGGGCCCCGTGGAGGCGCGCGGGATCAGGCGCGAGCCGATCTCCACCACGCGCCCCCCGCCCCGGCCCGCGATCGTGTCGATGAGCAGGTCGGCGGCCTGGGTGGCGACCTCGTCGGCGGAGATCCTGATCGTGGTCAGCGAGGGGGTGGACGTGGCGGCCAGCAGCGTGTCGTCGATGCCGATCACGCTGACGGCGCCGGGGACCTTGACGTCGAGCTTGGCGAGCTGGTGGAGCACGCCGAGGGCGACCAGGTCGTTGTGCGCGACGACGGCCGTGGCGTCGCCGGAGGCGACCAGGGTCGCGGCGTGCACGCCGGTCTCGAAGCGGGGCTCGTAGGGGCCGAGCTCGGCGAGCGAGAGCTCGTGCGCCTCGAACGACTCCCTTATGGACTTGCCGCGTTCGAGCTCGGGTCGCGAGCCGTTGACGAACACGCAGCGGGTGTGGCCGTAGGCCTTGAGGTGCTCGGCGGCCTGCGAGATGCCGGCCGCCAGCGAGATGCGCAGCTCGGGAATGCCCTCGACGTGCCGGTTGACCAGCACGAGGGGAATCTCCGCCGCCAGCTCGCGCAGCCGGTCCTCGCCGAGCATGGACGCCCAGAGCACCAGGCCGTCGACCCTTTTGGAGACGGTGGCTATGGTCTCGAGCTCGTCGAACTCCCGCTCGTCGGTGTCGGCGGCCAGGATCGTGTACCCCTGGCGCCGGGCCCTGGCCTGCATGGCCTTGAAGATCGGCGGGAAGAACGGGTTGTTTATGTCGGGGATGATCAGCCCGAGCGAGCCGGTCCTGCCGCCGCGCAGGGAGCGGGCGGCCGGGTTGGGCGCGTAGCCGAGCTTGGCCGCCGCGTCCAGGATGCGCTGCAGCGTCTGCGGCTGCACCTGGTCGGGCGCGGTGAAGGCCCGCGAGACGGTCGAGACGGAGACCCCGGCGGCGCTCGCCACTTCCTTGATGGTTACCGCCACTCCGGCCTCCTCTTCGTTGGTAGCCAGGATGCTTGCAAACGTTACCGCCATGCGTCAAGAGTGATAAATCCAGATCTTTTGCAGATTGCGCGGAGATGTCATGATGCGTTCCTGAGATTCTCGGGAACGTTTTCATAGGAGCACGAGTGAAGATCACCGGCTGGGAAGTGCTGACCCTGCCCGACCACGGCGACAGCATGATGCTGCTGGTCCTGGATACCGACGAGGGCCTGCACGGCATCGGCGAGGTGGGCATCCGCTCGCGCCAGAAGGCCGTGGCCGGCGCCATCGAGCACCTCGGCGAACTGCTCGTCGGCGAGGACCCGGCCAGGATCGAGCACCTCTGGCAGGTCATGTTCCGCCGCGGCTTCTTCCCGGCCGACCGCTTCGTGTCGGCGGCCATCGCCGCGGTGGACGTGGCGCTCTGGGACATCAAGGGCAAGGCCCTCGGCGTGCCCGTCTACGAACTGCTCGGCGGCCGGGTACGCGACCACGTGCCCGCCTACATCCACCTGGGCGACGGCTACGACGACCGCGAGCGCTTCCTGGCCAAGGCCCGGGACCTGGTCGCGGAAGGCTGGGGGCACCTGCGCTTCGCCGTACCCCACGCGCCGGACGGCGTCCTGGACCAGCGCGCCTCCATGCGGGCGGGGATCGAGCTGTTCCACCAGGTCAGGGCGGCGGTCGGGGACGAGGTCGAGCTCATACTCGACGTCCACACCCGGCTCGACCCGCCGGAGGCGCTCACCCTGTGCAGGGAGATCGAGGCGGCGCGGCCGTACTTCGTGGAGGACCCGCTGCGCAGCGAGGGCCTGGACGCCTACCGCATGCTCCGCTCCCGTACGGCGGCGCCGCTCGCGGCCGGCGAGCAGTTCGGCTCCAAGTGGGAGTTCCAGCGCCTGGTGGAGGCCGACCTGATCGACTACGCCCGGGTCGACGTGGGCGTGGCGGCCGGGCTGACCGAGGCCAAGAAGATCGCGGCCATGTGCGAGGCCCACTACGTCAAGCTCGCCACCCACAACCCGCTCGGTCCCGTCACCGCGGCCTCCTCGCTCCACCTCAACCTCGCCTGCCCGAACGTGGCGATCCAGGAGCACCAGGAGCAGCCGGAGCCCGAGATCGACGCGCTGTTCACCGCCCGGCCGAAGATCCACGCCGGCCGCGTGGAGATCTCCGACCTTCCCGGTATCGGGGTGGACATCGACCGGGACGCCGCCCGCCGCTACCGGGCCGTCGCCGCGGAGCGGCCCCATCTACGCGGCTCGGACGGCGCTTTCACCAACTGGTGAACAGGGCGGCACTCCCGGGCGGGAGAATGGAGCCGTGCATGCAGACATCTCCCGCCCCGTCGTCGTCCTCGGCTCCACCGGCTCGATCGGCACCCAAGCGCTCGACGTGATCGCCGCCCACCCGGCCGGCTTCCACCTGGTGGCGCTGGCGGCCGGGGGCGGCAGAGCCGGACTGCTGGCCGAGCAGGCCGCCCGGTTCGGAGTCGAGGCGGTCGCGGTGGCCGACGCGGCGGCCGTACCGGCGCTGAAGGAGGCGCTGGCGGCGCGCGGCGTCCGGCCCGAGGTGCTGGCCGGGCCCGAGGGCGTCGCCGAGGTCGCCACCTGGACGCCCAGCGGGTCCGGCGACCTGCCCGGGGCGGCCTGGGCGCCGGGCGCCACGCCGCTGGTGCTCAACGGCATCACCGGAGCGCTCGGCCTGACCTCCACGCTGGCCGCGCTCGACGCCGGGCGCACGCTCGCGCTGGCCAACAAGGAATCCCTGATCATCGGCGGACCCCTGGTCAAGCGGCGGGCCAAGCCCGGCCAGATCGTGCCGGTCGACTCCGAGCACTCGGCGCTGCAGCAGTCGCTGTGGGCTTCGGGCCCCTCCGGCCACGACCCCGAGGCGGTCCGCAAGCTCATCGTCACCGCGTCCGGCGGGCCGTTCCGCGGCAGGCGGCGCGCCGAGCTCACCGGCGTCACCCCCGAGATGGCCCTCGCCCACCCCACCTGGTCGATGGGGCCGGTCATCACCATCAACTCCGCGACCCTGGTCAACAAGGGCCTGGAGGTCATCGAGGCGCACCTGCTGTTCGACATCGGCTTCGAGCGCATCGAGGTCGTCGTCCACCCGCAGTCGATCATCCACTCCATGGTCGAGTACGTGGACGGCTCCACCATCGCCCAGGCCAGCCCGCCCGACATGCGGCTGCCGATCGCGCTGGCGCTCGGCCACCCCCACCGCATCGACGGCGCCGCCCGGCCGGTCGACTGGAGCACCGCCCACACCTGGACGTTCGAGCCGCTCGACAACGAGGCCTTCCCCAGCGTCGAGCTGGCCAGGCACGTCGGCACCGAGGGCGGCACCGCCCCGGCCGTCTACAACGCGGCCAACGAGGTCTGCGTGGACGCCTTCATGCGCGGGGCGCTGCCGTTCCTCGCGATCGTGGACACCGTGGCCGAGGTCGTCGCGGAACACCAGGTCACCCCGGCCGACTCGGTCGAGGAAGTGCTCGCCGCCGACGCCTGGGCCCGCACTCGTGCCGGTGAGCTCACCGGCGTTGCCTAGACTGGGTCCCGTGACTTCTGTAGCACTCGGCATTCCGACGGTCCGCCCGAAGCCGCTCGCCGAACGCCGGCACTCCCGCCAGATCATGGTCGGCAACGTGCCGGTGGGCGGCGACGCGCCGGTATCCGTGCAGTCGATGACGACCACGGTCACCGCCGACATCAACGCGACCCTGCAGCAGATCGCCGAGCTGACCGCCTCGGGCTGCCAGATCGTCCGCGTCGCGGTGCCGTCCCAGGACGACGCCGAGGCCCTGCCCATCATCGCCAGGAAGTCGCAGATCCCGGTCATCGCCGACATCCACTTCCAGCCGAAGTACGTCTTCGCCGCCATCGACGCGGGCTGCGCGGCGGTGCGGGTCAACCCGGGCAACATCAAGAAGTTCGACGACAAGGTCGGTGAGATCGCCAAGGCCGCCGCCGAGACGGGCACCCCGATCCGCATCGGCGTCAACGCCGGCTCGCTCGACCCCCGCCTGCTGCAGAAGTACGGCAAGGCCACCCCCGAGGCGCTGGTCGAGTCCGCGCTGTGGGAGTGCTCGCTGTTCGAGGAGCACGGCTTCCGCGACATCAAGATCTCGGTCAAGCACAACGACCCGGTCGTGATGATCAACGCCTACCGGCTGCTCGCCCAGCGGTGCGACTACCCGCTCCACCTCGGCGTCACCGAGGCCGGGCCCGCCTTCCAGGGCACGATCAAGTCGGCCGTCGCCTTCGGCGCGCTGCTGGCCGAGGGCATCGGCGACACCATCCGCGTCTCGCTGTCGGCTCCTCCGGTCGAGGAGGTCAAGGTCGGCGCCCAGATCCTGGAGTCGCTCGGGCTGCGCGAGCGCGGCCTGGAGATCGTCTCCTGCCCGTCCTGCGGCCGCGCCCAGGTCGACGTCTACACGCTGGCCGAGCAGGTCCAGGCCGGTCTTGAGGGCATGAAGGTGCCGCTGCGCGTGGCCGTCATGGGCTGCGTCGTCAACGGTCCCGGCGAGGCCCGCGAGGCCGACCTCGGCGTCGCCTCCGGCAACGGCAAGGGCCAGATCTTCGTCAAGGGCGAGGTCATCAAGACCGTCCCCGAGTCGCAGATCGTGGAGACCCTCATCGAGGAGGCCATGCGCATCGCCGACGAGATGGGCGTCGAGATCGACCTCGACGACGAGGACGCGCCCGGCCCGCAGGTCACCGTGGCGAGCTGAGCCAGCCCCACACCACCTCGGGTGTCATCGGGGTGCGCGTCACCCGCTCGGCGACCTCGGGCAGTGCCGCGGCGACCGCGTTGGCGATCGCCGCCGGCGGCCCGATCGTGCCCGACTCCCCGGCGCCCTTCATGCCGCCCGGCGTGAGCGGCGACGGGGAGCTGTGCAGCACCACCGTGACGTCCGGCACGTCGCGCACCGTCGGGGTCAGGTACATGCCGCCCGGCTGCCCGTCCGCCGTGTAGACGACCTCCTCGGTCAGCGCCATCCCGATGCTCTGCGCGATGCCGCCGACCAGCTGTCCCTCGACGATGGCCGGGTTGACGACCACGCCGGAGTCGGCGACCGCCCAGTAGCCCTCCACCTCGACCTTCCCGGTCTCCGGATCGACGGCCACGGCCGCCGCGTGCGCGCCGTAGGCGTAGGTGGTGTCCGGCGGGTCGTAGGACGCCCGCTCCTCCAGGCCGGGCGAGAAGCCCTCGGGCAGGTCCCAGCCGCGCCAGGCGTGCGTGGCGATCTCCCGCAGCGTCAGCGCCGCATGGGGGTCGCCCTTCACCCGCACCGTCGAGTCGACCAGCTCCAGGTCCTCCGGCGCCGCCTCCAGCCGGTGCGCGGCAAGCGCGAGGACACGTTCCTTGAGCCGGTCGGCGGCCTGCCGTAGCGCGCCGCCGCCGACGACCAGCGACCGGCTCGCGATCGAGCCGATCCCCGAGTACGGCGTGGCCGCCGTGTCACCCAGCACCACCCGCACGCCCGCCAGCGGCACCCCGACACGCTCGGCGGCGATCTGCGCCAGCGTCGTCTCGATGCCCTGCCCCATCCCGGCCACCCCCGCGGACACGACCACCGAGGCGTCCGGCTCCATGCGCACCACAGCGGTCTCGAACCCGCCCGCCCGCATGCCCATCCGCCGCATCGCCTCCGACGGGCCGAGGCCGGTGCCCTCGACCTGGCAGGAGTACCCGACGCCGCGCCGCCGCCCGTCGTCCTTGGCGGGCGCCTCGACCAGCTCGCACAGGGCGCGCAGCGCGCCCGGGTAGTCGCCCGAGTCGTAGGCCTGGCCCATCCGGCTGGTGTAGGGCAGTTCCTCCGGGCCGATCAGGTTGCGCAGCCGCAGCTCGACGGGGTCCAGGCCGAGCCGCCTGGCCGCCTCGTCGATCAGCCGCTCCCTGGTCATCGCCGCCTCCGGCATGCCGAAGCCGCGGTAGGAGCCGGTCGGCACGGTGTTGGTGAGCACACACCGCAGCCGCGCCCCCGCGCGCTCGAACCGGTACGGCCCCGGCAGCATCGAGGCGGTCACCGCGAACGGCGAGGTGCCCACGTTGGAGGGATGCGCGCCCAGGTCGCCGAGCACGTCCGCGTGGATCGCCACGAACCGCCCGTCCGCGTCCAGGGCCAGCCGGGCCCGGTGCGCCGCCGCCCGCGCCGGCAGCGACGCCACCAGCCGGTCGCCCGGTGTCTCCGCCCAGGCCACCGGACGGCCCAGCCGCATCGCCGCCAGGCACACCAGCGCCTCGTCCGGGTACAGGTGCTCCTTGGAGCCGAAGCCGCCGCCGGTGTCGCCGGCGACCACCCGGATGCGGTCGAGCGTGAGTCCGAGCGCGTGCGCCACGTGGTCGCGGACGTGGTGCGGGGCCTGGGTGGCGGTCCACAGCGTGAGGTCGCCGCCGGTGTGGTGGGCCACGACGCCGCGGGGCTCCATGGCGTACGGCGCGGCCCTGCCGTACCGGAAGGACATCTCCACGACGTGGGCCGCTTCGATCTCCAGCGCGTCGGCGTCACCCAGCGTGAAGTCCGTGACCACCTCGCCCTCGCCGAGGTCCACGACCGGTGGCAGTTCGGCGAGGTCCAGGTCGATGAGGTCGGCGGCGTCGCGGGCGAGTTCGGGAGTACGGGCCACGACCAGGGCCACCGGCTGGCCGACGTAGCGGAGCGTGTCGTCGAGCACCGGGTAGCTGGTCTGGGCCTGGCCGGGGGCGACGGTGACGCACGGGAGCGCGGCGCCGGGGGCCTCGCGGGCGGTGATCACGTCCAGGACGCCGTCGAGGCCGCGCACCGCGTCCGCCGCGCAGCCGAGCAGGCGGCCGTGCGCGATCGGACTCCTGACCACGAACGCGTGGACCATGCCGGGCAGGCGCACCGCGCCCACGAACCGGCCCGTGCCCGTCAGAAGTCGCGCGTCTTCCCTGCGGGGTGTCCTGGAACCGATGACCATGTCGTGATTCTGGGCCGATTACAGAAGGCAATCAAGCGATTACACCATGGTAAGAGTTTCTCCATACCGAATGTAGTGGATCCGCCGCGGGCGGCACCATCGCAGTGCCGTACGACTAGAGCGGGGGAACAGCCGGGTGAAGCGGGTTGTCGGGATTGTCGCCGGACTGGCGGTGCTGGCCACGGGGGCCGTGGGCATGGGCGGCGCGGTGGTCGCGCCCTCCGAGGCGTCCTCCGGGCGCGCGGACATCGTCTGGGAGAAGTGCGCGAACAAGAAGCAGGGATCGGTGACCGGGAACGTGCTCGGCGGCACGGGGCTGGTCGACGAGGAGCCGCCGGGGCCGGGCGTCGAGTGCGCCACGCTGCGGGTGCCGCTCGACTATCGCGAGCCCATGGGACAGACCATCAAGATCGCCCTCAACCGGGTCAAGGGCAGCGTCTCGCGTGACCACCATCACCTCGGCACGCTCCTGGTCAACCCGGGCGGGCCCGGCGCCTCCGGGCGGGAACTGGCCGAGTACGTCGCCGCCGCGCTGCCGGGCAAGCTCGCCGAGCGCTTCGACGTGATCGGCTTCGACCCGCGCGGCGTCGGGGCCAGCGAGCCCGCGCTGCGCTGCGTCGACCCGGCCAAGTTCTACGCGCCGCCGCGGCCCGACGCGGTGCCGCGTACCGGCCGGGACCAGAACGTGCTGCAGGCCCGCGCCCGCGAGTACGCCGAGCGCTGCGGCAACCTGTGGGCCTGGATGCTGCCCCACATGACCACCGAGAACGTCGCCCGCGACATGGACACGATCCGCGCCGCGCTCGACGAGCAGGAGATCAGCTACCTCGGCTACTCCTACGGCACCTACCTCGGCGCCGCCTACGCCACGCTCTTCCCCGAGCGGGTCAAGCGCCTGGTGCTCGACAGCAGCGTCGACCCGGACGGCGTCTGGTACAAGGCCAACCTGGCCCAGGACCGCGGCTTCGAGCGCAGGCACCGCGACTTCCTCGCCTGGACGGCCAAGAACAACAAGGTGTACAAGCTGGGCCGTACCGCCAAGCAGACGAGCTTCGCCTGGTACGAGATGCGCTCGCGCCTGCGCGGGCGGCCCGCCGGGGGCGTGGTCGGGCCGAGCGAGCTCGACGACATCTTCACCGTCGGCGGCTACACCGACACCATCTGGCCCTCGCTGGCGCAGGCGTGGGCGAGCTACGTCCGCAAGGGTGAGACGAAGGACCTGGTCGCGGCGTTCAAGCGCCACGGCGAGAAGGACGCGGAGGACGAGAACGGCTACGCCGTCTACCTGGGCGTGCAGTGCCGCGACGCCGCCTGGCCGCGTGACTGGAAGGTGTGGCAGTCCGACATGAGCCAGCTCCACCGCAAGGCGCCGTTCCTGACCTGGCCCAACGCCTGGTACAACGCGCCGTGCGCCTACTGGTCCGTGCCCGGCGGGAAGCCGCCCAGGATCCAGGGGGCCAAGGAACTGCCGCCGGTGCTCATGCTGCAGTCGAAGGGGGACGCGGCCACGCCGTACGTGGGGGCGTTGAACATGCGCAAGCTCTTCCCCACCGCCCGCATGCTCACCGAGTCCGGCGGCAACCACGGCATCTCGCTGGCCGGCAACCGCTGCGTGGACAAGGCCCTGGCCGCCTACCTCGCCGACACCACTGTGCCCAAGTTCGGCGCTACTTGCCCGAGTCTGCCCGCTCCGCGGCCGGCGGCTCGTATGTCGTCCGGTTTGCCCCAGGGTCACGAAAGGCTCACCGACGTCATTGCGAGATGAGCCAATCGGGGGGCGTTCGCGTAGTCTGACCGTGTGATGCTGCGTACATCGGCGTCGCGCGTGCTCGATGACAGCGATCGCGATGAGGTGCTCGACCTCCTGGACACCGATCCGGTCGCCAACGTCTTCGTCGCCTCCCGGGTGCGGACCGTCGGACTCAATCCGGCACGGCTGGGTGGTCAGATGTGGGGCTTCGGGCCGCGCGGCGGTCTCGTCTCGCTCTGTTATGCCGGTGCCAACCTGGTGCCCGTCAACGCCGGTCCTGAAGCCGTGCACGCCTTCGCGGACCGTGCCCGCAAGCAGGGCCGGCGGTGCTCGTCCATCGTGGGCCCGCAGGGCGCGGTGTCGCTGCTGTGGGAGCGCCTGGAGCCGCACTGGGGGCGGGCGCGGGCGATCCGCTGGGCGCAGCCGGTGATGGCGACCGCGCAGAAGCCGCTGGTTCCGGCCGATCCGCTGGTACGGCGGGTGCGGCCGGAGCAGTTCGAGCGCCTGCTGCCGGCCTGCGTGGCGATGTTCACCGAAGAGGTGGGGGTCTCGCCCAACGCCGGTGACGGGGGCGCCCTCTACCGGACCCGGGTGGCCGAGCTCATCCGGATCGGGCGCTCCTACGCCCGGATCGACGACGGCCGGGTCGTCTTCAAGGCGGAGGTCGGGGCGGTGACGCCGCAGGCCTGCCAGATCCAGGGCGTGTGGGTGGACCCGCAGCTCAGGGGGCAGGGGCACGCGGTGGCCGGGATGGCCGCCGTGGTGGAGGCGGCGCTGGCCTGCTTCGCGCCGGTGGTGACGCTGTACGTCAACGACTTCAACCGCTCGGCGCGGGCGGTGTACCGGAAGGTCGGGTTCCACGAAGTGGACACCTTCATGTCGGTACTTTTCTAGCTATGTTGGTGTCCTTTTGGTTTGACCCGAGCTGTCCCTATACGTGGATCGTGTCCCGGTGGCTCGTCGAGGCCGCCGACGTGCGCCCGCTCGACCTCCGGTGGCGCCTGCTCAGCCTGGCCGCCCTGAACGAGCACCTGGAGGTGGACCCGGAAGGGGACACCGAGGGCTACCTGTGGTTCCCGGCCCGGGTCTGCGCCGCCGTGGAACTCGCCCACGGCTCGGCCGCGCTCGGCCGCTTCTACGAGGAGATGCAGAAGCTCGGCGGCTGGGACTGGACGGTGGCCCTGCGAGCCGCCGGGCTCCCGCCGGAGCTGGCCGCGGCGGCGGAGAACACCGGCCACGACGACCACCTGCGCGCCTCGACCGCGGAGGGCGTGGCGAAGGTCGGCCCGCACGTGGGCACCCCCATCATCGCCGTCGAGGACGGCCCGGCCTGGTTCGGCCCCGTGATCTCCCAGATCCCGAGGGGCGCGGCCGCCGGAGCCCTGTGGGACGCCGCGCTGGTCATGGCCGCTACGCCCGGCTTCCATGAGCTCAAGGGCGGTCCGCACGCCGAGATCTAGGCGCGTAGTCCTGGAGTCCCTGGGCCAGGAGGGTGAAGGCGCGCTCGCCGTACCGGCGCACGTCGCCCGCGAGATCGCGCACCCGATCGTCGGACAGCAGCCGGACGCGGGCCAGATCCACCATCGCCCGGTGCACCCCGACCAGCGCGCCCGCCGCCACCCGGGCCGTGGTCTCGTCGCCGGTGTCGGCGGCGATCGCGCGGGCCAGGTCGGCGGTGAGCCGGGTGAAAGCCTGGGCCTCCCTGGCCTGCAGGGCGGTGCTCTCGGAGATGACCCGGTGGACGGTGCGGGCGCGGGAGAGCGCCTGCTCGTCGCCCTCGGCGATGGCCTCCAGCAGGCCGCCGGACTCCAGCAGGAACCACCGCACGGCCGCGATCACGGGCTCACCCGCCGCCCGCCCGGAAACGGCGGCCACCAGGCGGGCCCCGAACTCGTCCAGGCCCGAGTAGAACAGGTCCTCCTTGCCGGGGAAGTAGTTGAAGACGGTGGCCGGCCCCACCTGCGCCTCCCGGGCGATCTCCGCGACCGTCACCCGGTCGAAGCCGCGCTCGGAGAACAGCCGCCAGGCCGTCTCCATGATCTGCTGACGCGTCAGCTCCTTCTTGCGCTCCCGCAGCCCCACCTTGGCTCCAAACTTAGAGTTGCTATAAGTCGATAGTAACTCTAGATTGAGAGTAAGTACACGATTCGAGCGAGGAGGAACAGCATGTCCGCGGAAGTTCTCGATCTGGTCAACCGCTGGGCCGCCGCCGAGCAGGCCAACGACGCCACCGCCCTCGACGGGCTCCTGGCCGACGGCTTCGTCGGAGTGGGCCCGCTGGGGTTCGTGCTCACGCGTGAACAGTGGCTGGTGCGGTTCGACAACGGCCTGGTCAACAGCGCCTTCGTGGTGGAGGAGCCGCAGGTGCACGAGCACGGCTCGGCCGCGGTGGTCGTCGGCGTGGACGCGCAGGAGACCACGTTCGGCGGGCGCGACAACTCCGGCCGCTTCCGGCTCACGCTGTCGGCCGTCCGGCAGGAGGCCGGGTGGAGGGTCGCCAGCGTCCACCTCGGGCCGCTGCGACAGATGGGCGGCTAGCCATGCGCGTCAGCGCTCTCCGGCGGCCGGGCGAGGCTGGGCATAGAGGCATCGACCACGCCGTCGTCATCACTCCAGGCCCCTGGACCCCAGCTCGCTGACCACCCTCACCACAGCCGTGCGGAGGCTGCGGTAGACAGGGCGGGCGGGGCGACGGCATGCTCGTAGGTGATCGGCAGCCCCTTTTCCCACCCTTAGGGAGCCATGCGCAGGCCTTTACTGGCGGCGAGCTTCGGCGGTTCGTTCACGGGCCACATCTGGCATCGTGACCAGCCGATCCTCGGCAGCCGGCGTGACCGGTACATGCTGGAGTGGCTGCGGGCCCAGGCGGACGTGCTGCTCTACGGGGCCGGCACCGTACGCGTCGACCGGCGGCGCATCCGGTTCACCTTCCCCGACCTGCGGTCGCACTACGCCGAACGCGGCGGCGGGTCCGTCCCGCCGCTGGCGGTCGTGGCCACCCGGGCGGACTTCGACTGGGAGGATCCGTTCTGGACCACTCCCACGGACATGACGCTGTTCCTGCCGGGTGAGGCCCGTACGGAAGAGATTCCCGGCCATGTCCAGGTGATCACCGACGTGCCGGATCTGTCCGATGTGCTCGACCGGCTGGGCGCGCTCGGCCACTCCAGGGTGCTTTACGAGGGCGGCGGTCGGCTCTACGCGTCGCTGTGCCGGCTCGACCTCGTGGACGAGCTCTTCTACACGGTCACGCCGTGGCTGATGGGCAGCGACGCCGCCCCGGTCACCGCGGGGCCGCTGTCGCCGCAGCGCTACACGCTGGTGTCGGCCACCACCGCCGATCAGGAAGTGTTCCTTCGATATCGGACCCCAAGCGGCCGAGTCTGGACGACCTGCGCGGTTCCCGGCTAGGCCGCCGGTGAGAGGACGCACACGCATGACGGTGACGAAGCAGCCCTATGCCGATGATTTTTACGATGTCCCCGCACAGAAACCCGCCGTCGGCATCGCGTTGGACCGGGTCGGTGTCCACGGCCAGCGCGTGCTCCTCGACGTGGCCGACGAGTTGTTCGGGGGAGTGCGGGAGCTCCTGTGCGACGCGCGGGCGGAGGTGTCGCTGGCCGCGGGCCAGCGGGGGATCCACATGTCACGGATCGAGGGCGCGTTCGTGAACGCTCCCGGGGCTTTGCCGCTGGCGGTGATCGCCTCGGCGATCGCCAGGGAGGTCCGCGACACGCAGACGCAGGAATCGGCGCGGGTGACGTTGCGGGCGTTCGCGCCGCTACGCACCCGCACCCGCGTCACCGGGCTGGCCTCGCCGGACACCGTCGAGGTCGCGGCGGTCGCGGTCGCCGGGCCGCGGCCGTCCGCCGGGCTGTCCCTCGCGGCGACCAACATCACCGCCTGTCCCTGCATGCAGGGGTACGCGCTGAGCGAGCTGGTCGGCGAGCTCGGCCTCGGCCCCGACGAGGGACGGCGGCTCATGGAGCGCGTGCCGATCGCCACGCACAGCCAGAAGGGACGGGTCCGCGTGGAGGTCACCGCGCCGGACGCCCGCCGGCTGCCGGACTACGCCTTCCTCCACCGCCTTCTCAGCGGCCAGACGACGCTGACGCAGGAACTGCTCAAGCGGCCCGACGAGTACGACCTCGTCCGGCGCTCCCATCTGCGGCCGCAGTTCGTCGAGGACGTGGTGCGCGGCGTGGCGGAAGGACTGGCGCGCGGGCTCGCGGAGAGCGCGCCCGACCTTGAGGACGTCGAACTGGACGTGTCCGCGGAGAGCTATGAGTCGATCCACGGCCACGACATCAGCGCCCAGCTCAGAATCCCGGCGACCGCCCTGCTCGCCGAGCTCTCACCGCTGAAGTGAGCGGGGGATGTGGACGAGGGTGGTGAGGAGGCGGTCGAGTTCGGCGTCCGGGTCGGCGGTGAGGCCGGCGTGGACGGGGCCCGTCTGGACGATGGTGCTTCTGGGGGCGGTCAGCCAGCGGAAGCGGGCGCCCAGGGGCTGTCTGGACAGGGGGCCGGAGGAGGCGTCGCAGGTGAGCTGGTAGGCGGCCAGCGCCTGGCGGAGTGCGGGGAGGTCGGCGGACGGGTCCAGGGCGTGCAGGCGGGATTCGTCCAGGTCTATCCGGGCGCAGAGGTAGGAGCGGGGCTGGCAGTACAGGAGTACGCCGACGTTGATCTGCTCGCCGCGCTCCACGCGCGGGATCACGCGGATGACGGCGTACTCGTAGGCGTCCCTGCTCATCGTTCGCTTCCTCGCCAGAACTCGCCGACCGAGGACGGGCCGGGCTTCGCCTTGGGTTCCTCGCCGCGGACCAGCCAGTTGCCGGGGCCGTGGGCGCGCTGGAGGAGGTGGTAGACGTAGGCCTGGCGGACGTCGGCCGCCGAGCCGAAGCCGGGCTCGCCGTCCAGCCACTCGTCGGGGACCAGAGCGGTGACCTCGCGCAGGAGGCCGGGGGTGATGCGGGCCGACAGGTCGGCGGCGGCCGCGTCGAGCTGGGTGGCGTAGGCGGCCAGGACGTGGTCGCTCGCGTCGAAGCGCCGCTGCGGGTCGGCGGTGCGCCAGTTGTGGTGGAACCAGAGCGCGGCGCCGTGGTCGATCAGCCAGACGGTGTTGTGCCAGACCAGGAGGTTGGGGTTGCGCCAGCTACGGTCGATGTTGTGGATCAGGCCGTCGAACCAGACCACGCGCGAGGCGAACCCGGGGTCCGGCGGCCAGGCCAGCGGCTCGAAGCCGAGCGCACCGGGCAGGAAGTCGACGGCCAGGTTGAGCCCGGCGCTCTTGCGCAGCAGTTCCTGGACCTCCTCGTCGGGCTCGCGGTCGCCGAACTGCGGGTCCAGGTCGATGAGCTTCAGCTCGGGGGTACGCAGCCCGAGCCGCCTGGCCAGCTCGGCACAGATGATCTCGGCCACCAGCACCCGCCTGCCCTGACCGGCTTCGCGGAACTTGACGGCATACGTGCCGAGATCGTCGGCCTCGACCACCCCGGGCAGCGACCCGCCCTCCCTGAGCGGCGTCACATACCTCGTCGCCGCGATCCTTTCCACGTGATCGAGGTTACCTCTCCTTTTATCCGTTACGGCTCGCGCCCGCCCACCCGCACCGCCGCCCCCGGCGCGCGCCCGTCGAGCGATGGTCGTGAGGGCTCACGGGCTTCTCGCCGCAACAACTCCGCCCTCGGCACGCGGCGGCGATAACCCCGCCCTCGGCACGCGGCGGCCACAACCCCGCCCCAGGCACGCGCGGGTGAAGCCGCTTCACTCGCCCAGCAGTTCCGCCAGTGCCAGGTTGACCAGGGCGGCCGTGTCCTCGTGCATGATGCCCAGCCGCCGCAGCGCCGCCACTCCCAGGTAGCTGGCGTATCCGGCCAGCACGCGGCGTTCGGCGGCCTCCTCGCCGATTCCCGTCTGGGCGACCGTCGCCGTCATGAACGCCAGGCGGCGCTCGTTCACCCGTCTGGCCACCTCGGCCACGGCCGGGTCGTCGGCCTCGCTGATCAGGCGGAACGACACCGCCGCCTCCGTCGCGTCGGCGAACGCGAGCTCCAGCAGGGTCCGGAGTCGTTCGCGTGGATCGGGGATCTTCTCCAGGCCATGGATGATCTGCTCGGTGCCGCGTTCCCAGTAGGCGAGGGCCGCCTCGACCAGGGCCCGCCGGTTGGCGAAGTGCCAGTAGAAGCTGCCTTTGGAGACGCCCAGCCGTACCGCCACAGGTTCCACGGCGACGGCGGCGAGGCCGCCTTCGGCCAGGGCGGCGAGCGCGGCCCGCGCCCAGTCGTCGGCGTTCAACTTACCCACCGGAACAGCCTGCCATACGGTGGCGTATAGTCGGGCCATACGCATCCGTATGGAGGTCGTGACATGGTCTACAACGTGCATGAACGGGTCATCGCCGGCTCGGTCGAGGAGGTGTGGGCGAAGCTCGCGGACGTCGGGCGGATCTACCCGGCGAGCAGCGGGACGTTCGAGCTGCCCGAGGGGCTCTTCGAGGGCGCGCCGGTCCGGCACGACCGTGCCCGCTACCGGGTCGCCGTCGTCGAGCCCGGCCGCAAGCTCTGGTTCGACCTCGGCAAGACGATCAGCGGCGGGCACGGCTTCGAGCTGTTCCCCGTGGAGGGCGGCACGCTGGTGCGCCATCACCTCAAGGGGCGGCTGTCGGGGGTGTTCGCGCTGCTCTGGCCGCTGATCATCCGGCGCCATCACGATACGGCGCTCGAAGGGCTTCTCGACAACCTGGAGCGCGAGGTCGCACATGCCGACGCTGGCTGAGGGGTTCATCCCGGTTCCCGACGCGTCAGAACGGCACGCGATCGTGATCACCGCGCCCCGCGAGCGGGTGTGGGAGGTCGTCAGGCGGCCGGACCCCTCCGACATCCGCCTGGTGAAGCCGCTGTTCGCGCTCAGGAACCTGATCTCCAGGCTGCTGAACGGGCACGAGCAGCGGGACATGCCCACCTTCACGCCGCTGGCGGAGGAGCCGGGCCGCGAGGTCGTGCTCGGCACCGTCGGCCAGTGGTGGCGGCTCGGCCGCTCGAAGGGCGTCGACTCGGTCGGCACCGCCGAGGAGTTCACCGCCTTCGACCGTCCCGGATACGCCAAGGGCACCTTCAGCTTCGTGCTGGAAGAGGCCGGGCCGGGCCGGATCAGGCTGGTGACCGAGACCAGGGTGGCGGCCACCAGCCCGGACGCCCGCCGGGCCTTCCTGCGCTACTGGGCGGTGATCCGGCTGGGCAGCGGGCTGGTGCGCTGGGCCATCCTGTCGTCGATCAAGGCTAGAACCTCGCGATGACCTCCTCGGCGAAGCGCTCCATGGTGGCGATCTTGAGCTCCAGGGTGCCTTCGCCGTGCTCGGCTTTCTCCTCGGGCGTGGCCAGCCACCACGGGGCGGCCATGGTGGCGGTGACGCCCTTCGCGGCGAAGCGCCGGTAGACGGCGGCGTCCGGCATCACCGCCAGCGGCGCGACGACCTCGAACGGGCGGTCCTTCGGCAGCTTGGCCAGGACGGGGTCGAGCTGTTCCTCGGTGTAGATCCGGTTGCCGATCCACCCGTCGCCGAGCCGGGAGGCGCGGGTGAGCGCGGCCTCGCTGTCCCCGCCGACGTAGATCGGGATGTTCCCGGACGGCGTCGGGCAGATGGACAGCTCGGGCAGGCCGTCCAGCTTGACCGCCGAGCCCGTCCACAACTCCCGCAGGGCCGGGATCATCTCGTCCAGCCGCCGTCCCCGGGTGTGGAAGTCCTGGCCGGTCGCCTGGAACTCCTCCTTGCACCAGCCCACCCCGACCCCGAACGTCACCCGCTCGCCCGACAGCACCGCCGCCGTCGAGACCTGCTTGGCCACGGTGAACAGGTCGCGGGCCGGCGCGATGTAGACGTTGGGGGAGAAGCGCAGCGTGCTGGTCGCCGCCGCCATCGCGCCGATCGTGACCCACGTGTCCGGCCAGTGGGTGCCGGCGTCCCAGCGTGGCCTGCCGCTCTTGGAATAGGGGTACGGCGAGGCGAAGTCGGCGTAGAAGATATGGTCGGAGAGCGTCAGCGTGTCGAACCCGCAGCGCTCGGCGGCCCGCGCCAGCTCCACGAACTGGTCGGTGGGGACGAACGAGGCCCCCAGCCAGAACCTCACTGGAACTCCGGGATGACCTTGGTGGCGAACATCTCCAGGTTGCGCTTGACCGTGTCGAGCGGCAGCACGCCCTGCTGGCCCTGCATGTACAGGCCGAACCACTCCAGGTCGGGCATCCGGTCGAGCATGCGCTGGATGCCGCGCTTGACGTCGTCGGGGGTGCCGAACAGGGCCATCTCGACGTCGTTCATGCGCTTGGCGTCGCCCTTCTCCGGGGAGATGGGCTTGTGCTTCTCGTCCTCCTTCTTGCGCAGCACCTCCAGGTAGCCGAAGGGGCCGAAGAAGGCGGCGAAGTCCTTGGGGATGCTGCGGCCGAAGGTGTTGATGGCCTCCTCGGTCGTGTCCGCGATGCCGACGATCTTGAGGATGCCGGTGTGCTCGCCCAGCTTGTAGTCGCGGCCCTGCCGGGCGGACTCCTCCTGGTAGAGCTTGGCCTTGGCGGCGTGGTCGTCGGGGTTGGGGGTGAACATCCAGGGCAGGATGTTCTCCTGCGCGGCGCGGATGACCGAGCGGTCGGAGATCGTGAACGGCTGCCACAGCTCCGGGTGGGGGTTCTGGTACGGCCGCGGGCAGACGGAGACCGCCTGGACCTTCCCGTCGTCGTCGAGTTCGCCGGGCGCGCCGAACGTCTTCGTCCACTCCTGCGCCGGCCAGCCCTCGATGCCGTCGAAGGGGAAGGGCACCTCGTAGTCCAGCACGTCGGACTTGTAACGCAGCGTCTCCTGGGTCCAGGCCATCTTCATGATCTTCAGGACCTCGCCGAACACGTCGAAGTTGCGCGTGTCCGACGCCGAGCCGTCCGAGCGGGCCGCGGCGGCGTGCCAGCGCTGGCCCAGGACGTTCATCCAGCGGTTCTGGTAGCCGCGGGCGACGCCCAGGCGCAGCCGTCCCTTGGAGAACTGGTCGAGCAGCGCCACGTCCTCGGCGGCCCGGATCGGGTCCCAGGCGGGCAGGACCATGCCGAGCGGGGCCAGCAGGATGCGTTCCGTGCGGGCCGCGAGGTCGGTGAGGAACATCAGCGGGTTGACCGAGAACTCCATCCCCTCCGAGTGGAAGTGGTGCTCGGTCATCATGAGCGCGTCGAAGCCGATCTGGTCGGCGTGGACGGCGATCTCCCGCACCTCGTGCAGCAGTCGCTGGTATGACTCGGTGTCCCGTCCGATGGGCCGCTTGGCTTTGGCGTTCTCCTCGGCGGCATATCCGGAGCCTGGAATCTGCGGGTTCAGGAAGATGGAAAACTTCACCGGGAGTCCTCTTTCCGCGGGGCGTTTCTCTGACCGGCAAGCTACTCTAAGAATCTTAGCCGAGCAATCGCTTGGTTGACATGGGAGGTCGGCAATGCGGCTGGGCGTCACGATGTTCTCCACCGATCTGGCGATGCCGGTGCCGGATCTGGCGCGGGCCGCCGAGGAGCGCGGCTTCTCCTCGCTGCTCCTGCCCGAGCACACGCACATCCCCGTCTCCCGCCGTACGCCGCCGGCCGGCGGGCAGGCCGTGCTGCCGGAGGAGTACAAGCGCACCGTGGACCCGCTCGTCGCCC
Organism: Nonomuraea sp. NPDC059007; assembly: GCF_042740555.1. Lineage (NCBI taxonomy): Bacteria > Bacillati > Actinomycetota > Actinomycetes > Streptosporangiales > Streptosporangiaceae > Nonomuraea > Nonomuraea sp. NPDC059007. Next base: position 86,293 of record NZ_JBHYJD010000027.1, on the reverse strand, counting down.
TCGGCGCCGCCGCCGCGGTGACCACGCGGATCCGGCTCGGCACCGCCATCCTGCTGGCCGCCCAGCGCGAGCCGATCGTCACCGCCAAGGCCGTGGCCACGCTCGACCACCTGTCCGGCGGGCGGGTGATGCTCGGGATCGGGTTCGGGTGGAACGTCGAGGAGATCGAGAACCACGGCGTGCCGTACCGGGAGAGGCGGGAGGTCGCGCGGCGCAACGTGCTGGCGATGCGCGCGCTGTGGAGCCGGGAGGTGGCCTCCTTCGAGGGGGTCGAGGCGTCGTGGTCGTGGCCGAAGCCCGTCTCGGGGCCGCCCGTGTACGTGGGCGGCGCGGCGGGGCCCAAGATGTTCGCGCACGTCGCCGAGTACGCCGAGGGGTGGATGCCGATCGGCGGCAAGGGCATCAAGGCGGCCCTGCCCGCGCTGCGCGAGGCCTGCGAGAAGGCCGAGCGCCCCATGGCCGAGGTCATCCCGATCGGAACCCTGCCCACCCAGGAGAAGCTCGACTACTTCGCCGGGCTGGGCATCGAGGAGGTCGTGGCCACGCTGCCGAGCGGGCCGGCCGGCCGGGTGCTGCCGGTGCTCGACTCCTACGCGGAACGCTTCCTGTCATAATTACGCGCTATGTCGCGATTGGCGGAGCTTCGGGCGGGCGATCCGCGCCGGCTGGGCTCCTACCTGCTGGCGGGCCGGCTCGGCCAGGGCGGGCAGGGCGTCGTCTTCCTCGGCCAGACCCCCGCGGGCGCGCAGGTCGCGATCAAGCTGCTGCACGCCAGCGTGGCCGCCGACCCCGAGGTGCGCCGGCGTTTTCTCGGCGAGGTGGAGGCGGTGCGCCGGGTGGCGCCGTTCTGCACCGCGCAGGTGCTCGACGCCTCCCTTGAGGACGACCGGCCGTACATCGTCAGCGAGTACGTGGACGGCGTCTCCCTGCGCGACCACGTCGTGGCCAAGGGGCCGAGAACCGGCGGCTCGCTCGACCGGCTGGCCATCGGCACCGCCACCGCGCTCAGCGCCATCCACCGCGCCGGAGTCGTGCACCGCGACTTCAAGCCGGGCAACGTCCTGCTCAGCTTGGACGGGCCGAGGGTCATCGACTTCGGCGTCTCCCGCCTCATGGACAGCGCCGCCACCACCAACCAGATCCCCGTCGGCACCCCCGCGTACCTGGCGCCCGAGCGCATCGAGGGCGAGTCCGCCGGCCCGCCCGCCGACATGTACGCCTGGGCCCTCACCCTCGCCTACACCGCCAACGGCCGCCACGCCTACCGCGCCGACACCTACCAGGAGATCCTCGCCCGCATCGTGTACGGCCGGCCCGACCTGGGCACGCTGACCGGCCGGCTGCGCGAGATCGTGGAGGCGTGCCTGGCCCGGTCGCCCGGCGAGCGGCCCCGGGCGGAGGAGGTCCTGAGCGTGCTGCTCGGCCACGAAGGGCTGGACGTCCGGGACGTCCTGACCTCGGGGGCCAGGGCCGCCGTCGACACCACCGACCCGAGGGCCGGCGTGCCCGCGGGCAACGTCTCGGCCTCGGGGGAGAGCGACACCCTCCCGATCGGGCCGGAGGAATCCACCCCGACGACACCCGGACCAGAAGACGCCCCTCGGACCGGCCACCCGGGGCGCGGCCGGCGGCGGGTGGCGAGGTGGCAGATCGCCGTGGCCGTCCTGGGGGTGCTGGCCGGGGTCGCGGGGTTCGGGTTGTGGCTGCGTGGCGCGCAGAGTCCCGGGCTGGCGGGGACCTGGACCGGTTCGGCCGATCACCCCAGCGCGGGCCGCGTGTTCCCGGTGGAGATCAAGCTGGCGGGCGAGGGAGACTCCGCCATGCGGTGGGGCGCCGACCTGCGCTGCTCCGGTCGCCTGGCCGGCACCTCCAGCGCGATGGTCTACACCCTCGATGACGTACGCGGCGCGGAGTGCTACCCCGGCACCCTCCGGATGTTCCCCAGCGGCGGCGACGCCGACCAGGCGGTGATCAGGGTGACGCGCCGCGGTGACACCGATGTCACCTACTCGGGCAAGGTAAGCCGCCCGTCCTGACCGGATGTGTCACGGTCGTGTGCCGATTGGGCGGCCCGCGTTGACTGTCCGCCATTGGTTGCTTTCAGTGGAATGAGTACCGGGTGGCGGCGAGGGGAGGCCCTTGTGCCTGACACGCAGCCGCTCAAATCGGGGGACCCGCGGCAACTGGGCGACTACACACTGTCCGGCCGGCTGGGCGAAGGCGGCCAGGGCGTGGTGTTCCTCGGGATGAGGGGCGAGGAACACTACGCGATCAAACTGCTCCACGGTCCGGTGGGGGACGAGCAGGCGACATTCTTACGCGAAGTGGAGCTGGCCAAGCACGTCGCACGGTTCTGCACCGCCCAGGTGGCGGACGCCGGGTTCGACGAGGGCCGGCCGTACATCGTGAGCGAGTTCGTCGACGGTCCTTCGTTGTATCGGGACGTCACGCTCACCGGGCCCAAGAGCGGCGGCGCGCTGGAGCGGCTCGCGGTCGGGACCGCGACCGCGCTGGCGGCCATCCACCGCGCCGGGATCGTGCACCGCGACTTCAAGCCGCAGAACGTCCTGCTCGGCCCGGACGGGCCCCGGGTGATCGACTTCGGGCTGGCGCGGGTGCTGGACGCCGCGGCCACGCAGAGCGGACGCGGGGTGGGCACACCCGCCTACATGGCGCCGGAGCAGATCACCGCCGCGCTGGTCACCGGCGCGGCCGACGTGTTCTCCTGGGGCGCCACCATGTGCTTCGCGGCCAACGCCAGCGCGCCGTTCGGGCAGGACTCCGTGGCGCCGGTGCTGCACCGCATCCTCACCGCGCCGCCGGAGCTCGGGCGGCTGGACGGGTACCTGCGCGACCTGGTGGCGGCCTGCCTCGACAAGGACGCGCGCAACCGGCCGTCGAGCCGCGACCTGCTGTACGCGCTGCTGGGCGACTCCGACGGGGTGCCGGCGGAGGTGCTGCGCTCACCTCCGCCGCACCTGCTGCGCTCGGGGGCGGCCCCGATGGCCGAGCCCGAGACGACAGGGGCGGCCCCGGACGTCTACCACCTGCCGGCCCCGTCGGCCGCGTCAACTCCATCGAGCCCGTCGAGCCCGTCGGCCGCGTCGGTCGCCGTGCCGCTCGGCGCCGCGGTGAGCGGTCCGGTGGTGGTGAGCCAGGACACGCAGGACGTGCGCGCCGGCCGGCGGGCCAGCGCCGCCAACCGCGCGGGGCTCGCGGTCTCCTGCGCGCTGCTGGTGAGCGCGGCGGTGCTGGTGACGCTGCTGGTTCCGGCCTTCCGCTCCGGCGACGGCCCGGCGCCCCAGGCGGCCGCGCAGCCCAGCGGTTCCGTGCCCGCGCTGCTGCTGCCGCAGCTCGCCGAGCCCTCCCCGTCGCGCGAGCGGCAGGAATCGAAGGTACGAGGGGGCGCCACCGAACCGGCTCCGCCACCGCCGAGGGCGGAGCCGGTAGGGGTGGGGGTGCCGAGCGTGGTGGGGCTGGATCGTTCCGCCGCGGTGAAGGCGCTCAGGCGGGCCGGGCTCAGCGCGGGGACGTTCCACGAGGTGGACTCCGGGCAGCGGATCGGCCGCGTGCTGGCCAGCCGTCCCGCCGCCGGTGCGCTGCTGGCCAAGGGGGCGGAGGTCGATCTCGACGTGTCGGCGGGGCTGGCCGTACCGGAGCTGAAGGGGTTGGGCAGGAAGGCGGCGGAGCTCGCGCTCGGGCGGGCCGGGCTGGAGACCGGTGTGGTGAGCCGGGCCTGCTCGGCGCAGCCGGGCGGGCGGGTGCTGTCGTCGGAGCCCGCGGCGGGCAGCCGGGTGGCGGGCGGGAGCGCGGTGGCGCTGGTCGTCACGCAGCACGGGGCCGAGGTGCCCGCGGTGGTCGGCAAGGGCAGGGAGAGCGCGCTCGCGGGGCTGAAGGCGGCGGGGTTCGCCGTGGAACAGCGGGTACAGATCGTGACCGAGCCCGGCGAGGTGGACACGGTGCTCGCGCAGAACGTGCCGGCGGGCCGGTGTGCCCAGCCCGGCCGGACGATCGTCATCACCGTGGGAGTCGAGGGGCAGACCGGCCCGGATCCGGGCGAACCCGACCCGGATCCCACGCCCAGCCCGTCATAGCGCCCGCTCCTCACGAGGCGGGCGCCTCGACGGCGGGGACCTCGGTGTTCCCGCCGCGTACGCGCGTGGCGTTGACGAACACGGCGACGAAGGAGTAGAGGCGGTCGGCGTAGACCTGCCGCATGGCGCTGAGCTGGAGTCCGGCCTCGTCCGCCCGGGCGCCGACGGCGAGCGGCGGGACGGCCCGGGTACGGAGCCCGACCTTGGCGCCACTGGTGGACATGGCCTGGTAGAGCGGGTGGGCCTCGGTGTAGCCGGGGTCGATGTCGCAGACGATCAGCGTTCCGCCCGGAGCGAGCAGACCGGCCAGCCGCCCGAAGTCCGGCATCTCCGGCATCGAGGACAGGACGAGGTTGAGCAGGATGACATCCTGCGACCGGGGCGCGATGCGGTCGCGGACCCGGTTGATGTCCTCGACGAGGATCTTCGTGCGCTCGTAGAGCGGCTGACCCGCCAGATGACGCTGGAACTGCTCGGCCATGCCCGGACAGAAGTCCACGTAGGTCCAGCGCATCGAGGTGTCGAGGAAGAAGTGCGTCGCGACGTTCTTGCCGGAGCCGCCGCCCAGGTCGAGGACGCGGAGATTGGGCTTGGCGTCGCGCAGGCCGACCAGCAGCCTGATGACCGCCCGGTGGGTCTCCAGCAGGTTGGCGGAGTTGCGCTGGTCGTAGTTGGGGGCGATCGCCTGGTAGAAGTCGCGCGCCTGCGTGGTCTCGAAGAGCTGGACGGCCTCGTCGTCGGTCGCCGCCGCCGGGGCGAGCGCCTCCTCGCGCGGTCCCACCCGCGGCGGCCAGAACTCGATCGACCTGCCCTGCCGGTACGCGCCGACGAGGACGACCAGGACAATGGCGGCGACCCCCGCCACCAGATATCCCGAGCTGCTGCCCAGGGCGTCGAACACGTGCTTCAGATCCATCCCGGAACCTCCTTACCTGCGTCCATGAACGCTCGCGCGCGACTGTCCCGCCAGAGCGGTGGACAAGATCGTGCTGGATCCGCGCCACTCGCGGATGGGACAGGACACGCGGGGACGCGGGCGCGGAGAATAGGTCCGGCTTTTCCCCGCGATAGCGGTCACATAAATGCGCACCGGGTGCTAAAGAGCGGACAATTCGCGTACTCTTGCGGACAAGCTTGGACAATCGCGGACAGTTCAATGAGGCGTTATGGGAGAAGAGTCGGCTGACCTTGCCTCTGCTGTGACAAAGGTCGCGACAAAGGAAGACTTGGCGCGACTTATGCGGATACTGCGTGCGCGGGCGGATATGCCGGCCTATCGCGATCTGGAGAAACGTGCGGTCTCCGCCGGTGGCTCGCTGCCGCGCACAACGCTGGGGGAAGTACTCAACGGGCGTAAGTTCCCAACGAAGGCCTTTCTGATTACCTTTCTCAACGTCTGTGAGGTGCCGGCGGCCGAGCAGGTGACCTGGCTCCAGGTATGGAATCGGCTGGCCGCCGAGTACAACGCCGGCGCCATCACGGACGGCGCCCGCGCGGCCGAAGGGGAGCCGCCGTTGAGGGAGGCCAGAGAGCTGGCCGACCGCCTGGGCGAGGACCTGGCCCGGGAACGGCGCCGGCTGTCCGAGCACGGCGCGCGGCTGGAGGAGATTGTCCCGATCTTGCATCAGGCGGTGTCCGTCCTCGCCGAGTCCGGACAGCACGAGCTGGCCGAGCAGATCTCCGGCGGCGTCGTGGAGCTGTGCCGCGGCGCCGCCTGCGACAAGTCGCCCGCGTGCCTGAGCCTGCGCCACGAGCGGGCGACGATCCTGGCCCAGCGCGGCGCCCCCTCCGCCCCGTCGCTGCTGGGGGAGCTTCTGGCCGACTGCAGGGAGACGCTCGGCGACGCCGATCCGCTGACCGCCACGGTGGAGGCGGCGCTCGCCCGCTACGCCACCGGTGCTCCGCCCGCGACCGGCATGCTGCCCACCGTCTGGAACGTCGAGCCGCGCAACCCCGAGTTCACCGGCAGGGAAGAGGTCATCGCCGAACTGGGCCGCCGCTTCCGCACCGGCGGCCTGGCCAAGGTCCAGGTGCTGCGCGGCTGGGGCGGCGTGGGCAAGACACAGATCGCGATCGAGTACGCGCACCAGTTCGCCGCCGACTACTCCGTCGTGTGGTGGATCGACGCCGAGGACCCGATGCTCATCGGCAAGCAACTGGCGGAGCTGTCGGTCCAGTTACGGCTGGCGATCCCCGACGTCGACTCGGGCAGCGCGGTCGCCCTGCTCAAGGCGCACCTGCGCCAGCACTCCGGCTGGCTGCTGCTGATCGACAACGCCGAGGATCCCGGGCTGGTCCGCCGCTGGCTGCCCGGCGGCCCCGGCCACGTGGTGATCACCTCCCGGGTTGGCGGCTGGGAGCACCTGGCCGTCACCGTCCCGGTGAACGTGATGGAGCGGGCCGAGTCGGTCCAGCTGATCCGCAGTCACGGCCCGGACCTGCGGGGGTCCGAGGCGGCGGCGCTGGCCGCCGAGCTCGGCGACCTCCCGCTCGCGCTGGTGCAGGCGGGCACCTTTCTGGCCGAGACCGCGACCGCCCCGGGCGACTACCTGGGGCTGCTGCGCTCACGGCCGAAGGAGGTGCTGAGCGAGGGCGCGGCGGGCGAGTACCCGCACTCACTGGCCGCGGCCGTGGGCCTGACCATCGAACGGCTGGCCAGGCACGAACCGGTCGGCCTGGCCCTGGCCCGGATCTGCTCGTTCCTCGCGCCGGACACGATTCCCGTGGAGTGGCTGGTCGGCGCGCACCCGGTCGCGGCCGGGAAAGGCCCGCTGGACGGCCTGACGGCGGCCGAGGACGACGCGCTCGCCCTGCGCCGGGGCGTCGGCTCCCTGAGCCGCTTCGGCCTGGCGGTCGGCGCGCGCGGCGGGCTCCGGCTGCACCGGCTCACCCAGAGCATCATCCGCGATCACCTGCCGCCGGCCGAGCAGGAGATCGTCCTGGAGCACGCCAGGGCGCTGCTGGCCCACTACCGGCCCGGCGACCCGGAGGACCCCGCCGGATGGGCCGCCTGGTCACGCATGGTCCCGCACCTGTTCGCCGTCGCCCCGGACGCCTCCGGCGACCACGACCTGCGGGGGATGGCCTGCGACGCCGGCTGGTACCTGATCGAGCGGGGCGAGGCCCAGGCCAGCGCCAGGTTCTCCGCCCAGCTCTACGCGCAATGGCAGAAGACCCTCGGCCCCCGGCACGCGCAGACCCTCGCCGCCGCCCGTGACCTGGCCAGGGCGCTGCGCGAACAGGGCGACTACGCGGACGCGGCCCGGCTCTACGAGCAGGCGGCCGACGAGGCGGAGGCGGGACTGGGCGCCGACGACCCCCTGACCCTGCGGCTCAAGCACGGATCCGCGATCAATCTGCACCTGCTCGGCCGCGACCGGGAGGCCTACGCGTTACAGAAGGACGCCTTCGAGCGCTACGAGCGCGTGCTCGGCCCGAGGCACCCGCACACCCTGCACTCCGCCAACCACCTGGCGGTGGCGCTCCACGCGCTCGGCCGCTTCGAGGAAGCCCGCGACCTGCACGAAGAGACCTACGCCCGGTACCGGGAGGTACTGGGCGACGATCATCCCGACACCCTACGCTCGGCCAACAACCTCGCGGTCGACCTGCGGACTCTGGGCGACCACGAGCGGGCCCACACCCTGCAGGTCGAGGCGCTGAGCCGCCGGCGGCGGACACTCGGCGAAGATCACCCGCACACGCTGCAGTCGGCCACGAGCCTGGCCGAGACCCTGCACACGATGGGCCGTTCAGAGGAGGCCTTCCGCCTGCAGAAAGAAACCCGCGACCGCAGCATCAAGGTTTTGGGCGCGCATCATCCGGACTCCCTGCACGCGAGCCGAAACCTTACTAACATCCAGGAGTCCCTCCGCCATTCCTCATAGACATCTGCCCTAGAGAATCGTTGCCCGCGCCCAATTGTCATGGTTCTATAAGGGCGGCCGATTTCCAAAGGACGGGTGCACATGACTCATGCGCGCATTGCCTTGGTGACCGCCAGACCGCGACCGGAAGTCAATCCCGATTTGGATATGCCGCTGCTGCACGCGGCCTTCGACGAGGTCGAAGCCGAAGCGGAAATCACCTATTGGGACGATCCAGAAATCGATTGGTCCTGTTTCGATCTCGCCGTCGTCCGCTCTCCGTGGGACTACTCCTGGCGTTCGGCCGAGTTCCTGGCGTGGGTCGACCGCTGCGCGGAGCGCACCCGCGTGGCGAACCCGCCGGAGATCATCCACTGGAACGCCCGCAAGGAGTACCTGCTCGAACTGCGTGAGCGGAAGGTCCCCGTGGTGCCGACCACGTACCTGGTTCCCGGCTCGGCCGTCGAGCTGCCCGCCGGGCACGACTTCGTCGTCAAACCGGCCGTGGGGGCGGGGGCGCGCTTCGCCGCCCGCTACACCCCCGCCGATCGGGACCAGGCCGCCGCCCACGTCGAACGCATCCATGCCGACGGGGTCACCGCTATGGTCCAGCCGTACCTCTCGCGTATCGACGTGAGCGGGGAGCGGGCGCTGGTCTTCGTCCGCAACCGCTTCCTGCACGCCATCCGCAAGCGGGCGGTCCTCGCGCCCGGCCTGCGCTACGACGCGCCCAGGGACGCGCACCCCGGCACCGAGCCCTGGCGGCCGACCGCCGCGGAACGGGACCTCGCCGATCGGGTGCTGGCCACCGTGCCCGATGCGGACAAGCTCCTGTACGCCCGGGTCGACATGGCCGACGACGCGGCGGGAAACCCCATCCTGACCGAGCTCGAACTGGTCGAGCCCGGCCTGTACCTGCGCTTCCACAAGGACTCGATTCCCGCGTTCGTCGAAGCGATCGTGAACGTCGCCGAGGCGCTCCGGCCGGCGGGGAGCGGCCGTACGAGCTGAGCGGCACCGCCAGAGGAACCTTCCAGCCAGGGGGACCGCGCCGTGTCAGAGGAGTTCGGGCCGATGCCCTTCACGGCGCCCACTCCCTTCGCCGAGCCTCCCGAGTTCGAGCGTCTTCGCGCTCGGGAGGGTCCGGTCCGCGTGCGCACCGCCGCGGGGGCCGCCGGCTGGCTGGTGACCCGCTACTCCGACGTGCGCGCGCTCTGCGCCGACGGGCGCATCGGCCGGTCCCACCCCGATCCCGCGTCCGCCCCGCGGCTGTGGCCGGCGCGGCTGTTCGATCCGCCGGGCGACGTTCACGGCGAGATGGCCGCTCATCGGCGCCAGCGCGCGCTGCTGTTACCGGCGTACGGCAGGCGCCGGGTGGCCGCGGAGCGGGCGCGGGCCCAGGCCGTGCTCGACGAGATCCTGTCGAAACTCGTGGCCCGAGGCTCGGCCGCCGACCTGTATGCCGAACTGGCCGTGCCGTACGCCATGCGGGCGGTCTACGGCTTCGTGGGCGTACCGGAACCGGAGTGGGAGCTTTACCGGTGGCGCTCCCGCTGGTTACGCGCGCCGGGACGGATGGCGGACGAGCCGGCCGGGATGCGCGCGGCGATGAGCAGGATGGTCGAGCGGGAGCGTGGCAGGGCGGGCAAGGACGTGATCACCCGGCTGGCCGCGCTCGGCCCCGAGGCGGCCACCGATGTCCTGTGCGGCCACGTGGGGCTGGTGGAGTACGAGACGGTCGCGGCGCGGATCGGATACGGGCTGCTGTACCTGCTGGCCGATCAGGCTCAGCGGCGGCGGCTGGTGGCCGAGCCCGGCCTGGCTCCCTCCGCGGTCGAGGAGATCATGCGGGTGGCGGTGCCGGGAGGCAGCTGGATCCCCCGGTACGCGCTGGCCGGCATCGACCTGGGTGCGGCCAGGATGCGAGCGGGGGACCTGGTGGTCCTGTCGATGCAGGCCGCCAACCGGGACGCGCGCTGGTTCCGCGAGCCCGGCGCGTTCCTGATCGACCGCGTGCCCAACCCGCACCTCGGCTTCGGGCACGGCAAGTTCTACTGCCTGGGCGCGCAGCTGACCCGGCTGCTGCTGCACCTGGTGCTCACGACGGTCTTCCTTCGCCTGCCGGCGTTGCGGCTGGCCGTACCGGCGGAGGAGGTCGAGTGTGATCGTTCGTCGGTGACCGGAGGGGTGCGGGCGTTGCCGGTCTGCTGGTGAGGGCTACTTCAGGGCGCCCGCCGTGAGGCCGGCGACGATGCGGCGCTGGAAGAACAGGACCAGCAGGACCAGCGGGATCGTCACCAGGACGCCCGCGGCCATCTGCGTGCCGAACGGGGTGTCGAACTTGGCCGCCCCGGTGAACTGGGCGATGCGGACCGTCGCGGTCTGCGTCGCCTGGTCGTTGACCATGGTCACGGCGATGATGAACTCGTTCCACGTGCAGATGAAGGCGATGATAGCGGTGGTGAAGACGCCGGGGGCGGCCAGGGGGAGCAGGACGCGGCGGAAGGCGGCGAAGGCCGTGCAGCCGTCGATCATGGCGGCCTGCTCCAGTTCCAGGGGGAGCTGGCGGAAGAAGACGGTCAGGTTCCACACGGTCAGCGGCAGGGCGAACGACATCGAAGGCACGATCATCGCCTGGTAGGTGTTGATCCAGCCGATCGTGGTGAACAGCTTCAGCAGCGGCACGATCAGCAGCGCCCCGGGGAACATGGACACGGCGATGATCAGGGCGAGGATGAGGTTCTTGCCGCGGAAGGTCAGCCGGGCCAGCGCGTACGCCGTCATGGTGCCCACGAGCAGCGTCACGGCGGTCGTGACGGAGGCGACCAGCAGACTGTTGCCCAGCGCGCGGCCGAAGCCCATGCCCTCGGCGAAGACGGCGGCGTAGTTCTCCAGCGACCACGGCACCGGCACCGGCGACTTGTCGTAGATGTCGGAGGTACGGCGGAAGCTGGAGACCACCATCCAGTAGAAGGGCACCAGGCAGTACAGGGCGATGCCCACCAGGCCCGCTCTACGCAGCAGCATCGCGCGACTCCTTCTTGCGGGCCCGGACGTCGCTCAGCAGGTCGGCGCCCAGCAGCTTCACGAACACGAACGCGATCACCGCGATGTAGACGAACAGGGCGGTGCCGTAGGCGGAGGCGGGGCCGTAGTGGACGCGGGTGGCCTCGTCCCAGATCAGCCCGGACAACGTCTCGACCGACGCCTTGCGCGGTCCGATGAGCACGTACGGCAGGTCGAAGACGCGCAGGGCGTCCATGAGCCGGAACAGCACCGCCACCAGCAGCGCCGGTTTCACCAGCGGGAGCGTGATCCGCCAGAACCGCTGCGCGGCCGAGGCGCCGTCGACGCGGGCGGCCTCGTACACCTCGGCCGGGATGATCTGCAGCCCTGCCAGCACGAGCAGGCCGACGAACGGCGACGTCTTCCACACGTCGGCGATGATCACGGCCAGCTTGGCCCACACGCCGTCGGCGGTCCAGAGGATCTGGGTGCCGAGGATCGCGTTGGCGACGCCGTCCGCCTGGAAGATCCACTTCCACATGAGGCCGGAGACCGCGGTCGGCACCGCCCACGGCACCAGGATGCTGGCCCGCAGGAACGCGCGCCCGCGAAAGGCGCGGTGCATGACCAGCGCCATCGCGACGCCGAGCACGACCTCCAACGCCACCGTCACCACCGTGAACAGCGTGGTGTTGAGCGTGGCGTTGAGGAAGCGCTCGCCGAGGACGCCGGCGTAGTTGGCCGCGCCGGCGAACCGCTCGCCCTCGACCACGAAGCCGTCGGCGTCGAGCGTCTGACCGCTGGTGTAGAAGGATTCGCGCATCGCCGCGACCAGGGGATAGAACACCACCAGCGCCAGTACGACCAGCGTCGGCGAGACCATCCCCCAGCCGAGGAGATTCTGCCTGGTGCGGATCACTTGAGCAGGGGGCTCAGCGCGGACTGCATCTCGGCGAGCGCCTGGTCGACGGGCTTGGTCCCGGAGACGATCGCGTACGCCGACTCCTGGATGGCCGCGGTGACGTCGCCGTACTTGACCGCCGAAGGCCGCGGCTTGGCCGCCAGGATGCCCTCCTTGAGCGCGGGCAGGTACGGGTACTTCTTGATCAGCTCGGGGTCCTCGTAGAGCGAGGCCCTGGCCATGGGCGTGGAGTTGATGAGCGCGAACGCCTTCTCCTGCTCGGCCGAGGTGACGAAGGCGATGAAGTCCTTGGCCGTCTCCTTGTGCTTGGAGAAGGCCGACAGGGCCAGGTTGTTGCCGCCGAGCGTGCCGGCGCCCGGCCCGTTCAGCCCGGGGATCGGCGCCACGTCGAACTTGCCGGCGACCTTGCTGGAGCCGTCGGTCTTGTTGGCGGCCTCGTACATGTAGGCCCAGTTGCGGTAGAAGAGCAGCTTGCCCTCCTGGAAGGCGACGCGCCCCTCTTCCTCCTTGTACGTGACCGCCTCCTTGGGGATCATCCCGGAGGTGAATCCGTCGGCCAGGAACCGCGCGGCCTGCTTGGCCGACTCGCTGCTGACCTCGGGAAACTGGCCGCCGGCCGAGTTGACCGCCTCGGCGAAGTTGACGGTCAGGCCCTCGTACTTGTCGAACTGCCCGCCGTAGCAGGACATGCCCTTCTGCTTCGGCAGCACCTCGGCACAGATCTTCTTCATCTCGTCCCAGGTCTTGGGCGGCTCCTTGACCAGGTCCTTGCGGTAGTAGAGCAGCCCGGTGCCGGTGAACAGCGGCATCGCGTAGAGCTTGCCCCGGTACTTGCCGGTCTCGACGGACGGGGGCAGGAAGCCGGTGACGTCGAAGCGCGGCCCGGTCAGCTCGTCGGCCCAGCGGTTGGCGGCGAACTCGCCGGTCCACACGGCGTCGATGAGCAGGACGTCGAAGGCGTCGGACTTGGTCTGGGCGTTCTGGATGAGCTTGCGGCGCTGCTCGTCGGCGCTCTCCGGCAGCAGGACCGAGGTGACCTTCTCGTTCGGGTGGGCGGCGTTCCAGGTGTCGACGATCTTCTGCGTGGCCTCGGCCTCGAACTTGCCGCTGGCGAAGGTGAGCGGGCCGCGCCCGCCGTCGGCCGGTTTCTGGGTGCTGGTGGATCCGGCGTCCTGCCCGCCGCAAGCCGCCAGGCCGAGGCCCAGCAGTCCCGCGACCAGAGCGGCCGTGATCTTCTTACCGTGCATTATCGGGGGGTTCCTTCCAAGGTGACGGTGGTGCCGTCGAGGCGGGACCTCTCGGCCGCCCAGGCGATCAGGTGGCTGTGCAGGCTCTCGCCGGGCGAGGACAGCACGGCCGAGCGGTCTCCGGTCTCGACCGCGCTCAGGAACGCCGCCATCAGGCCCTCGTCGCCGCCGCCGTGACCGCCGCCGGCCGTACCGTCGCCGGTGGCGGAGCTGTCGACGACGGACGTCTCGCCCGTCACGAAGTCGGTCACCTTCAGCAGCACGCCGTCGCCCTCGATGGAGCCGTGCGTGCCGAAGATCCGGGTCTGGCGGTGTTGCTGGGGGGTGAAGGCGGTCATGGTGAACGCCGCGCTCGCGCCGCCCTCGAACTCCATGTTGACGACCTGGTGGTCGACGACGTCGTTGTCGCAGGCGTAGACGCATCTGCCGTACGGGCCGGTGCGCAGCGCCTCGCGTACGCCCGCCGCCGAGACGTCCTCGGTGATCACGGTCAGCGGCCAGCTCTCGCGCCCGGCGAGCGGCAGGTAGAGGCGGGGCGCGGAGTAGGGGCAGGTGCTCTCGACCGCGCAGTCCAGGCAGCGGTCGGCGGCGCCCTCGGGACGGTTCTCCGGGCGGAAGTGCTTGAGGCCGCCGAAGGAGGAGACCCGGGTGACCTGCCTGCCCATGATGTGCACGAGCCAGTCGAGGTCGTGGCAGGACTTGGCGAGCAGCATGAAGGTCGACTCGTCGGTACGCCGCCAGTTGCCGCGCACGTAGGAGTGGGCCTGATGCCACCAGCCGACCGGTTCCAGGTGCTGCACGCTGACGATCTCGCCGATGGCGCCCGTGTCGAGCAGCTGCTTGAGTGTCCGGGTGTAGGGCGTGTAGCGCAGCACGTGGCAGACGGCGAAGACGGTGCCGGCCTTCTCGGCGGCGGCCACGATCGTGCGGCAGTCCTGCTCGGAGACCGCCATCGGCTTCTCCAGCAGGATGTGGTAGCCGAGCTCGGCGAAGCGGACCGCGGGCTCGACGTGGTCGGCGTCCATGGTGGCGATGATCACGGCGTCGGCCTGGCGGGGGAGGGCGGCCAGCTCGCGCCAGTCGGCGTACTGGGCGGCGTCGGGGAAACGTTCCCGGCGGGCGGCCAGCGGGTCGGCGACGGCCACCACGCGTGCCCTGCCCTCGGCGCGGCGGGCGTACCCGGACCCGCGTGAACCCGCGCCGACGACGGCGAGAGTGACCATCAGCCCTCCAGATATGTAACCAATTCACGTATGTCGGCCGATGCTAGGATTCGAGGTCAAACAGGTCAATAGGTGGAGTCGGTCACAGTTATGAAACGGAGTCACATAAGTGGCGGGTGACGCTTCGCTCCTGCGACGGGTGAACACCCAGGTCACGCTGAACGCGCTACGCCGCGAAGGCGTGGCCACGCTCACCCGGCTCGGCCGGATCACCGGGCTGTCCCGGCAGACCGTCGAGGCCGTCCTGGACGAGCTGGCCGAGCGCGGCTGGGTCAGGGAGATCCCGCCGGACGAAGGCGTCATGGGCCGGCCCGCCCGCAGGTTCGGCTTCCGCGCCGACGCCGGATACGTGCTCGGCGTCGACATCGGCGCCAACAAGATCCTCGCCGCGCTCGCCGACCTCAACGGCGAGGTCGTCGGCTGGCACCGCGTGCCCGTCTCCGACGGCGCCCCCGCGCCCGAACGCCTGGAGGCCGCCCGCCAGGCCGCCCTGGCCTGCGTGGACGTCGCGGGCGTGGCCCGTACCCGGGTGTGGGCGGTCTGCGCGGGCACCACGGGCGTCGTGGACCGCTCGGGCCGCGTCTCCCTGTCGACCGTGCTGCCCGGCTGGACGGGCGTCGACCTCGCGGGGCTGGCCGGGGGCTGGTTCGGGTGCAAGGGCCTGGCCGCCAACGACGCCAACCTCGCCGCCCTGGCCGAGCACTGGCGCGGCAGCGCGCAGCACGCCGCCGACGTCGTCTACGTCCTGGTCGGCCATCGGGTCGGCGCGGGCATGCTGATCGGCGGGCGGCTCCATGGCGGCAGGACCGGCGCGGCCGGCGAGATCGGCGCGCTGCGCCAGGTCGGCTGGGAGGACGCCGCCGCGGAACTCGACACGCACGGCGAGGCGGCCGCCGTCTTCAAGGCCGCCGGCGACGGCGATCCCGCCGCCGCCCGCGCGGTGGAGCGCTTCGCGGAGAAGCTCGCGATCGGGGCCGCCGCCCTCGTGCTGGCCGTCGACCCCGACCTGCTGGTGGTCGGCGGCGGTTACTCCCGCGCGGGCGACGTCCTGCTCGTGCCGTTCCGCCGCCATCTGACCGACCTGTGCCTCGGCGTGCCCGAGGTGGTCACCTCCACGTTCGGTGACGAGAGCGTCGCTCTGGGCGGGGTACGGCTGGCCCTCGACCACGTGGAAAGGGAGATCCTCGGGCTCTAGACCATGTACTGGTCGTGCCGGTGATACAGCTCGGTCCACTCCTCGTCGCTCAGCTTGCGGCCGGAGGTGGCGAGCTCGGCCAGCGCCTCGAAGTACGCCTCCCGCGGCGCGCCCGGCGTGAACAGGATCAGCATGGTCACGCGCTCGCCCGACTCGTTGCGGAAGCCGTGGTGACCGCCGGGCGGCACGTACAGGAAGTCGCCGGGCCGGCCGTCCACCCACGTGTCGCCGCTGTAGAGCTTGACCGAGCCGGAGATCACGTAGAACGACTCGGAGATCGTCCGGTGGAAGTGCGGGGTGGCGCCGCCCGGCCGGACGCCCATCTCCCACCGATACAGCCCGAACTGCCCATCGGTGGTGGCGCCGGTTCCGAGATAGTGCACCTCGGTGCCGCCGGCGCCCATGACCAGGTCGGGGGCTTGATCGCCCGGGCGGAGCACGCCGCTGTGCTCTCCCGAGTCGCCTTTGTACCTAACTTCGGGATACGACATGGGGCTCACTCTTCCAGACCCGCGGCTCCTCGTCGTCCTCGTGACCTTCGACCGAGAGGTTGGGCAGCAGTCGGTCCAGCCAGCGCGGGCACCACCAGTTGAGGCGGCCGAGCAGCACCATGGTGGCGGGGACGAGGAAGCCGCGGATGATCGTGGCGTCCACGGCGATGGCCACCGCCAGCCCCACGCCGAACGTCTTCACCAGCGGGTCCGGGTAGGCGATGAAGGCGACGAACACCGCGACCATGATCAGGGCGGCGGAGGTGATGACCCGGCCGGTCGAGCCCAGCCCCTCCGCCACCGCCCTCCGGTTGTCACTGTGTCCATGGTCGCGCCCGCTTCGCTCCTCGTTGGCTCCTTCGTCGCTCTCTCGTCGCGAGCTCCTGCGCTCCGTCTGTTTCAGGTACGCCTGCCGTACCGCGGTGAGAAGGAACACCTCATAGTCCATCGAGAGCCCGAACAGCACCGCGAACAGCATCAACGGCACATAAGGCTCGATGGGCACGGTGAACAAGAGGGTCTGCAGGTAGGAGGCGTCGGCCGGTGGGTCCATGCCGACCAACTGGCTGCCCAGGCCGTAGGAGAAGACGATCGCGAGCGCGCCGAACGCGGCCCCCAGCGACACCAGGTTCATCAGCGCCGCCTTGAGCGCCACCACCGGCGCGCGGAACGCCAGCAGCAGGAGCATCGCGCTGAGCAGCACCACCACGCCGATGACCAGCGGTGTGTTGCCCGAGATACGGTCCGCGGCGTCGGCGAGCGCGGCCACCTCGCCGCCGACGTGCACGTTCACGCCCGGCCTGTCCAGCGCCCTGACCGCCGCGACGACGGCGGGCGCGCGCTCGTCGCTGGGCGCGTAGTCGGGGATCGCCTGGATCAGCACGGTACGGCCGGCGTCGTTGAGCTTGGGCGGGCTCACATGGGCGATGCCGTCGATCTTGCCCACGTCCCTGGCCAGGCCTTCGACGATCGGGTCGGTGGCCTTGGCGACCTTGTTGCCCAGTTCCGCCACGACGACCAGCGGGCCGTTGCTGCCGGGGCCGAAGCCGGTGGCCATCAGTTCGTAGGCGCGGCGGGGGGCCGAGCCCTGCGTGCCGTACCCGTCGTCGAGCGGTCCCAGCTTGAGCGCGAGCGCGGGCGCGGCGAGCGCGCCGAGTGCCAGGACACTGGCCAGCAGGACGCTCCACGGCCGCTTGGCGACCCACGCGCCGAGCCCGGCCCAGCCGCCGCCGGAACTCTCCTTGCGGCGGCCGAGGAACGGCACCTTGAGCGCGTTGACCTTCTCGCCCAGTACGCCGAGCAGCGCCGGGACCAGCGTGATCGAGGTGAGCACGGCGAAGACGACCGAGATGCCGGTGATCCAGCCGAGCGTGCGCAGCAGCGGGAAGCCGCCGAGCACGAGCGCGCTGAGCGCGATGATCACCGTGCCGCCCGCGAACACGACCGCGCCGCCCGAACTGGAGACCGTCCGCCGCACCGACTCCAGCACCGGCACCCCGTCGGCCAGCAGCTTGCGGTGCCGCGAGAGCAGGAACAACGCGTAGTCGATGCCCACGCCGAGCCCGATCATCGTGGCCATGATGCCCGCCTGCTTCGGCACGTCGACCACATGCCCGAGCAGCCCGATCACGCCCAGGCCCGCGGCCACGCTGACCAGCGCGGTGAAGATCGGGATCAGGGCGGCCACGAGCGTGCCGAAGGCCAGCACCAGCACGAGCAACGCGCACGTGACGCCGATGATCTCGCTGGGGCCGGTCTTGATCTCCTTGTCGGCAGGCGTCGAACTGTCCGCCGGAACCACCTCGATGCCCACCGCGCGGGCCGGATCCGCGGCCTTCGACAGCGCCTGCGAGGTCTCGGCGACCTTGGCGCTGTCGTGGCCCTCCATCCGGATCACGATCAGGCCGATCTGCAGGTTGGAGGCGATGCCGCCGCGCCGGTAGGGCGTCTCGACCTGCTCGACGTGGGGGAGGTCGCGGAGCTTGTCCATGGACCTTTCGACGGCCTGCTTCTTCGGCTCGTCCGTGAGCGGTCCCTTGTCGGAATAGAGCACCAGCTGCACCGTGCCGCCCGGCGCGTACCCCGGGCCGAACCCGTCGCGCATCAGGTCGTGCGCGCGCTGCGCGTCGGTGCCGGGAATGGTCACGTCATTGCTGACCGGCCGGCCGGAGACCAGGCTGCCGACCATGAGGCCGGCGGCCGCGATCACCCATAACGCCAGTACCAGCCGCCCGTGCCGTGCACACCAGCTACCGAGCCGCCCGAGAAACCTCGTCATTGTTTACGCCCGTCCTGTACGCTCGTACAGCGTCTACGATGCCGAGATTAGACGGGAAATTTCCGGAAATCCCGTGCTAAACCGGAAATGAGATGATGACCACAATCGACCCCGGGAACGACACCCGCAGCCGCATCCTCGCCGCCGCCCAGCGCCTGTTCGCCGAACGCGGCTACGCGGCCACGTCACTGGCCGACATCGCCGCCGAAGTGGGCCTCACCAAAACCGCGGTCGCCTACCACTTCCACCCGAAGGACCGGCTGGCCGCCGAACTCCTCGCGCCCGCCGCCGACGACGTCTTCGCCCTGCTCGGCACCCGCGACGACTTCGTCCCCGCGCTGGTGGACTGCGTGGTGCGCAACAGGGCGGTGATCCGGCTCCTCATGGAAGACTTCGGCACCGCCGACTCCGCCCCACCCGGCACCCCCGGCGAGGCCATCCGCACCTTCCGCGACGCCATCCACGAACGCCTGGTCGGCCCCAACCCCTCAGAACGGGACCGGATCCGTGGATGGGCTGTGCTGGGGGCGTTGCAGTGGGGCGTCGTCCACACGATGGACCTGCCGGAGAACCTCATCCGCACCGAACTCCTCCACCTCGCCCAATCCCCCACCCCCCCAAACCCTCTGAGCACTTGACCCGCTGGGCCCAAACCTTTCCCGAACCACCGGCACCCCGAACCACCGGCACCCCGAACCACCGGCACCCCGAACCACCGGCACCCCGAACCACCGGCACCCCGAACCACCGGCACTCTGAGTCGCGGACACCCGGGCCGCCGACGCCCAGAGCTCCACCCACCCTCCCTGGGCAGCTGACACCCTGAGCCCGAATGCCCTGGGCCACTGCCCCTCTGGGCCGGAACCCGGCCGCGCCATGGACCGGCGCTTATCCACAGGCTCTCGCCCGAGCGTCGCCGTTATCCCCAGAACCCCGTTCTGCCCCCCAGAGCCCACCCCGGCTGAGCGATGCTAGGCCCTCCAACCCGCAGCACCCCTTGGAGCCGCCACATGCACGCCCGCCTCCACCACCTCAGCGTCATCGCCGGGGCACTCGCCGGAGTCGTAGCCCTCACCGCCACGCTCGCCTCCCCGGCCACCGCCAGGCCCGCACCCACCACCCCACGGACGGCCGCCTCCCAGGTCACGACGCAAGCCAAACCAGCACCCCAGGCCACAGCAAGCCCCACGCCTTCGCCCGTGTCCGCCGCACGAGCACCCCTAGCCTCAACCCCCGAGAACGCAACACCTCAGGGAACCCCCGAGCCTCCCATCGACGGCCACACCCCCCGCGACGCCGACCCTGACGAGTACCGCCACCGCCAGGCCTGAACAACCCTCGCATCCCCGGCAATGCCCGGACCTGGCCCGGCGGCGAACCACCCTCGCATCCAGGCCATGCCCGGGCTGGTCCGGCGGTGGACCAGGCCAGCCCAGGCAAGCGACCCAGACCAGGTCAGCCCAGGTAGGCCGTGCTGGACCAGGCCAGCCCAGGCAAGCGACCCAGACCAGGTCAGCCCAGGTAAGCCGTGCTGGACCAGCCCAGGCAGACCATCCGAACCAGGTCAGCCCAGGTAGGCCGCTCGGACCACCGGGTTCTCCCGGATCTCCGCCGGTGTGCCGCGGGCGATGACCTTGCCCAGGTCGAGGACGACCAGCCGGTCACAGGTGCCCATGACGAAGCCCATGTCGTGCTCCACCAGCAGGACCGTGGTGTCCAGCGCGGCGACGACCTGGCGGAGCCGTACCGTCTGGTCGTGGTCGAGGCCCGAGGTGGGCTCGTCGAGCAGCAGCAGGCGCGGACGGTCGGCGATCGCCCGCGCCAGCTCGACCAGCCGCCGCTGCCCAACGGGGAGGGCCGCGGCGTAGGCATCCCGAAGCTCAGTAAGCCCGCACAACTCCAGAACCTCCGCCACCCGCCGAGCCCGCTCACGCTCCAACCGCCGCCGAGTCGGCCACCCGACCAGATCGGCAGGCAGCCCACCACCACCCCCACGCCAATCAAGCGCAGCCAGCACATTGCCCGCGACAGTGAGCCGCCCGAACACCTGCGTACGCTGAAATGTACGGCGCAACCCCACTCTTGCCCGCCGAAGCGGCGACAGCGCGGTCACATCAGCGCCATCCACCCCCACCCGCCCGCTCAGCGGCCTGCGCAAACCGCACACGACATCGAACAGCGTCGTCTTCCCCGCCCCATTCGGCCCGATGACGCCACAGATCTGCCCCTCCGGCACCTCGAACGTCACCTCCGACAACGCTCGCACCCCGCCAAAGGCAACCGACACGTCCTCGATCGCAAGCATCACAACACCCCCGAGCAGACGCCGGCGAACAGATCGCGGTGCGCTCCGGCCGTGGTGGTGAGCGGCAGGTCAGTGGTTGTGGGCATCAACACCCCCGGGCAATCGACAGTGAGCGATCGTGGTGCCGCTGAGAACCGGGCCCAGCGGTGGAGACTGACAAATCAGCCCTCATGCGCATCGTGGACACCGCCTTGCAGGTACGCCCGGAAAGGCCTGGCAGGTACGCCCAACCATGATCTGGCAGGTTCGCCCCGACAAGTGTGAGGGCTGCTGGGACGCTGCCCGGAAGGTTTGGGGCCGGGTGAGGTGCCGCGCGGGGCAGGCAGTGAGGCCGCCGGGGTGCTCTGTGGGCTGGTGGGGTGCTGGTCGGCAGGCTGTAGGTATCGGGACGGAGGCGCCGCACGGAGATGCCGGGACGGAGGTGCCGCACGGAGATGCCGGGACGGAGGTGCCGAAAGGAGGTGCCGGGAGGGGGTGTCGGGAGGGGTGCGGGCCAGAAGCGCCGCGAGGAGATGCGGGGCAGAGGTGCCGGGACGGAGGTGCTGAGACGAGGTGTCGGGAGGGGGTGTCGGACGGAGGTGCCGAGGCGAGGTGTCGGGAGGGGTGTCGGGACGGAGGCGGGTGGTTGGTGGTGGGGTGGTTGGGCATTAGGGGGCTCCCAGGTAGGTGGCGGTGAGGCGGGTTGGGTCTACCTCGGAGCGGGGGCCGGTCCAGGTGATGCGGCCCAGGCTCATGAACGCGACCCTGTCCGCCACCGCCAGTACCTCTGTCGCCTTCTCCTCGACCAGGAGCAGTGCCACGCCGCGTTCGCTGAGTTCGGCGAAGACCTCGAAGACCTGCTGCACGATCAGTGGCGCCAGGCCGAGCGAGGGTTCGTCGGCGATCAGTACCGCGGGGGGTTTGATGAGGGCGGGCGCGAGTGTGAGCAGTTGCTGTTCGCCGCCGGAGAGGGCTCCTGCGGCCAGGGTACGGCGGGCCGCGAGCTGCGGCATCCGGTCGTAAACCGCCTCCGGATCGGGGAGCCAGGTGCGCAGGTTCTCGTCAACGGTGAGGCCGGGGAAGACGCCGCGGCCCTCCGGCGCCAGCAGGATGCCCTCGCCGACCCGCCGGTGCGCGGGCCATCGGGTGACGTCTATGCCGTTGAGCAGTATCCGGCCCGCGCTGACGGGCAGGTCTCCGGCTGCCACGGCGCAGGCGGTGGACTTGCCGGCCCCGTTCGCGCCCAGCAGGGCGACGACCTCGCCCTCGTGCACCTCCAGGTCCACGCCGCGCAGCACGGTCGTGTCGGCATACCCGGCCACCACGTTGTCCAGCCGGAACAACGGCGTGGCGTCCAGTTCCCCGGCCCCACCCACCGGCCCACCCGCACTCCGCGGCCTCGGCACCGCCACAGCCCCGGCCGTAGCGGGTCCGGGCCTGGCAGTGGGTGCTTCCGCTCCGGCCGTGGTACGCGCCGACGCGGGTGAGGTGCCTGCGGCCGTCCCGCGCGTGCCTGTGCTGGGCGTCGCCGCTGCCGCTGCCGGTGCCGCCGGTGCGGGTGCCGGTGCTGGTGCTGGTGTGGGCGCGGTTGGGGTTGGTGCGGGCGCGGTGGGTTCGGAGGTGGAGTCGGGTGCGGTCACGGCGTGGGGGAGAGCCGAGGCAGGTGCAGTAGGGGTGGGCGTGAGAGTCGGGCCAAGGGTGGTTGGGCTGGTGCTGGAAGCCGGGGTGATCGGGGTGCGGGGGAGAGGTGGGGCAGGGGCGGGTGTGGTCGTGCCGGGTGCGGGCGCGGTGGGTTCGGACGTGCCGGGTGCGGGCGCGGTGGGTTCGGGCGCGGTGGGTTCGGACGTGGTGGGTGCGGGCGCGGTGGGTTCGGGCGCGGTGGGTTCGGACGTGGTGGGTTCGGGCTTGGTGGATGCGGGCGTGGTGGGTTCGGGCTTGGTGGGTTCGGGCTTGGTGGGTTCGGGCGTGGTGTCGGGTGGGGGCAGGGGGTGGGGGAGGGTTGAGGTGGGTGCGGTAAGGGTGGAGTGGCGTTGGCGGCGGTGGTGGTGGTGGCGTTGTTGGGCTAGTTGGGTGAGGACGCCGTCGGGGTGTTTTGCGAGGATTACGCCGCCTGCTCCGAACAGGATCGCGCCCACGTGCGCGGAGATGTGCCAGGCTGAGAGGATTTCGGGGAAGGCGGCGGCGATCAGGCCACCCAGTACGGCACCGCCGATCCGCCGGACGCCCTGGAGGACCACCACGGCCAGCCATACGAACCCGGCGAACGCCGGCAGGTCGGTGGCGGTGATGGAGCCCTTGGAGACGGCGAACAGCACTCCGCCCAGCCCGGCGATCCCCGAGGCCAAAGCGAAGAGCATGATCTTGGTTCGGGGGCCGGAGATGCCCGAGGTGGTGGCGGCGGCCGGGGCGGAGCGGACGGCGAGGATGGCGCGGCCGGAGGCGGAGCGTTCGAGGTTGCGCACCAGCAGGGCGACCAGGCCGATGAGGAGCAGGAGGACGACGACGCGTACGCGGGGATCGGAGGTGTCGGCGAAGCCGAAGCCCAGGGCGGGCAGTTGCCAGCCGATGGTGCCGTTGCTGAACGCGTCCACCTGGAAGAGCACCTGGTCGGCCAGCAGGGCCAGGGCGAGCGTGGCCAAGGTCAGGATGCGGCCGCCCAGGCGCAGGGCGGGCAGCGCCACCAGCATGCCCACGGCCGTCGCCGCCAGGACGCCGAGCACGATCGCCACCGCGAACGGCAGGCCGGAGGCGAACGCCCAGCCGCAGGTCAGCGCGGCCATCGAGGCGAAGGCGGCCTGGGCCAGGTTGACCATGCCACCGATCCCGGTCACCACGACGAAGGAGCAGAAGATCAGTGCCAGGACGAGCCCGTGGGCGGCGATGCCGACGTAGTACTCCTGGGCGGTGAAGGTGAAGACGATCAGTACGGCCAGCGAAACAGCCCACGGCAGCCGGCGCCGCCAGGCCGGGATGCCCGCGAGGTAGTCGGGCGGCGGCGCGTCCTCGGCCGCGCTGCCGGCGACGCGTTCGCGGGATCGGTTCAGCAGGATCAGGCCGGCGAACAGCAGCAGGACCGGCACCGCCGTACGCAGGCCGGTGATCTCCGACAGGAAGTCGGTGTATCCGGCGACCAGGTTCTGCACGACGCCCAGCCCGAGCCCGGCCGCGAACGTCCACGGGATCGAGCGCAGCCGCCCGAAGACCGCGGCGGTCGCCGAGGCGAACAGCAGCACGGTGTACGCGGTCGCGTCCAGCCCGATGATCGAGACGGCCAGGACCCCGGCCAGCCCGGCCAGGCCGGAGCCGAGCATCCAGGCCAGGCCGGAGGTGGCGTCGGCGTCGATGCCGCGCAGGGTGGCCAGGCGCCGCCGGTCGACGCTGGCGCGCATCCGCAGGCCGTACGGCGTGTGCCGCATGAACGCCCACAGCCCGAGCGCGGCGACGGCGGCGAAGGCGAACGTGATGAGCTGCCCGGAGTCGAGCGGCACGCCGAGCACGGTGAAGGAGGTGGCCGGGAAGGGGCCGAGGCCGCGGGGGAGGGAGGTGGCGTCGGCGCTGGGGAGTTCGAGGAGGTCGACGAGGAGCAGCCCGGCGGCGGGCAGCGCGATCGTCAGCCCGATCGTGCCGACAATCTGCGCGGTTTCCCCCGCCTGCGCCAAACCCCGAAACATCACCCGGTGCAGGAAATATCCGAGTAAGGGGGCGAAAAAGCCAACGGCCACCACCGCACACACCCACGTCGGCAGCCCCAACGCCACATTGAGCTCGTAGTACACCAGAGCGGTCAGAAAGCCGACCGCCCCGTGCGCGAAGTTGAAGACCCCGGTGGCCGCGTAGGACAGGGTCAGGCCCGAGCCCATCACCGCGAAGATCGCGCCCGTGACCAGCCCGCTGAGAATGTAGCCCAGGATCATTTGAGCGGCACGTTGTCGAAGCACTTCATGTTCTTGGCCACCTGGAACGCGCCGCTCTCAAGCTTGACCAGCGCGCCGCAGCCGTTCGGCTCGGCATGGTCCTTGGGGTACTGGACCCTGCCGAAGCCCGCGTTCTCGTAGTTGTAGGAGCCGTTGCCCACGTCGAGCACCTTCTGCCGGGTGAGGTCCTTGCCGGCTTTGCCGGCCATGTCGAGGAAGATGTCGGCCGACCAGTATCCGATGGCCAGGTGCTGGGTGAGCGGGGTGCCGGGGGCGACCTTCTCCACGTCCTGCCGCAACTGGGCGATCTCCGGCGCGGTCGACTCGAAGGGCTCGAACATGGGCGCGGCGATCACGCCCTCCATCGCCTGCGCGGTGGCCGGGTCCTTGAGGATGGCCACGTCGTAGCTGGTGGCGTCGCTGAGCGTGCCCTTGTAGCCGGCCTTCTTCAGCGCCGTGTAGAGCCCGACGTTGAACTTGGTCCCGGCGATGATCGAGACCACGATGTCGGGCGGCCGGCCACCGTCCGAGGTCATGATCTTGTTGACGTACGGCAGCCAGTCGGGTGGCGGCGCGGCGGCGGGCAGCGCCGAGTTGAGGCCGACGAGCGTGAACCCGGCCGCCTCGAAGGACTGTGAGATGGTCTTGCCGCCGTACTTGCTGCCGCTGGAGTCGGAGGTCTGCACGTAGACGCTCTTGCCGTCGGCGCCGCCGAGCAGGTCGGCCATCTGCCGTCCCCACCAGGTTTGGGAGCCCGCGCCCGTCTTGGGGGCCAGGCAGCCGCTGTAGCCGAAGCCGGTCTTGGTGCCGCACCACTGGGGGCCGGTGGCCCAGCCGTACCAGGGGACGCCCTGTTGTTCGAGGAAGGCGGCGCCGCCGAAGTTGGGCGCGTGCACCGGCAGCACGGCGAAGACCTGGTCCTTCTGGACGAGCTTCTTGGCCGCGGCGTCGCCCTTGGCCGCGTCCTGGCCGTCGTCCTCTGCGCCGACGAACTCGATCTTCCGGCCGTGGACCCCGCCCGCCGCGTTGGCGCGCTCGAAGCGCGCCTTCGCGCCGATCTCGGCGTCCTTGGTGGAGTAGCCGCTGGCGCTGGTCTTGGTCAGTACGCCGCCGATTCTGATCGTCGTGTCCGTCACTCCGGGTACGGCGCCGCCCGCCGCACCGGGGGCCTTCTGCTGGGCGGCGCACCCCGCGAGCGCCACCAGCACGGCCACCATGATCCCGAGTTCCCGCCGCAACATGGCCATCACCGCTCCATTTGGCCTAGCGCTCGCTTGGTTTCGGACAGCGTAAGCAGCGGTTTCCTGCACGTCAATGTTCAACCAAGCAATTGCTTGATACGGTCTGCGCATGCTGATGCGAGCGGCCGTCCTGACCGAGTACGGCAAGCCCATGGAGATCCGCGAGGTCGACGTCTCCGACCCCGGACCAGGCGAGGTACGCGTCCAGGTCAAGGCCTCCGGCGTCTGCGGCTCCGACCTCAAGGCCATCGACGGGAAGAGCCCGGTCGTCTCGCGCCTGCCGTTCATCCTCGGCCACGAGAGCGCCGGAATCGTCGAGAGCGTGGGCGCGGGCGTGAGCGCGGTGAAGCCCGGCGACCACGTGGTCGTCTCGATGAGCGGCCCCTGCGGCGGATGCCCGGCCTGCGGCGCCGGCCGCTTCCACCTGTGCTCGGGCCCGGACCGCCTCGCCACGATCATGGGCGGCCCGCCCCGCGTGCACCTGGACGGCGCGGAGACCCGCCGCTTCATCGGCATCGGCTCCTTCGCCGAGTACGCGGTCGTGCGCGAGCCCGCCTGCGTGAAGATCGCGAAAGGCGCCCCCTTCGACGCGATGTGCCTGCTCGCGTGCGGCGTCATCACCGGCGTCGGCGCCGTGCTCAACGTCGCCCGGGTACGGCACGGCGCCACCGTCCTGGTCGTCGGCTGCGGCGGCGTCGGCCTCAACGTCATCCAGGGCGCCGTCCTCGCCGGAGCCACCACGATCATCGCCGCCGACGTGGCCGAGCAGAAGCTCAAGCTGGCCGAGCGCTTCGGCGCCACCCACACCCTGATCCCCGCGGACCTGCCCGCGCAGGTCGCCGAGATCGTCCGGGGCGGTGTGGACTACGCCTTCGACGTCACCGGCGTCCCCGGCGTCCTGGCCTCGGCCTTCGCCGCCACCGCGCCCGGCGGGACCACCGTGATGGTCGGCAGCCCGCCCCAGGGACAGCCCGCGCAGATCGAGCCCGGCCTGCTGTTCGCCTCCCGCCGCCTCATGGGCACCCAGGGCGGCGACAGCGCGCCCCACCGCGACCTGCCCATGCTCGCCGCCCTCGCTCAGCAGGGCCGTCTCGACCTGGCCGGCCTGATCAGCGAACGGCTCCCGCTGGATCGGATCAACGAGGCCGTCGAGCACACCCGGCAGGGCGCCGTGGCCCGTACCGTGATCACCTTCTAGAGCACTTTGCCCGGGTTGAAGATGCCCGCCGGGTCGAGCGCCGCCTTGACGGAGCGGTGCAGCGCCAGCACCTCGGGACCGAGTTCGGCGTGCATGCCGCGCATCTTCAGCAGTCCTACGCCATGCTCGCCGGTGACCGTGCCGCCCAGCGCGATCGCGTCGTCGAGGATCGACTCGAACGCCTGCTGCGCGCGGGCCCGCGCGGCGTCGTCGCCGGCGGGCACCACGATCAGCGGGTGCAGGTTGCCGTCCCCGGCATGGGCGATGTTGGCGATGTGCACGTCGTTGGTCTTCGCGTGGCCCTCGATCCTGGCCAGCATCTCGGGCACCATGCCGCGGGGGACGCAGACGTCCTCGGTGAGCACCGGGCCGAGCCGTTCCAGCGCGGGGTAGGCGAGCCGGCGCGCGGAGAACAGCGCCTCGGCCTCCTCCGCGTCGGTGGAGCGGGTGCTCCAGCCCGCCCCGGCCGTGTCGAAGCAGCGTTGCAGCTCGGCGGCCTCACGCTCGTTCCCGCTGTCGATCCGGCCCAGCAGCAGGACGTCGCCGAGGTCGGCCAGTCCCATGTTCTTCCAGTCGTCCACCGCGCGCAGGCAGTAGCGGTCCACCAGTTCCAGCGCGGCGGGCGTGACGCCGCTCGCGGCCACGGCGGCGACGGCCCGGCCCGCGGTGACCAGCGAGTCGAACGCGCCCACGACGGTCGTGGGCGCGCCCGCGGGCAGGCGCAGCAGCCTGACGGTGATCTCGGTGATGACGCCGAGCGTGCCCTCGGAGCCCACGAACAACGCCGTCAGGTCGTAGCCGGCCACGCCCTTCCTGGTCCTGCGGCCGAGCCTGACCAGCTCGCCGGTCCCGGTGACGACCTGGAGGCCGAGCACGTAGTCGCGGGTCACGCCGTACTTGACGCAGCAGACGCCGCCCGCGTTGGTCGCGGCGTTGCCGCCGATCGTGGACCACGGGGAGCTGGCCGGGTCCGGCGGGTACCACAGGCCGTGCCCGGCCACCTCCGCGCGCAGCCGGTCGTTGACCACGCCGGGCTGTACGACCGCGATCTGCTCGGCGGAGTCGATCTCCAGGATGCGGTCCATGCCCTCCATGGCCAGGATCACGCAGCCGTCGACGGCGTTGGCGCCGCCGGACAGGCCGGTGCCGGCGCCTCGGGTCACCACCGGGACCCGGTGCTCGGCGCAGACGGCCACCACCGCGCGTACCTGCTCCGGGTCCTGGGGTCGCACGAGCGCGGCCGCGCGCCCCTGCGGCGCCCAGGCGGCCTGGTCGCGGGAGGAGGCGGCGATGACGTCGGGGTCGCGGACGATCCGGCCGGAAGGCAGGACGGCGGAAAGCGCATCGAAGAACGGCACGTCCGCACGTTACGTGAACAACTGCCCGGAGTTCACGTCGACCGTGGCGCCGGTGATGGCGCCGGCCTGGTCGGAGGCGAGGAAGATGACGGCCCGCGCCACGTCCTCCTCCGTCGCGATGCGGCGCAGGGCCATGGCCCGCAGGTCCCGCTCGCGGATCTCGTCGAAGGTCACACCCTCGGATTCGGCTCTGGTACGCATCCAGTCGTCCAGCACGTCACTGGCGATCCAGCCCGGCGCCACGCAGTTGACCCGCACCCCGGAGGGCCCGAGCTCGTCGGCCAGGCAGTGGGATAAGAGATGGGCGCCCGCCTTGCCCACGGCGAAGTCGGAACGGCCGGCGTAGCCCTTGCGCGAGGACATCGAGGTGACGTTGACGATCGAACCCGACCCCTGGGCCACCATGTGCGGAGCGATGTAGCGACAAGCCACTAAAGTCCCATAAGTCCCGATATCTACGGCTTCACGCCACGATCTAAGGTCATCTGGGGACATGTCGAGGACATTGCGGCGATGCGTGCCCGGGAAGGCCGCGTTCACCAGCACGTCGATGCGCCCGAACCGGGCCAGCGTCCTGGCCGCCAGCCCGCGCATGTCGGCGGGCACGGTGACGTCGGCGGCCACCGCGATCGCGCCGGGGACCGGCCGCCCGGTCCTGGCCGCCGCGACGACCTCGGCGCCCTCCTCCCTCATCAGCCCGGCGAGCGTGGCGCCCAGGCCGGGACCGGCGCCGGTGATGATCGCGATCTTGCCGTCGAGCAGCATGGCCGGATCGTAACAAGCGCTTGGCTCCCTGTCCTGCCTGGCCGGAAAACCAAGCGTGCGCTAGGTTGGGTGGCGTGGATCTCGACTTCACCCGGGCCGAGCAGGACTTCCGCACCGAGATACGCGGCTGGCTGGCCGATCACGTGCCCGCCGTGCTGCCGTCCATGGACACCCGCGACGGCTTCGCCGCCCACCGCGCGTGGGAGGCGGAGCTGGCCGCCGCACGGCTGTCGGTCGTCTCCTGGCCCATCGAGTACGGCGGGCGCGCCGCCTCACTGATCGAATGGCTGATCTTCGAGGAGGAGTACTGGGCCGCCGGCGCCCCGGGCCGCGTCACCCAGAACGGAATCTTCCTCCTCGCCCCCACCCTGATGCGCTTCGGCACGCCGGCGCAGCGCACCCGCTGGCTGCCCGGCATGGCCACCGCCGAACACGTCTGGGCCCAGGCCTGGTCGGAACCCGAGGCGGGCAGCGACCTGGCCGCCCTGACCTCCCGGGCCGAACGCGCCGACGGCGGCTGGCGCCTCTACGGCCACAAGACCTGGAGCTCCCGCGCCGCCTACGCCTCCCACGGCTTCGGCCTCTTCCGCACCTCCGGCGAACGCCACCGCGGCCTCACCTACTTCCTCTTCCCGCTCGACGAGGTCGAGGTCCGCCCCATCGCCCAGCTCGACGGCGAGCACGGCTTCGCCGAACTCCACTTCGACGGCGTGTTCGTGCCCGACGACATGGTCCTCGGCGAGCCCGGCGAGGGCTGGCGCATCGCCATGGCCACCACGTCCTCCGAACGCGGCCTCGCCCTGCGCAGCCCCGGCCGCTTCCTGGCCACCGCCGACCGCCTCCTGCGGCTGGCCGCGCCCGACCCCGTCCTCGCCGACCGGGCCGCACGCTGCTGGATCGACGCCGAGGCCTACCGCCTGCACACCTTCGCCACCGCCCGCCGCCTGTCCGGGGGCGCGGAGATCGGCTCGGCCACCAGCATGGGCAAGGTCTTCTGGTCGGAGCTCGACCTGCGCATGCATACGCTCGCCACGGAACTGCTCGGCGAGCGCGCCGCGGCCACCTCCTGGCACGACGGCTTCCTGTTCGCCCTGGCCGGGCCCATCTACGCCGGCACCAACGAGATCCAGCGCTCCATCATCGCCGAACGAGTCCTGGGGCTGCCCCGATGAACTTCGCCTTCACCGACGACCAGCTCGCCCTGGCCGCCACGGTCAGGGACGTCCTGCGCACCCACTGCCCGCCCCACGCCCTGCGCACTGAACGAGCGCCAGGCTGGGCCGAGCTGGCCGTCACCGGCTTCTTCACCGCGCTGGTGCCCGACGCGGCCGGCGGGCTCGGGCTGGAGCTCATCGACCTGGTCCCGGCGCTGGAGGAAACCGGGCGCGCGTGCCTGCCCGGCCCGGTGGTGGAGACCGCCGTGGCGGCGCCGTACCTGCTGGAGGGTCGTTCCGAGCTGACCAAGCTCGGCGCGCTCACGGTGAGCGCCGCCCGCGACGGACTCGCGCCCGACGCCGACCTCGCCGACCTCGTCGTGGCCGGCCCGCGCGTGGCCACCCGTGATCGGGTACGGCTGGCGCCGGCCCCGGGCGCCGACCCCTGCCGCAGGATGTTCGAGGTGAGCCTGACCGGCTCGGAGGAACTGCCCGGATCGTGGGCCGCCGCCCTGCCCAGGGCGACCGTCGCGACCGCCGCCCAGCTCATCGGCGTGGCCCGCCACCTGCTGGACACCTCGGTCGGCTACGCCCGCGCCCGCACCCAGTTCGGCGGCCCGATCGGCGCCTTCCAGGCGGTCAAGCACATGCTGGCCGACGTGGCGATCGCGATCGAGTTCGCGGCGCCGCTGGTGAGCCGGGCGGCGCTCACCCTGGAGCGGCCCAGCGCCGTCCGGGACGTCAGCGCGGCCAAGGCGGCGGCCGGTGAGGCCGCGGCGCTCGCCGCGCGCACCGCGTTGCAGGTCCACGGCGCCATCGGCTACACCTACGAGCTGGACCTGCGGTTCTGGCTCGCGCGGGCCTGGTCGCTGTCGGCCGCGTACGGCGGCGCGGCCGAGCACCGCGCGATCGTGCGCGCCGAACTGCCCGGGGCGGCGAGGTTCCCGTGAAGTACGGCGTGCCGCTCGGCCTCATCCACCCCGCCGCCTGGAAGGACGTGGCGGTGGCCGCCGACGAGCTCGGGTTCGAGTCGGTGTGGCTGCCCGAGCACCTCGTCTTCACCACCGACCTGTCCACGGCCACCTATCCGGGCGGCGCGAACCCCGGGATCAAGCCGGCGACGCCGTTGTTCGACGCGCCCGCCTACCTGTGCTTCCTGGCCGCCTGCACGCGGCACGTGCGGCTGGGTACGGCGGTGCACCTGTTCGCGCTGCGGCACCCCCTGGTCTCGGCGCGCGCCTTCGCCACGCTCGACGTGGTGTCGGGCGGGCGGGCCATCTGCGGGGTGGGCGCCGGGTGGTATCGGGGGGAGTGGGAGGCGGCAGGGGTGCCGTTCGCGGCGCGCGGGGCCCGGCTGGACGAGGCCCTCACGGTGGCGCGGCGGCTGTGGAGCGAACCGGTCGTGCGCCACTCCGGGCGCTTCTACGACCTTCCCGAGGTGGCCTTCGAGCCCAAGCCCGTGCAGGCGCGGCTGCCGGTGTTGTGCGGCGGCGAGTCCGCGGCGGCGCTGCGGCGGGCGCGCACGCTCGGGGACGGGTGGATCAGCATGCCGCACACCCTGGAGACGGTACGGCCCCAGCTCAAGGCGCTCCGGCCGCCCGCTGACCGGGACTTCTCCGTCACCGTGCACGCCTACGGGCTGGCCTCGCCCGAGGAGGTGCCCGCCTGGGCCGCCCTGGGTGTGGACCGGCTGATCGTGCGGCCGTGGTCGCGTACGCGCGACGCCGTGAGCGGGCTGACGGCCTTCGCCGCCGCCTACGGCGTCACACGCTGACGCGGCGGGATGCTTCCGTGCGGCGGTGACGGCGGCCGCGGAGCGGGGCCTCCTGGGTGAACGCCTCCGGGGTGTCCAGGATGTCGCCCACGAACGTCGCGTGGGCGGAGGCGCGGTGACGTCGTCCGCGGGCCGGGGCGTACTGGGCGTTCTGGGCGAAGGCCGTGTCGAGCTCGGTGGGGAGCTCGGGGCGACGGCGTCTGCCGTGGTAGGAGCCCGTCTTCTTCGGCGCGGACGTGCGCGGGGTGAACGGGTCGAACGGCTCGACGGCGCGGGCGGTGGCGGCGTCGAGGTTCTCCAGGGCCTTGGCGGTGAGCCGGTCGAGGTCGAGGTCGGCGGCGGGCTCGTCGAAGATGCGGGGGAGGGCGCCGGTGTCCTCGGAGAACACGTAATGCGACGTGTCCACGGCGGGCTGGTTCGTGTCCACGGTCGGCGGCTGTGTGTCCAGGGCGTTGGCCGTGGCCGCCATCTGGGCGCTGATCGTGTCGATCGGCCGGTCCAGCACCGCACCGGTCCGCAGGGGGAGTTCCAGCTTGGCCGGGGCGGTCTCCAGGCCGGCGAACGTCAGGTCCAGCGGCTTTTCGGCGAGCGGGGTCGCTTCGGTCGCCAGGGTGACCTCGGTGGTGGCCTGCAGGGCGATCTGGCCGCGGCGGGGACGGCGGCGCCTGCCGCGCTTGGGGGCGGGCTTGGCCGGGGTGGCGGCGGCGGGCCGTACACGGAGCTGGCGGGTTTTGGCGACGGCGAGCACCGCGAGGGCGGCGATCAGGGCCGAGCCGATGAACGCGGGCGTGCCCAGGGCGGTGGTCGTGTCGGCGGGCTTGGTGTCCACGATCACGGGCAGCGGCGCGGTGGTGGCGGCGTTCGTGTCGGCGGTGGCGGGCTTGGCGTGCTTGCCCTTCTTGACGGCCTTGCCGGCTTCCGGGGCCGTGCTGGCTACGCCGGGTTTGGCGGCCTCGGGCCGCTCCTCAGTGGGCCGGTTCGCACCGGATTTGGGCGCTGCGGGGCTTTCTGCGGTCTTCTGGGGTGAAGGGGCGGACAGGGGGCTGTGCGCCTGTTCTGGGGCCGTCTGGGGGATCAGCGCGGTCAGCCCCTGGTCCGGCAGACCGTCGCCGTCGGCCGGGTGGCCGGTCGAGGCCTTGACCTCCTGCTCGTCCCGCTTGCGCGCGGCCTCCTTGTCGAGGCGGGCCTTGATCTTCTCCGGATAGCCGTAGCCGACGACCTTGCTGGTGTCGCGCTCCTTGCGCTTGGCGACACCGCCGTCGATGTTGCCCTCGATCGTGTGGATGGTGTTGCCCTCGACCCGGGTCACGATGCCCACGTGGTCGATGCCGTCGACGTCGTTGCCGCCGCGCCAGTCGTAGAAGACGAACGCGCCCGGTTTGGGCGTCTTACCCCAGGCGTCCTGCTCCTGGAACCACTCGGCGTGCGCCACGGTCCAGGCGAACTGCCCTACCCAGTCCTCGTAGCCCAGCTTGGCCGCCGCCCAGGAGAGGTACATGTCACACCAAGGTGCCGAGCTGTAGTCGGCGTCGAACTCGATGTTCTTGCCGTACCAGTCGCCGAACTTGGTGTACGCATCGGCCTTCTCGGAGTACCCGAGTTCCTTCTCCAGCAGGTCGATGAACTTCTTCATCTCTGGGGTCATGTACGTGCTGCGGACCTTCCGGGCAGCCCGGGTACGAGGGAGCAACCCGGGACGCTAGTGACGACAGTGGGGGGCTGTTGTCTTCCGTGAGGAGTGAGGCTACCTCGCCAAAAGGCCAGGTCAAGCATGAGCCAAGAAACCGCCAAGTGCAGCGCGGTATCAAAACCGCAGGTCAAGAGCCTGCCAGAAATTTCACGAAATCGCCGGGAAAGGGGGAAAAATCTCCCGAACATAGTTCGGTATGCTGCTGGTCATGACGATCGAGGCGGCCACCGTCGAACCCCGGCTCCAGGCGCTCTGCGAGCTGTCCGCGCAGGTCCGCGACCTCATGGACGCCACCGCTCTCACCGACGTCCAGGAACCCGAACTCGCCGCCGTCACCGCGATGCTCGCCGAGGCCACCGCCCGCCTGCGCGCCGCCACCCGCGACACGCCGCAGCCGTTCGAGATCGGGCCCGACGGCGGCCTGCGCCACCTGGGCAACGCCGTCACCGGCGGGGCCAACCCGCACGCCCTGCCCCTGGTCGTCGAACACGACGGCACCGCCGTACACGCGCGGCTGTCCTTCCGGCCCATGCACGAGGGCCCGCCCGGATCCGTGCACGGCGGGATCAGCGCGATGATCCTCGACCACCTGCTCGGCCAGGCAGCCGCCGCGGCGGGCGCGGCCGGGATGACGGCCTCCCTGACCGTCCGCTACCTCAAGCCGGTCCCGTACGGCGCGCCCCTGCTGGCCAGGGCGGAACACGTCCGAGCCGAGGGCCGCAAGTCCTGGTCGGAAGGCCGGATCACCACCCCGGACGGCACCCCGCTGGTCGAGGCCACCGGCCTCTTCATCACCCCCACAGCCTGGACCACCCGCCCAACCCCCCACCCCTGACCCCCACCCTCCAGGCCCCCGGCATGCCGACCCCCTGGGCTGTCACCCCTCGGTAGGCCCGCCGGGTTTGTCGCCCTGCGGAGGGCTTGGGGTGTTGGCGGTCGGGGTCAGGGTGCTGGTCTTTGCGGCGTTGGTGGGGCGGGGGGAGACCGTAGGGTTGAGGGCATGTCCACGGCCCGGGAGACCGTCTACGCCACGCTCAAGGAGCGCATCATCGAGGGTGACCTGCACCCCGGGCAGCGCCTCATCGAGCGGGACCTGGCCGCCGAACTGGAGGTTTCCAGGGTGCCGGTGCGGGAGGCGCTCGGGCGGCTGGAGGCGGAGCGGCTGGTGGTGCTGGTGCCGCGGCAGGGGGTGCTGGTCAGCCCGTTCACCCCACAGGACGTGGCGGACTTCTTCGACGTGCGGGAGAGCCTGGAGGTGCTGGCGG
Source organism: Nonomuraea sp. NPDC059007 (assembly GCF_042740555.1). Lineage (NCBI taxonomy): Bacteria > Bacillati > Actinomycetota > Actinomycetes > Streptosporangiales > Streptosporangiaceae > Nonomuraea > Nonomuraea sp. NPDC059007. Next base: position 51,328 of record NZ_JBHYJD010000027.1, on the reverse strand, counting down.
CGCGGCTCGCGGCTCAGCGGGCCGACGGGAACGGGCTGGCGGCGCTGCGGGCCGTACTGGATCAGGCGGATGAGGCCACCCGGCGCGGGGACGCGCGGGCGATCGCGCTGGCCAACGCCGCGTTCCACACCGCGGTGGTGGCGCTGTCGGGCAACGCGCTCCTGGCCGACATGATGCGCCCGCTGGAGGCCCGGCTGCGGTGGTTGTTCCGGCTCACGCACTATGACCCGGAACAGCAGTGCGCCGAGCATCACGAGCTTTACCAGGCCATCGCGGCCCATGATCCCGACAACGCCGCCGACCAGGTGTTGCGGCACATCCACGCGGGCCGCGCCCGTTCGGTCGAGCTGGCCGCCACCTGGACCGCGGTCGATCCGGTGGCCGCCACCCGGACGCGGCGCCGCCGTACCTGACCGCGATTCAGTAGCCCGCGCCGGTGGTGAGCCCGCCGTCGACGGTGAACTCGCTGCCCGTGCAGTACGACGCCTTGTCCGAGGCCAGGAAAGCCACCAGGTGCGACACTTCCACGGGCTTGGCGAAACGCTTGATGACCATGGATTTCACGAAGGAATCGGCGTCCACCTCGTTCATCATGTCCGGGTCCAGCGTCATGGGCGTGTTGATCGCTCCCGGATGGACGGAGTTGACGCGAATCTTGTACGGCGCGAGCTCCCTGGCCGCCGATTTCGTGACTCCGCGGATGGCGAATTTCGAGGCCGCGTAGGCGGAAAGCCCGGCCGCCCCGATAAAGCCCTCGATCGAGGAGATGTTGACGATCGCCCCCCGCCCCGCGACTCTCATCGGCTCGATGACGGTCTTGATTCCCAGCCAGGTTCCTTTGAGATTGACGTCGACCACCCGGTCGAACTCCTCCGGCGCCATGTCCGCGATCCGCCGGAACTTGAGAATCCCCGCATTGTTGACCAGCACGTCCAGCTTCCCGTAGGCCTCCACGGCGGCGTCGGCGGCGCGCGACCATTCCTCCGGCCGGGTCACGTCGTGCCGGACGTAAACCGCCCCGGTCTCCTCCGCGAGCGCCTTTCCCTCGTCGTCGAGCACGTCCCCGAACACCACCCGCGCGCCCTCTTCGAGAAACAGGCGCACATGAGAGGCGCCCATTCCCCGGGCGCCGCCGGTGATCAGCGCCACTTTCCCGTCAAGCAGTCCCATGACGCCCTCCAGCCGCGACGGCCACGGCCGCCGCCTCCATCGACCGATAAACCGGAATCCCCGACACGGCGACGATCCGCCTGACCTCTTCTTCGACCCCGCCGGGCGCGCATTCCGCATTCCGCACCACCAAAGTCACCCGCGCCCGCACGTCCTCCTGCGCTGCCGCCAAAGCCCGCGCGTAATCCAGCAAGGGCTCCGCCCGCGTGCCGTAGGTGAAAAAGCTCTGCGCGTTCACGTGCGCGACCACGTCCGGGTACGGCTGCCGCCGCACGATCGCCCCCACCACCTCGCGCACCAGCTCGGCCCGCCCGCGCGGCCCCACCGGAATCTCCAGCGGATTGGCCAGCGAACTGCCGACCCCGACCCCGAGCCCGCGCAGTTCGCCCGTGGCGTCCTCGCCCAGCGGATCCAGCCGCAGCCCCGCCCGGTCCAGCACGTCCGCCGCCAGCACGCTCGCCCCGCCGCTTGGCCCCACCACCAGCACCCCGCCCGGCTCACCGAACGGCAGGCGGCGCGCGTGCGACTGGAAGTAGGACAGCACGCCGATCAGGTCGTCCTGGCTGGCGACGAGCGTGGTGCCGGTCTGGTCGGCGAGGGCCTGCCAGATGCGCCCGTCGCCGACCAGCCCGCCGGTGTGGGAGGCGGCGGCCCGCCGTCCCTGGGCACTGCGCCCGCCCACCAGCATGACCAGGGGCTTCCGGCAACCGGCCACCGCCTCGAAGAGGGCCCGCCCGTCACGAGGGTCCTCCAGGTACAGGCCCACGGCCGTGGTCTCCGGATCGGCCGACAGCCAGCGAAGAAGCTCGGCGGGGGTCACGTCGGCCGCGTTGCCCACCGTGGCCACGCGGCTGAACCGCAGTCCCCGCCGCTCGCCGACCTTGATCACCTCTCCGGCCAGCCCGCCGCTCTGCGAGACCAGCGCGATGCCGCCGGGTTCGCCCAGCCCGCCGCCCACGAACGTCTGGCGGCCCCGGGGACTGTAGACCCCCATGCAGTTGGGGCCGAGCAGCCGCGTTCCCGCCGCGCGGACCGCCGACACCAGCTCCGCCTCCAGGTCGTGCTCGCCGCTCTCGCCGAAGCCGCCGCTCATCACCTGCACGTACGGCACGCGCCCCGCCTGCCGTACCACGTCGGGGCATCGTGCGGCGGGCACGGCCACGAGGGCGTAGTCGACGTCGGCGGCGTCCAGCGACGGTACGGCGGGCACCCCGGCGATCTCCTCGGCCGTCGGGTGGACGGCCACGACGGGTGTCCCGGCGGCCTTGTAGAACTCCAGGAACATGTTCCCGAAGTTCGGCCGGGTGGTGGAGGCGCCGACCACGGCGACCGCTCTGGGCTCGAACAGCGGGAGAAGGTCGGGTACGGGGCGGCTTCGGGCGGCCTCGTGACGGCCGGGGATGTAGCGGGCGTCCACGGCGACGGCGCCGCCGGCTGTGGCGATGACCGGGTTGAGCTCGAACTCGCCCAGGTTCAGTCGTTCCCAGAGGCCGCCTGCTCCGCCCAGCGCCAGCAGGATCTTGACCACCGCGTCCACGTCCACCGGGTCCGTGCCGCGGTAGCCGTACAGGAGGGGCGATCCGCGCAGGGAGGCCAGCATGCGGCGCGCGTCGGTCTCCGTGATCGGGCACAGGCGCAGGGTGGTGTCGCGGAGTGCCTCGGTGAAGACGCCGCCCAGGCCGGTCAGCAGGACCGGGCCGAACCCGGGATCGTGGACGAGGCCGGCGATCAGCTCGATGCCGGGCGCGGCCTGTTCCTCGACGAGGTAGGCGTCGAGGCCGGCCCGCGCGGCCATGGCGGTCGCCTCGGCGGGCAGGTCGGCGTGGGTGAGGCCGAGGCGGACCGCGCCGACGTCGGACTTGTGGAGCGGACCGACGCCCTTCAGGACCAGGGGCGCCGTCAGGCCGGCGGCGGCGGAGAAGTCGCCGTCGCGCACCACGACGCCCCGCGGCACCGCGATCCCGGCCGCCGCCAGCAGAGCCTTGGCCTCAGGCTCGGTAAAAGCGGGCTCAGTAAACGCGGGCTCGGGGGGTGTGGGGTCAGGCTGGGTCACCGTGCTCCGCCACGTGTCCGTAGGTCTCGCGGATCTCGCGGCGCAGCAGCTTGCCGGGCCCGCCGGAGGCGTCCTGGAAGTGCGGCAGCGCGTCGGCGACCACGATCGTGTCCGGCCGCTGGTGCGGCGCGAGCGTGTCGGCCAGGGCGAGCGCGATCTTCGCCGGCTCCAGCGAATGCCCGGCCCGTGGCACGACCGCCAGCAGGACGCGCTGCTCGGAGGCCCCTTCCGGAACGCCGACCGCCCCGGCCTCCGCCACCCCGTCGAGCGCGGCGGCCGCCTCCTCGACCGTGGATGGCTGGGTCCACTGGCCCGATTTCAGGATCGCGTCCTCGCGCCGCCCGAGCACCCGCAGCACGCCCTCGGGGGAGAGGGAGCCGAGGTCGCCGCCCACGTACCAGTCGCCGCGCAGCACGTCGGCCGTCTGACCGGGCTCGCCGTCGTAGCCCGCCATGCGGTGCGGTCCGGCCAGGTTGATCTCGCCGGTCCGCCCGACGAGCCGCTCGCCGGAGGGCCCGGTGATCCGTACGGCGTTGCCGGTGCGGGCCCGGCCGGAGGCGCCGAGCGGGGTGGAGCCGTCGTCGACGCGGCCCATGCAGGTGTACGGGGCCTCGGTCTGGCCGTAGTAGGAGTAGACCCCGGCCTCCGGAAGGCGTTCCTTGATCTTCTGGAGCATGGGCGCGGTCAGCGGCTCGCCGCCCAGCATGATCACGCGCAGGGAGGTCAGGTCGACCCCGGTGTGGTCGTCGCCGCCGAGCAGTGCCGCGTAGAAGGAGGGGATCTGGGAGACGTGGGTGACCTTCTCGCGGGGCACGACCTCGAGGAAGTTGGCCGGGCCCCAGTCCTGTTCGAGGACGAGGCGCATCCCGGCGTACAGGGCCGGGCCGACGATCGCGGGGAAGCCGATGCCCCAGATGATCGCGCCGGTGCCGAAGACGGAGTCGTCGGCGCGCGGGACGTCGAGCCAGATCTGGGCGGTGGCCAGCGACGAGGCGTGCGTGTGGACGACCGCCTTGGGCAGGCCGGTGGTGCCCGAGGTGTAGTAGAGCGCGAGCGGGTCGTCGTGGTGGCCGCCGAGCGGGGGCTCGCTCTCGTCCTCGTGCTGAAGGTCGGCCGCGCTGATCCAGGTGGTGACGGCGGGCAGGTCGGGGCGGATCCGCTCGACGACCTCCTCGACGGTGGAGTCGTAGACGAAGGCGGTGCAGCCGGAGCGCTCCACGACGGCCCGGAGGGTCTCGACGGGCCAGTAGGGGTTGAGCGCCGCGGTGATCGCGCCGATCTTGGCCTGGGCGAGGTAGACCTCGGCCACCTGGAGCGTCTCGTTGAGCAGCGCCGCGACCCGCCGGCCCGGCCCGATGCCGGCGGCGAGCAGGGCGTGGGCGCGGCGGTTGACGATCCGGTTGAGCTGGTCGTAGGTGAAGCTCTGCTCGCCGCAGTAGGTGAGCGCGACCCGGTCGGGGGTGCGCAGCGCGCCGGCGGTCAGGATCGCGTGGCCGTAGTTTCCGTAGGGTGATCGCGCCATGGGGGGTGGCCTCCGGTTCAGAGGGACGTGTACAGCACGAAGACGTTGCCCGAGGGGTCGCGCAGGACCGCCCTGATCTCGTGGGGACCGGCCGCGGGCGGCGCGAGGACGGTCGCGCCGCGGGCTTCCAGATCCCGTACGGCCCGCCGTACGTCATCGACCTTGTAGGACGGCGCGCAGGCGTCGGTGACGTGCTCGGCCGGAGCGGCGAGTGCGAGCGTGACCCCGCCGCCGTCGAGGGCGGCGAAGCGGTCGCCGTCGCGGAACTTGACCGGCAGCCCGTAGAAGGCGATCGCCTCGTCGAGGTCCTTGACGGGGATGAACACGTTGCCGAGCTTCACGCTGGCCTCCACTGGGGTAGGTCGTCGACGAGGGTCATCCGGACGGGCATCCCGACGCGCACGCTGCCGGGCGCACAGTCGATCACCTGGCCGAACGCGCGGGTCCCGTCGGGCAGGTCAACCCAGGCCAGCACGTACGGCTCGCGCCCCCGGAACTCGGGCACGAACGAGCGGTACACCACGGTGAACGTGCAGACGGTGGCATGCTTCATCGCTTGCCAAGCTAGCGCACGCTTGGTTAGTCAACAAGAGGCTCGGAGGGCGACGGCGAGGAAGAAGAGGGGGACGGGGGAGAGGCGGCGCCGCGCGAGGGCGAGGCGGACGACGGCGAGGCCGACGGGCAGGCCGGGCCGTCCATGGCGACCTCGCTCACCTGCGGCCCGTTGGCGGCGGCGGGCGTCGTCAGGACCACCACGCCGAAGTAGGCGCGCTCGCCGCAGCCCACGTCGCCGAGGTCGCGGGTGAAGCCCGAGGTGTAGGAGGTCTGCCCGCTGAGCGTGGTCGTCTCCCTGTGCACGACGCGGGAGCTCTCGCCGTCCTCGCGCCGCGTGTAGGAGACCGTCAGCCGTACCGGCCCGGCTCCGGAGGCCGCGACCCGCACCGCTCCGGCCGACCCGCTCCAGCCCATGATGCTCGCCGACCGCACGGAGGTGCGCGGCAGTCCCCGGCCGGTGGGCGTGGGCGCCGGGGCGGACGTCGGCGCAGGCGGAGGGGTGGACGCGGGCGGGGTGGACACGGGCGGGTTGGGCGGCGGCGCGTCGGTCGGCACGCCGGGCGGGCTGACGCTGCGGGTGGCGGTGCGCGCCGGCCGGCCGGTCGGCGAGGTCTTCGGGGAGGCCGGGAGCGTGGAGCGCGAGGGGGCGGGTTTCTTGGCGGAGGTCGCGGGGCTCTGCGCCACCCCCTGCGGGGCCTCGTCCGGGGGGACGAGCAGCATGCCGGGGCCGGGCGGCAGCCGTCCGCCCGACAGCATGAGCCCGATCAGCACCGCGGCCACGGCTCCGCCCGCCACCCACAGGTGCGGGGGCAGCCGGGGCAGGCTCACCTTGCGGCGCTCGCGGCGCGCCTCCGGAGCGCCCGGCGGGGAGGTGCCGGCGTCCGGCTTGGCCAGTGGGAAGCGCAGCGCCAGCAGCGTGGCCAGTTCGGCCAGGTGGCGGCGGCCCCGCTGCTCCCAGCCGGGGCCGTACCCGGCGACCGCGTCCTCCTCCAGTTCCGCCGCGAACTGCCGGGCCGAGGCGTAGCGCACCGCAGGGTCCTTGGCCAGCCCGCGCCGCAGCAGGTCCCGCAGCGTGTCGGGGACGACCTCCACCGGCACCGGCTCCACCAGATGCTTGTCGCGCAGGGCGGCGATGTCGTCGGCCCGGAACGGCGGCCGCCCCTTCACGCACTCGAACAGCACGCAGGCCGCGGCGTACAGGTCGGCGGGGATGCCGGCCGTACCGTGGGTCCAGAGCTCCGGCGACATGTACGGCGGGCTGCCCGCGGGCACGCCGGGCTCCTCGGCGTGCACGACGACGCCGAAGTCGGCCAGCTTGGCGGTGCCGTCGGCCTGCACGAGGACGTTCTCCGGCTTGACGTCCCGGTGCGCCACGCCCTTGTCGTGGGCCGCGGCCAGCCCCAGCAGCGTGCCCTTGAGCAGTACGAGCGCCGCCTCAGGGCTGGTACGGCCGTGCTCGGTCAGCAGCGTGCGCAGCGAGACGCCGTCGACCACCTCCATGACCACCGCGGCCCTGGTGGCGGTCTCCACGTACTCGTAGAACGTGACCACGTTCGGATCGTCGATCTCGACGAGCCGGGGGGACTCCGCGCGGAAGCGGGCCATGAACTCGTCGTCCCTGCGCAGGGTGGCGTTCAGGTACTTGATCGCCACATAGGCGCCGGTGGCCTGGTAGGTGGCGAGGAACACGCGGCCGGTGCGGCCGGCGCCGAGCTGGCGAACTTCGCGGTAACCAGGGACCAAAGCGAACCCCCATAACACAGCCGTCTCCGGTTCGACGGTCTCACCCACGGTTCCGGTTGTCACGCGACGCGATATTTCGCCCTCCGTTATTGGGGTATGACGCTGCGTAATGAGAACGCACAAGCCCGATGTCCCGTTGTTCGCGATCGCCGTGGTCCTGCTGCTCGGCGTCGTGATCTGGGGCGCCGTCAACGCCGGGTCGCTGAACGCCGTCGGCGCGAGCGCCCTGGGCTGGGTCCTGACCAACTGCGGCTGGGTGTTCGTGGTGGCCGCCGACTTCTTCCTGGTGCTCGCGCTCGTGCTCGCCGCCAGCCGCTATGGCAAGGTACGGCTCGGCCGCGACGACGACACCCCCGAGTTCACCACGCTGGCCTGGATGGCGATGATGTTCGCCGCCGGCATGGGCATCGGCCTCATGTTCTACGGCGTCGCCGAGCCGCTGACCCACTACTTCAAGCCGCCGCCCGGCATCGGCGTCCAGACGGGCACCGCGGAGGCCGCGCGCACGGCCATGGAATACACGCTGTTCCACTGGACGCTGCACCCCTGGGCCATCTACGCGATCACCGGGCTCGCGCTGGCGTACTCGACCTTCCGCAAGGGGCGGGGCAACCAGTTCAGCGCCGCGTTCGAGCCGCTGTTCGGCCGGCGCAAGGGCATCGGCCGGGTCCTGGACCTGCTGGCCATCCTGGCCACCGTCTTCGGCACCGCCACCAGCCTCGGACTCGGCGCCCTCCAGGTGGAGTACGGGCTCAACGAGCTCTTCGACTTCAGCGGCCGGCGCGCCGAGGTGATCATCATCATCGTGCTGACCCTGTGCTTCGTGATCTCGGCGGCGACCGGGGTGCACGGGGGCGTGCAGTGGCTCAGCACCGTCAACGTGTACCTGGCGCTGGTGCTGGCGCTCGTCATCTTCGTCTTCGGCCCCACGGTCGCCATCCTCGACCTGGTGCCCGCCTCGATCGGCGGCTACCTGTCCGACCTCATCGCCATGTCCACGCGGACCGGCGCGTTCACCAGCAAGGAGTGGCTGGGCACCTGGACGATCTTCTACTGGGCGTGGTGGCTGTCGTGGGCGCCGTTCGTCGGCGCGTTCATCGCCCGCATCTCGCGCGGGCGCACGATCCGCGAGTTCATCGTCGGCGTCATGCTGGTGCCGAGCGCGGTCAGCGTGATCTGGTTCTGCGTGAGCGGCGGCAGCGCGCTCACCATGCAGCGCGCCGGGACCGCCGACTTCGCCCCCGCCATCGCGAAGGGCTCGGAGGCGGCGCTGTTCGCCCTGCTGAACAACCTGCCGCTGGCCGCCGTCACCACCGTCGTGGCCGTGGTGCTCATCGCCCTCTACTTCGTCAGCGGCGCCGACTCGGCCTCGCTCGTGCTCGGCTCGCTCTCCACCCGCGGCTCCCTGCACCCGCCCCGCGCCCTGGTGATCGTGTGGGGCGTGCTGATCGGGGCGGTGGCGGTGGTCCTGCTGATCTCCGGCGGCCTGACCGGGCTGCAGCAGGCCACGATCATCATCGCGCTGCCGTTCGTGGTGGTGATGATGCTGATGTGCGTCGCCCTGGTGAAGGAGCTGCGGGTGGACCCGGGCGCGGGGCCACTGCCGGTGCGGGGGCATCCCTATGGCCTGTGGGTGGCGATCAAGCGCGTCGTGGGCGACGAGGACGCCCCGTCCTCGGAACTGCCGCGCGACCGGCCTTCCTGGCCCGCGTGATGTTAGGCTCCTAGGCAAGCAAGCGCTTGGCTGGAGGTCTGGATGGGCGGAACGGCTGTGCTGGTGATGGAGATGCAGAGAGGAGTCATCGGCGATCTCACGAAATTTCCGGAACTGGTCGCCGCCTGCGACAAGCACGACGTCGTCGCCCACACCACGGCCGTCCTGAACGCCGCACGGGCCGCCGGGATACCCGTCATCCACTGCACCGCCGCCTTCCGCCCCGACCGGGCCGGCTCGCACACCGACAACTGCCCGTTCATCGCCGGACTGCTCCGCGACCCCGCGCACATGCTGGAGGGCACCGCGGCCGTGGAGGTCCTCGACGGGCTGATGGCCCCCGGCGACCTGGAGAACCGGCGCCACCACGGCTTCTCGCCGTTCACCGGCACCTCGCTCGACATGACGCTGCGCTCCCTCGGCGTCACCACCGTCGTGGCGGCCGGGGTCTCGCTCAACCTCGGCATCCCCGGGCTGGCCCTGGAGGCGGTCAACCTCGGCTACCGCGTGAACGTGGTCAAGGACGCGGTGGCGGGGGTACCGGACGACTATGCGGCAGCCGTACTGAAGCACACACTGGGACTGCTGGCCACCCGCGTGAGTGCCGCGGACCTCGTCGCGGCGTGGGGCGGTGCTCCTGAGCGGAAGAGGTGAGGGAGATGGAAGGACTGCGGCTCGACGGACGGCGGGCGGTGGTGACCGGCGGGGCCGGGGCCATCGGGGCCGCCATCTGCGCGGATCTCGTGTCGCTCGGCGCGCACGTGGTCGTGGCCGACGTCCAGCAGGAGACGGCGGACAAGGTGGCGGCCGAACTGGCGCACACGTTCCCCTGGGTCGTGGACTCTGGGGGGACCGCCTGGTCGGAGGGGCCGGGACGGGCGGAGGCGCGCCGGGTGGACCTGGCCGACGCCGGCTCCGTCGGCGAGTTCTGCGCGGAGGTGGGGGCGGTGGACATCCTCGTGCACAACGCGGGGGTGTCGATCGTGGAGCCGTTCGTCGACAGCGATCCGGCCGCCTGGGACCTCATGTGGCTGGTCAACCTGCGCGCGCCCATGCTGCTCACCAAGCTGCTGCTGCCGGGGATGCTGGAGCGGGAGTGGGGGCGGCTGGTGTTCGTCTCGTCGGACGGCGCGCGGGCCGGTTCCGGCGGGGAGGGCGCGTACGCGGCCACCAAGGCGGGCCTGTTCGGACTGGCCAAGACGCTGGCCAGGGAGGCGGCGCGGGGCAACGTCACCTCCAACGTGGTCTGTCCCGGGCCGACGGACACCCCGATGCTGCGCCGGGTGGCGGAGGAGAAGCCCGGCCTGGTCGAGAAGATCGCCAAGAGCATCCCGCTCCGCCGCCTCGGCGAACCGGCCGACGTGGCCGGGCTGGTCGCCTACCTGTGTACCGATCGGGCCGCCTACATCACCGGGCAGACGCTCTCGGTGAGCGGCGGCATCACCATGCATTGAACCCGTCAGAGACAGGCGTAGACGGCCTCGGTCAGCCGGTACGCGCGCAGGCTGCCCGTCACGCTGCCGGCCAGGCGGTTCATGACGTAGCCCAGGGCCAGCCCGCGGGCCGGGTCGCCGAGGCCGAGGGAGCCGCCCAGGCCGCCGTGGCCGAACGCCTCCACCGCCTTGGGCGGGGTGAGGAAGGTCGTCGAGGGGCGGGAGAAGCCGAGGCCGAACGAGCTGTCCAGGAGCAGTACCCGGTCCGGTCCCTCCACGCGGCGGCGCAGCGCGTCCTTCAGGCGGTCACGGGGGAGGAGGTCGCCGGCGATCAAGGTCCGGTAGAAGCCGGCCAGGGCCTTGGCGGTGGTGACCACGCCCGCCCCCGGCCAGCCGGCGCGCAGGACGACGGGGTGGTTGGCGCCGCCCTTGAGCAGGTTCATGCCGGGGTTGCCGAGGGCGCGGTTCATGAGGCTGTCCGGGTCCAGGGCCGCCTCGCCCGCCGGGGTGCCGGGGGGCATCGGGGTGGCGGGAGCGGGAGCCGTACCGGATGGGGGGCGGGTGGTGAGGCGGGCGGCGCGGTCGATCACGTCGTCCGGGGCGCCCACCCAGAGGTCGAGGGCGTGCGGGCCGGCGATCTCCGAGGCCACCAGGGAGCCGATCGAACGGCCGGTCACGCGGCGCACCACCTCGCCGACCAGGAAGCCGTAGGTCAGCGCGTGGTAGCCGTGGGCGGTGCCGGGCTGCCAGAGGGGCCGCTGGCGGGCCAGGCGGCCGGCGATGGCGGGCAGGTCCTCGAACGACTCGACGGGCACCGGGTCCTCGATCACCGGCAGCCCCGCCTGGTGCGTGAGCAGGTGTTCCACGGTCGTCTCCCGCGTGGCGAACTCCGGCCAGAAGCGGGTGACGGGCGCGGTGACGTCGTCGATCACGCTCAGCGCGACGGCGGCGGTCAGCGCCTTCGTGCAGGAGTAGGCGAAGACGGGTGTGCCCGCCTCCCACGCGCGGCCCGTGTGACGGTCGGCGGCGCCGCCCCACAGGTCCACGACGAGTTCGCCGTCCAGATAGACGGCGAAGGCCGCCCCAAGTTCCTCGCCGTCGGCGAACTGCCGCTCGAACACCTCGCGCACCCGCGAGAACCGGGGATCGCAGTGCATCAGACCTCCGCATGAAAGGAAGCGCTTACTTGGTTTCCGAGCCTAACAACTGGGGCCGCTTCGGCCCAGACGATCAGCGCGGCACTCTCAACCTCCTGAACGGCCCCGCCGTCCTGAGCGCGCTGCGCGCCGCCGTCACCGGCCAGGTGGTCAGCCTGGCCGGCCCGATCGGACGCCGCGGCCCCCACCTGCGCGGCAGGCCGCTGCCGCAGCACTACATGTCCATCGACGGCGCCGACTTCGCCGCGGGCGCCCGGCCGGTCGGCGCGGGCCTGCGCATGGCCGACGACGCGCTGATCGTCTCCGCGCACGGCACCACCACCCACATGGACGCGCTGTGCCACATGTGGTCGGGCGAGGAACTGTACAACGGGCACCCGGCCGCCGAGGTCCGCTCCTACGGGGCCAAGAAGTGCGGGATCGACCAGGTGGGCGGGGTGGTGGCGAAGGGCGTGCTGTTCGACGTGCCGCGCCATCTGGGGGTGGAGCACCTTCCGGCCGGCCACCGGATCACGCCCGGGGAACTGGCCGCCGTCGCCGACGTCTCGCCCGGTGACGTGGCGGTGATCCGTACCGGGTGGCCGTTGGTGTGGGGGCGCTCGCCCGAGGAGTACTGGTCGGGGCAGCCCGGCCTGTCCGCCGACGCGGGACGGTGGCTGGCCGCGCGCGACGTGGCCGTCGTGGCCTGCGACAACGCGGCGATCGGCGGGCTGAACGAACGCCAGCTCGCCGACGAGGAACTGGAGGACGATCTCCACCTGATCCTGCTGCACCGCCACGGCATCCATCTTGTCGAGATGTTGTGGCTGGAGGGGCTCGCGGCGGCCGGCCGTACCGACTTCGTCTTCGTGGCGGCGCCGCTGCGGCTGGTGGGCGGCACCGCGAGCCCGCTCAACCCGCTCGCGATCCTCTAGGTCCAGGTCACGGGGACGCTGACCGCGCCGAACACCACCGCGTCCGGCCGCAGCACGACCTGCTCCGAGGGTACGGCCAGCCGCAGCGCCGGACGGCGCGCGAACAGCTCCCGATAGGCGACGGCCATCTCCATCCGGGCGAGGTTGTGGCCGAGGCACAGGTGGGCGCCGTGGCCGAAGCCGACGTTCTCGCGCGCCTCGGGGCGGGCGAGGTCGAGGCGCTCCGGGGCGGTGAACACCTCGGGGTCGCGGTTGGCGGCGGGCAGGCTGACGGTCACCGTCTCGCCCGCCCGGACCAGGACGCCGTCCAGCTCGACGTCCTCCAGCGCGACCCGGTTGGGCGCGCCCAGGTGCAGGATCGACAGGTAGCGCAGCAGCTCCTCGACGGCCGAGTCCATGAGCTCCGGATCGGCGGCCAGCGCGGCGAGCTGGCCGGGATGCTCCAGCAGCGCGAGCACGCCGAGCGAGATCATGTGCGCGGTCGTCTCGTGCCCGGCGCTCAGCAGGCCGAGGCCGATGTTGGCGAGTTCCTCGTGGGTGAGGCCGCTGCCGTTCTCGATCAGCTCGGCCAGCACGCCCTCCTCCGGCCCGCGCTCGACCAGTTCGCGGATGTAGCCGGTCAGCCGGATCATGGCGGCCCTGGCGGACTCCGGCTCGTAGGCGGCGACGATCGCGGTCTCGGCCTCGAAGAACTCGTGGTCGGTGTACGGCACGCCGAGGATCTCGCAGATGACCCGGGACGGCAGCGGCAGCGCGTAGTCGCGGACCAGGTCGGCCGGGTCGTCCATGGCGTCCAGGAGCTCACGGGCGATCTCGGTGACCCGGGGTTCGAGCTTCCTGAGGTTGCGGGCGGTGAACCAGGTGTGCAGGTGGCGCCGGTAGCGGGTGTGCTCGGGCGCGTCCATGGCGGAGAACCAGCCGGGCGCGGCCGGCTCGCGGGGCCCGTTGACCCGGACGGGCCGGAACATCGGGCGCCGCAGGTCCTGCCGGGCGCTGAAGCGCGGATCGGCCAGCACCTGCCTGACCGTGGCGTGCCGGGTGACCAGCCAGCCGGGGTGGCCGTCGTAGGACGCCACGCGGGTGATGGGCAGCTCGGGGCGGTTGCTGAACGTCTTCGGGAATTCCATAATTTTGAGAGTAGACTCCTGTTTCAAAGTTGACCACCATTTTGTGGCAGACGTCGCGGAGCGGCAGAATGGGGATCATGAGCGGGCTGCGCGAGCGCAAGAAAGCCAGGACGAAGGCCTTGATCCAGAAGGAGGCCCTACGCCTGTTCCGCGAGCAGGGGTACGCGGCCACCACGATCGAGCAGGTCGCCGAGGCCGCTGAAGTCGCGCCCAGCACGGTCTTCCGCTACTTCGCCACCAAGGAAGACCTGGTGCTGCTCGACCAGTTCCCTCCGTTCGTGCAGGCGCTGGACGCGCTGCCCGGCGACCTGCACCCGGTCGAGGCCATGCGCCAGGCCATGCGGGCCATCTTCGCCGCGCAGAGCGAGGAGGAGGTCGCCGAAGGGCTCGAACGCGAGAAGCTCATGCTGACCGTGCCCGAGCTGTGGACGGCGAGCCTGGAGAACGTCAGCGGGGCGATCAGGACGATCCAGGAGATGCTGGCGGAGCGGTCCGGCCGTCCGGCCGGCGACCCGGAGATGCGCAACATCACCGGCGCGATCGTCGGCGTCGTCGTCAGCGTCTGGTTCGACTGGGCCAAGGACCCGGACATGGACGGCCCGGCCGAGATCGACCGGGCGCTGGCCCACCTCGCCGCCGGGCTCCCGCTGGACTACACGCCGGGGTAGTTGCCGCCGCCGTAGCTCTCGTCGAGGGCGTCGTAGTCGGGGGTGAACCCCTTCTTCGGGATCTCCTCGGCGAAGACCACCTCGCGCGGCTTCTTGTAGCTCGCCAGCGTGGCCCTGACGTGCTCGATCAACTCCTCCGCTGTGGCCGTGTGCCCGGACCTGGTCACCACGACCGCCTTGACGGCCTGGTGCCAGCGCTCGTCGGGCACCCCGATGACGGCGGCGTCGGCCACGGCGGGGTGCGCCTTGAGCGCCCGCTCGACCTCGGCGGGGTAGACGTTCTCGGCGCCCGACTTGATCATCCGGAGTTTGGGGCCGACGAAGGTGATGGTGCCGTCGGGTTCGCGGCGGCCGAGGTCGCCGGTGTGGTGCCAGCCGTACGCCGACTTAGCGGCATTCAGCTCCGGACGGGCGAAATATCCGGAAAAGAGGCTCTTGCCGCGAGCGCAGATCTCGCCCACCTCGCCCGGCGGCAGCTCCGTACCGTCGGGAGCCAGAATGCGGACCTGGACCAGCGGCGAGGGACGGCCGGCGAAACCCGCCGCGCCCGGCGCCAGGCCCAGGAAGGTCAGCATGCCGCCCACCTCCGTCTGCCCGTAGCCGCCCATCTTGGAGCGGCACCACGGCGAGTCGTCCACGGTGGTCATCTCGTCCCACTCGGCCGAGTGGGAGACGAAGCGCAGCGAGGACAGGTCGTACTTGCCGCCCGCGTTGGCCGCCACCACGGCGTCGATCATCTGCCCGAACAGGAACGCCTGCGTGACCTTCTCCGCGTCGACCAGCCGGCACAGCTCCTCGGCGTCGAAGGCGGGCATGAGCACGTTCGTCCCCCCGATCTGCAACGTGGCCAGGCAGAACATCATCGTGCCCACGTGGAACAGCGGCCCGTTTCCCAGGAAGGTGAAGCCGGGCTCCATCTGGCGGACCACGAGCAGGGAGGCGCTGTGGGCCACCAGCGCGGCGCTGCTCAGCAACGCGGCGTTCGGCCGTCCGTCGAACGCGGCCGTGTACAGGGCCAGCACCGGCGCCGTGTCCTCGACCGGCGGGAAGTCATGCGGTTCCCCCGAGGCCAGGAACTCCTCGTACTCCTCGCCCGCCCGCACCCACGACGCGGGCGTGTCGACCTCGGCCAGGCCGGAGCCGGGCACCAGTGCGGCGGTGGTGTCGGAGTGCTCCCACACCACGACCTTCGGCGAGAGGTCGGACAGGACGAAGCCCAGTTCGCCGGCCGACTGCCGCCAGTTGGCCGGGCAGAAGACGGCGCCCAGGCGGGAGCAGGCCAGCAGCAGTTCCAGGATGGCGTGCGCGTTCTGTCCCAGCCACAGCACCCGGTCTCCCGCCGCCACCCCGCGCCCGGCCAGGGCGCTGGCCAGCCTGGACACCCGGGCGTCCAGGTGGGGGTAGGTCAGGCGTACCTCGCCGTCGACCACCGCGGTGGTCCCGGGGCGGCTGCGCGCGTGCTCGGACAGGACGTCGGAGAGGGTCAGGTTGTGGATCATCGCGCCTCCTGGTGGGGGGTGAGGCTTCATGAAATATCAGCGGAAGGCGGGCATGACCTCGGCGGCGAAGAACCGCATCACCTGCTTCATCTCCTCCAGCGGCAGCGGCCGGGTGCTGCCGAAGTCGCACAGCAGGTTCGAGAAGCCGGCGTCGCGCAGCAGCGTGATCTGCTCGATCACCCGGGCCGGGTCGCCGATCACCTCCAGTTGCTCCCAGCGGAAGTCGTTGGAGACCTCGCCGCCCTTGAGGTAGCGGTCCTGGTAGTACTCGAAGCCCTGGGCGGCCTTGCCGGTCTTGGGGTCGATCGGCGCGCTCTTCTCGTTGAAGATGCGCGAGCGGTCGAAGGCGGCCTCGAAGCGGGCCTGGTCCGCGCGGGCCCGCTCGACCGTCGGCGCGACGTAGACGCTGCGCGCCACCACCAGGTCGGCGTCCCCGGCGTGGCCCGCCTGGCGGGCGGTCTCGCGCCAGCGCTCGGCCGCGTTCGCGACCTTCCTGAACGTCGCCGCCGGGTCGGCCAGGATGGGCAGCCCGCGCTCGGCGTACATGGTGACGGTCTCGGGGGAGACGGCGGCCACGTGGATGGGCGGGTGCGGGCTCTGCAGCGGCCGCGGGGTCAGCGTGACCTCGGCCCCGGTCTTGTAGAACTTGCCCTCGTGCCGGAACTCGGAGGAGGTCCAGAGGCCGAGCACGACCTCCAGCGCCTCGTTGAAGCGGTCGCGCGCCTCGGCCAGGTCGATGCCGAAGCCCTCGAACTCGAAGCTCTGGTAGCCGCGGCCGATGCCCAGGTCGAGCCGGCCGCCGGAGAGGACGTCCACGAGCGCGGCCTCCTCGGCCACGTGGATCGGGTTGTGCAGGGGCAGCACGACGATGCCGGTGCCGAGCCTGATCCGCGTGGTACGGGCGGCGGCGTGGGCCAGCAGCGTGAACAGGTTCGGCACGACGCCGTAGTCGCGGAAGTGGTGCTCGGCCAGCCGTACCCCGTCGAAGCCCAGTTCTTCGGCCAGTTCGATGAGCTCCAGGTGGTAGTCGTAGACGTCCTTGAAGCTCTGGCCGTCGAACCGGTGGAAAAGGTGGAAGGTCGAGAACTTCATGCGTCAGCCCCTCACGGTGAACCAAGCGCTCGCTTGGGTAGCGTATCAGGAGCTATAGGATCACGCCATGCGAATCGCCGCCGCCCAGGCCCGCTGCCCCTGGCTCGATCCCCAGGCCGGCACGGCCAAGGTCCTCGACGTTCTCAAGCAGGCCCGCGCCGGTGAGATCGACCTGGTCGCCTTCCCCGAGACGTTCCTGTCCGGCTATCCGTTCTGGGTGGACAAGACCAACGGCGCGCAGTTCGGCAACGCCGACCAGAAGCGGGCCTACGCCTACTACCTGGACGCCGCCGTCGAGCTGAACGGCCCCGAGCTGGCCACGATCACCGAGGCCGTGCGCGACCTCGGCGTCTTCACCTACCTCGGCATCACCGAGCGCTCCGTCGGCACCGTCTACTGCACGCTGGTCGCCATCTCGCCCGACCACGGCGTCGTCTCCGCCCATCGCAAGCTCATGCCCACCTTCGAGGAACGCCTCGTGTGGGGCATCGGCGACGGGCACGGCCTGCGCGCCCACGCGTACAAGGACATCAGGGTCAGCGGGCTCAACTGCTGGGAGAACTGGATGCCCACCGCCCGGCAGGCCCTCTACGCCCAGGGCATCGACCTGCACGTCTCCGTCTGGCCCGGATCCACGAGCCTGACCAAGGACATCACCCGCTTCGTCGCCCGCGAGGGCCGCGTCTACTCGCTGGCCGCCGGCGCCCTGTTCTCCTATGCCGACGTGCCCGCCGATTTCCCGTTCTACGAGGCGCTGAAGGACCTCGGCTCGCGCGCCGACGGCGGCTCGGCCATCGCCGGACCCGACGGCGAGTGGATCGTCGAGCCGGTCTCCGGCGAGGAACGCCTGGTCGTCGCCGACATCGACCCCGCGGTCGTGCGCGGCGAACGCCAGGCCTTCGACCCGGCCGGCCACTACAACCGGCCGGACGTCCTGCGCCTGGAGGTGAACCGCCGCCGCCTCGGCGCCGCCGACTTCACCGAGTGACGCCATGAGCCTGGAACTACGCCACCTGCGCACCGTCTGCGCCATCGCCGACGCGGGCAGCCTGACCAAGGCCGCCGCCGCGCTGGGCACCTCGCAGCCCGCGCTCACCGCGCAGCTCCAGCGCATCGAGCGGGCGCTCGGCGGCAAACTGTTCGCGCGCGGCAGGCAGGGCGTGGAGCCCACCGCGCTCGGCGAGTACGTGCTGGAGCGCTCGCGGCTGCTGCTCATGGGCATGGACGAGCTCATCCGCGGCGCCGCCGCACACCCCCAAGGAGGGGTACGGCTCGGCGGCGTCGCCGGCCCGATCCTGCCCGGCCTCATCGAACGGCTGGGCGACCAGGTCAGCTCCTTCACCGACGACTCGCCCCGGCTGCTGTGCGACCTGGTCGCCGCCGGACGCCTGGACGCCGCGGTCGTGGCCGACTACCGCGAGCACGAACTGCGCCCGCCGACGCCCCTGCGCTGCGAGGTCATCGCCGAGGAGCCGGTCTTCATCGCGCTGCCGGAGCGGCACCGGCTGGCCGTACGGGCGGAGATCGACCTCGCAGAGCTGGCGGGGGAGTCGTTCGTGCTGGCGCCGCCGGACGGCGGCGGCTGGCCCGAGTGCTTCCTGCTGGCCTGCGTACGCGCCGGGTTCGCGCCGCGTACCCCGCACAAGGCCTCGGACGGCTGGGTGATCAGGGAGATGGTCACCGCGGGCGGCGCGGTCGCGCCCTGCCGGGCCACGTTCGCCGAAAGCCCGGGGCTGGTGATCAGGCCGCTGGCCGGGACGCCGCTGACGATGCGCCACCTGCTCGTGTGGCATCCGGACGGCGCCGTGGCCGAGCGGTCCGGCGAGGTACGGCGGCTGGCCGCGGAGATCTTCGCGGCACATGCCCGGGAACGGCCGAGATACGTGGGCTGGCTAGGGTTGCGGGGTGAGAGTGACGATGCCCGGCCTGACCGCCGTCGACCATGAGTTCACCGTTCCGCTCGACCACGACGACCCGGGCGGCCCCGCCATCCAGGTCTTCGCCCGCGAGATCGTCGACCCGCCCAAGGCCGGCGACGACCTGCCGTGGGCGGTGTTCCTGCAGGGCGGCCCCGGCGGAAAGTCCCCCCGCCTGTTCGGCAAGGCCCACTTCCGCCACATCCTGAAGACCCACCGCGTACTCCTGCTCGACCAGCGCGGAACCGGCAGGAGCACCCCCGCCCAGCCCGCCGGCGCCGGCTACTACCGCCACTTCCGCGCCGACTCGATCGTGCGCGACTGCGAGCACATCAGGAAGGCGCTCGGCGTCGAGCGGTGGGAGACCTGGGGCCAGAGCTACGGCGGCTTCCTCACCATGACCTACCTGTCGCTGGCCCCCGAGGGCCTCAAGGCCTGCCACATCACCGGCGGCCTGCCCGGCCTCACCGCCACCGCCGACGACGTCTACGCCCGCACCTACCCGAGGGTCGCGGAGAAGACCGCGGCGTACTACCGGCGCTACCCCGGGGACGCCGCCGTGGTCGAGCGCGTCGCGGACCACCTGCTGGCCAACGAGGTCGTGCTGCCCGACGGCGACGTGCTCACCCACCGCCGCTTCCAGATGCTCGGCATGCAGTTCGGCATGAGCGACGGCTTCGAGAGCGTGCACTGGCTGCTGGACGAGGCGTGGGCGGGCGATCGCCTGTCCGACACCTTCCTCTACGGCGTCATGGCCGCGACCGGCTTCATCGGCGCCCCCCTGTACGCCCTCATGCACGAGCCCTGCTACGCCCAGGGCGCCGCCACCGACTGGTCGGCGGAACGGCTGCGCCCCAAGGAGCTCGACGAGCCCGGCACGTTCACCGGCGAGATGACCTACCCGTGGATGTTCGACGAGATCCGCGCCCTGCGCCCTTACCGGGAGGCCGCGCACGCGCTCGCCGCCGACGCCACCCTGGGCCCGCTCTACGACCCGGACCGCCTGGCCGGCAACCAGGTGCCCGTGGCCGCGGTGGTCTACCACGACGACATGTACGTGGACGCGGGGTTGTCGCTGGAGACCGCGGCCCGCGTGGGCAACGTCCGTACCTGGGTGACCAACGAGTACGAGCACAACGGCTTCCGCGCCGACGGCGAGAAGATCTCCGCCCGGCTCATGGACATGATCGCGGGACAGGCATAACGCCCGCATAACCGGATCGGGTAACGGGCGGGTTAGGCGGTGATCGATGGAATCGCCGCACTATGCAGACGTCAGTCATCGATCGCCCGGTCGCCGGACCGGCGCCCGTATCCCGTTCTCGTCCCGCGCGCCTGCCGTGGTTGCTGGCCGGCGGCTGGCTCGCGCACCTGGTGTTGCGGCTGTGGTTGTTCCGCTACCACACGGGGCCCGTGGCCAACCCCGACGAGGTCGGCTACCTGCTGGCCGCCCGCTGGCTGGCCGGCGGGCCCGGCGGCGACTACTCCGGCAGCACCTTCTACCAGGGCGGCTACCCACTGCTGCTGGCGCCCCTCTACTGGCTGAGCACCGACCCGGCCACCGTCTACCGGCTGGTGGCGGGGCTCGGGGCGGTGGCCTCCGCCTCGGCCTTTCCGCTGGCGTACCTGGTGCTGCGGCGGCTGGCGCTCGGGCGGCGGGCGGCGCTCGCGCTGGCGTTCGTGGCAGGGCTGGCACCGTCGCTGCTGGTGTTCGCCGGGCTGGCGCTGGTGGACGCGGTGCTGCCGACGCTGGTGCTGGGCTGGCTGGTCGCCCTCCACGACCTGGTCACGCGCGGGGCCGTGACCGGCCAGACCGTGACGCGCGGAGCCGTGACCGGCCAGACCGTGACGCGCGGGGCCGGGGCGGGGCGGGTCGTGGTGCCCGGGGTGGTCGCCGGGTCGCTGTCCGGGCTTGCCATGGCCATGCACATGCGCGGGGCCATCCTGTTCGGGGTCTTCGTGGTGGGCGTGCTGAGCGTGCTGGTCGCGCGGCGGGTGTCTCTGCGGGCCGGGCTCTGGGCGCTGGGAGCCGCCGCGGTCGCCGGGGGCGCGGGGATGCTGGTCAACGCCCGGCTCAAGGCCGCCCTGTACCCCAGCGGGATCAAGGACCTGTCCGGGCTGGCGCTGGAGCGGATGACCAGCCTGGAGGGGCAGGCGCGGTCGCTGGCCGGGGCCGCCGGGCAGCTCTGGTACCTGGTCACGGCCACCTGGGGCATGGCCGGGGTCGGCATCGTGGCGGCCCTGGTGGTGCTGGTGCGCGGGGGCTCGCCGTACCGGGTGACGGCGGGGGCGGCGCTCGCGCTCACCCTGGGCATCGCGTACGCGTCGTCGGCGGCCCTGCCCGACGAGCACCGGGTCGGCAACTACGCCTACGGGCGCTACCTGGCCTGCGTGGCGGTGGCGTGGACACTCGTGGGGCTGGCGACGCTGCTGCGCTCGCGGCGGCGGGCGGCCCTGGCAGGCGCGTCGTCGGCGGCGGGGCTGCTGGCGCTGTCCGGCGGGCTGGCCGCCTGGTACGCGGGCGACCGGCTGACCCGCTACCACTACATCGCCTTCGACTTCCCGGAGACCGCCTTCCTCAGCGGTGTACGCGACCGGTTCGACCCGGTGGGCGCCTCGGTCGCGGCGCTCATCCTGCTGGCCGCGATCACCGCCGCGGCGCTGGTCCGTACAAGGGGGCCGATGCGCACGAGGGCGGCGGGCGGCGCGCTGGTGCTGGCCTTCGCGCTGGCCGTGCCCAACGTGGCGTTCGCGGCGGACCTCGCGCCCAGGTCGGCCCCGGCGACGGGGAACGACGGCCTGCCCAGGCTCACGCACGGCCGTATCGGCCTGGACACCCGGGTGAAGTGGAACATCTGGGTGCATCTGATCCACCGGGTGCACTGGACCGCGGTCGAGCGCGTGAGACCGGCCGACGGCCCCCTGCCAGAGGGCCTGTGCACGGTCGTGGCCGCGCCGGAGGCGGGCGCGCCCCCGGCGGGCTGGAAGGTCAGCGGACGCGGCCAGGGCTGGGTGACCTGGACCGCCTGTTAAGCCTGGGTCTGGACGGTCTCCTTGAGCGGTAGCCGTACCTCGAACCAGGTGTCACCCGGCACCGACCGGCACTTGAGCTCGCCCCCGTGCCGCCCCGCCACGATCCGGTAGGAGATGTCCAGCCCGAGGCCGGTGCCCTGCCCGACGGTCTTCGTGGTGAAGAACGGCTCGAAGATACGATCCTTTATGGCCTCGGCCACGCCGGGACCGGTGTCGCCGATCTCGATGATCGCCTCGTCCTCGTCGTGCGCCGTCCTTATCGTGAGCGTGCCCTCCTCGCCCATGGAGTCCAGGGCGTTGTGGATCAGGTTGGTCCACACCTGGTTGAGCTCGCCGGCGTAGGCGGGGATCGTCGGCAGCGTGCGGTCGTAGTCGGTGACCACGGTGATCCCCGGGCCGATCTTGCCGCGGAAGATCGTGACCGTGCTGTCCAGCAGGTCGTGCACGTCGACCATCTGGAACGGCGCGCGGTCCATCTGCGAGTACTGCTTGGCCGAGGCCAGCAGCTTGGTGATGCGCTCGGTGGCCTCGGTCACCTCGTTGAGCATCTGCGAGATCTCGACCGCCTCGGCCAGCCAGCGCAGCGCGCCGGGCACGTGCTCGCGGCCCACCTTCTGGGTGATCTTGTCGAGGTTCATCTGGTCGAAGCCCGCGTTGACCAGCGCGGGCGCCAGGTCCCACGCGTCGCTGACGCCGATGGCCTCCAGCGCCTCGCCCAGCTCGTCCTCGGCGTCGGAGATCTCCAGCGGGCTGCGGGGCGGAAGCTGCCCGACGGCGCTCGCGCACTCGTCCTGCATCTCGATCATGTGCCGGAGCTTGCTCGGCGGTATCCCGTCCTCGGCCAGCTGCGCGAGCTGTATGCGGGAGTCCTTGATCAGCTGGCGCAGCTCGCCCACCGCCCGCACCGCCGCGGCGGAGGGGTTGTTCAGCTCGTGGGTCAGGCCCGCGGTGATCGTGCCCAGGGCGGTCAGCCGCTGGCGCCGGTCGATGATCTCCCGCTGCATCCTGCCGCCGGACAGCACGCCGTCGAGCAGATGCATCGCCATCGGGAACCACTCGGTCACGATGTGCGCGAACTTCTTGCCCGGCAGGATGAACATCCGCGTCGGCGCCGTCGCGCGCAGCGTGTGCTGGTAGGTGTCCGGCGCCCGGTCGGCCAGGTACGCGGAGGTGGCTCCGCCGTACACGCCGGGCTGGGAGGTGCGGGGCATGGCGACCGTGCCCGCGCTGAGGGTCTCCTGGATCATCTGGATCTCACCGGAGATCAGCACCGCGAAGCACTCGGCCGGCTCGCCCTGCGTGACGATGTTCTCCTCGGCGGCGAACTCCACCACCTTGCCGCTCATCGCCAGCTTGGTGAGCTGCCCGTCGGTGAGCTTCTCGAACAGGAAGAGCTTGCGCAGTTCGTCTATGTCGATGGGCCCGTGGCCGCTGTCGACGACCGCGCACGCCGCGTCCAGGTGTTCACCGTGTAGATCGGTCATTGCTTCTCCAGGTAACGGTGCACGAGCGAGACGGCCATCGCCCCCTCGCCGACGGCCGAGGCCACCCGCTTGATCGAATCGGCCCGCACGTCGCCGGCCGCGAACACCCCGGGCACATTGGTCTCCAGGAAGTACGGCTCCCGCCGCGCCGACCAGTTACGCGGCCGCTTGCCGCCCTGCACCAGGTCGGGCCCGGTCAGCACGAATCCGCGCGTGTCACGCTCCACGGCCTCGCCCATCCAGTCGGTGTACGGCTCGGCCCCGATGAACACGAACATCCACTGGGTGTCGATGTCGCGTTCCTCGCCCTTGGTGGAGACGGTCACCCGCTCCAGATGCCCGTCACCGTGCCCGGCCGTCACGTGCGTCTGCACGTGGACCTCGATGTTCGGGATCGCCGCGATCTGCTCGATGAGGTAGTGCGACATGGAGGCCTCCAGTCCGTCACCTCTCACCAACAAATTGACCTTGCTCGCGAATCCCGACAGGTAGACGGCGGCCTGCCCGGCCGAGTTGGCCGCGCCCACGATGCAGACCTCGCTGTCCCTGCACGAGGGGGCCTCGGTGAGGGCGGCGCCGTAGTAGACGCCCTGGCCGACGAAGTCGTCCAGGCCGGGGGCGGTCAGCCTGCGGTAGCTGACGCCGGTCGCCAGGATGACGGCGTGCGCGGCGATCTCGCCGCCGTCGTGGAAGCCGATCACCCGGGCCTGGCCGCGCGGCTCCAGGCTGGCGACCTTGCGGGCGGTGAGGATCTCGGCCCCGAACTTCAGCGCCTGGCGGCGGGCCCGGTCGGCGAGCTGGGCGCCGGAGACGCCGTCGGGGAAGCCCAGGTAGTTCTCGATCCTGGAGCTCTGCCCGGCCTGGCCGCCGGTGGCCAGCGACTCGACCAGGACGGTGTTGAGGCCCTCCGAGGCTCCGTACACGGCCGCGCCCAGCCCGGCGGGGCCGCCGCCGATGACGATCAGGTCGTAGAAGTCGGTGGCCGGCGTGGTGGACAGGCCCACGGACATGGCGAGCGTGGCCTGGTCGGGCGCCTCCAGCGTGTCGCCCCCGGCGGTGACCACCAGCGGCAGCCGGCAGTCCTCGCCGGCGGCGGCGATGAGCTGGGTCGCCTCCGGGTCGTCGGCCAGCATCCACTGGTAGGGCACCTGGTTGCGGGACAGGAAGTCACGCACCTTGTACGACCCCGACGACCACCGGTCGCCGATCACCCGCAGCTCGGCCCGCTCCTTGCGGTCGGTGCGCTGCCAGGCGTCGAGCTGGTCGTCGATGACCGGGTAGAACTTCTCCTCCGGCGGGTCCCAGGGCTTGAGCAGGTAGTGGTCGAGGTCGACCACGTTGATCGCCTGGATCGCGGCGTCGGTGTCGGCGTAGGCGGTGAGCAGGACGCGGCGGGCGAAGGGGTACATGTCCATCGCGGCCTCAAGGAACTGCACGCCGTTCATCTGCGGCATCCGGTAGTCGGCGAGGATGGCCGCCACGTCGTCGCCGCGCAGCCGCATCTCCTTGACGGCGTCCATGCCCTGCTGCGCCGCCTCCGCGCGGACGATTCTGTACTGCTGGCCGTACCGGCGTCTGAGGTCGCGGGCGACTGCCCGCGACACGCCAGGGTCGTCGTCAACTGTCACGATGACCGGCTTGTCCATGCCCGTCCCTTCCCAAGGTTCCTAAGGGAAGGATGTCATGGCTTTTCCAATGAAGAGGTAAGCCGCCGCCTCAGTACGCGACGTCGACGGTGTGCCGGTGGGTGTCCGGGTCGGGCAGCACGCGGAGCACGGCGTCGGCCAGGTCGGCGCGGCCGATGGACATCCCGCCGCGCACGCAGTCGTCGACGGCGGTGCGGTAGGCGCCGCGGGCGGGGGAGTCGAGCAGGCGGGGCGGGCGGACGACGGTCCAGTCGAGCGGGCTGTCGCGGATCCACCGGTCCACGCGGACGTTGTCCTGGTAGGGCGTCCTCAGGAAGAGCGAGCGGATGACGATCTTGGTCAGCCGCTGCGCCGCCGTGTCGGACGGGCCGTTCATCATGCCGTTGGTGACCAGCACGAGGCGCTTGACCCCGGCGGCGTCCATGGCGCCGACCACGTTGGGCACGCCCTCGGAGTAGACCGTGGGCGGGCCGCTCCTGGCCGGGCCGGCGAGGAAGACGACGGAGTCGCAGTCGGGCTCGATCGTCAGCGTCCCGGCCTCCATGACATCGCCGGCCACCACGGTGAGCCCCGGATGTTCCGCCGTGACCGCCTCCGGGCGGCGGGCGACCGCGGTGACCACGTGGCCCTCGCGCAGCGCCTGGTCGACGAAGAGGCGACCGGTGCCGCCGGTGGCGCCGTAGACGGTGAGTTTCATCTGTACGGTCCCTTCTGGTGAGTAAATGCTCACTCACCTCTATGATGGGTGAGTGCCTACTCACCGTCAAGCCGAGCAGACTCGCGAGCGCATCATCGAGGCCGCCTACCAGGCCATTCTTGAGCACGGCATCGCCGGTGCCACCACCAAGCGCATCGCCCGGCTGGCCGGATGCTCGGAGGCGCTGCTCTACAAGCACTTCGACGCCAAGGAGGAGCTGTTCCTGGCGGTGATCCTGGAGCGCATGCCCGCGCTCGCCCCGCCGCTGAGACGGCTGCACGCCGCGGCGGGGGAGGGCGACCTGCACGCCCACCTGACGGAGTTCGCGCTCGCCGCCATCACCTTCTACACCAGCACCGCGCCCATCGCCTCCGGCATGATCGGCGACCCGCCGCTGCTCGGGACGTTCCGCGGGATGCTGGCGAACCTGGACGCCGGACCGCACCTGCCGATCCGGATCCTGGCCACGATCCTGCGCTCCGAGCAGGAAAGCGGGCGGATCGCCGCCGGCGCCGACTGCGACGCCCTCGCCTCCCTGCTGATGGGCGCCTGCTACCACCGGGCCCACCTGTCGTACTTCGTGGACCAGGCGGTGAGCGACGAGGACTACGCGCGCGCCGTCGTCGCCACCCTGCTCAGCTCTACTCGCTGAACCCTCTACTCGCTGGACTCTCTACTCGCTGAACTCCACCGGCCGCTTCAGCAGCCACAGCGCCGCCCGGCGCAGCAGGGTGCGGTGGACCTCGTTGTCGTAGGAGCGGGTGTCGTGGCCCAGGGCGTCGTAGACGACGCGGCCGCGCCGTACCGGACGGGCCCAGACGAGGGGCTGGCCGTTCGCCGAGGCCAGCGGCCGAACGTCGGGCAGCACGTCGAGGTCGCTGTAGACCTCGTCCACGAGGTCGAAGTCGCGCAGCCCGGCCACGATCGGGTGGCCGCCGTGCACCCGCACGCCCGTCCAGCCCAGCGGCGGGTGATGGGACTTGGGCCAGGTCCAGCAGCCGCCGAGCACCCTCGGCCAGCCCTGCCAGTCGTCGAAGCAGATCGCGGCCGTGTGCATGCACAGCAGCCCGCCGCCGCGGTCGAGGTGGTCGAGCAGCGTCGTGCGCGCCTGCGCGGGCAGCTCGAAGCGCCATCGCTCGCGCTGGTCGGCGAAGCGGTCGAGGTCCATCCGCCAGCGCAGCGCGTTGACGGTGATGAGCGGCACCTCCGTCGGCTCGCTCAGCGCGCCGGCGATGTCCTCGGTGATCTCGGACTCGACGCCCACCTCGGCCAGCACCTCGGCCAACGCCGCCGACGTGGCCTCGAAGTCGTGGAAGAGGCCTCCGGAAAGGATCAGATTTCTCGCCACCCACAAACCTCATCACGGAAGTTGTCACAACCCAAGGGGGTGTTCCGTCCAGTAGGCGACACCGCCTGCCATAAGCCTTGGAGTGATCATGAGAGTTCTCGTCGCCGGAGCCACCGGAGCGATCGGCCGCCAGTTGGTCCCGCTGCTGGACGCGGTCGGCCATGAGGTGATCGCGGGGGCGCGGTCCACCGGTCTTGACGCGCTCGACCACGACGCGGCGGTGCGTTACGTCCGCGCGGCCGCGCCCGATGTCATCGTCAACCTGCTGACCGCGATTCCGCACGCGATCAACCCGCTCACCTTCGCGCGGGACATGGAACCGACCAACCGCCTGCGCACCGAGGGCACCCGCACGCTCATCGAGGCCGCGCCGGACGCGCGGATCATCAGCCAGAGTCTCGCCTACGCCTACGAGCCCGGCGACGGCCCCGCCGACGAGGAGACCCCGCTCTGGCGGGAACCGCCCGCGGAGTTCACGGCGGTCCGCGACGCGCTGCTCGAACTGGAGTCGCGCACCGCGCGGGCGGGCGGCCTGGTGCTGCGCTTCGGCCACCTGACCGGCCCCGGCACCGCCTACGACGCCGGCGGCTCCACCACTCAGGCGATCCTGGCCGGTCAGCTGCCCGTCGTCGGGGAGGGCGGCTCGGTGTTCTCCTTCACCAGCGCCCACGACGCGGCCACCTCGGTCGTCGCCGCACTCGACCGCGATCTCACCGGCGCGCTCAACGTGGTCGACGACACCCCGGTCACCATGGCCGAGTGGCTGCCCGCGCTGGCCGCCCGGCTCGGCGCGCCGGAGCCGATGCGCGTGCCCGTCGAGATGGCGAGGCCGGCCGTGGGCGGCTGGGGCGTGGCGTTCATGACCGGCCTGCGCGGCGCCGACAACACCCGCGCCCGGCTCCAGCTCAACTGGCGGCCCCGCCACTCGGCCTTCCTCCCCGAGAAGGCATGATGCTGGGCGTGGACGCATTCGAGGAACACCGCCCCATGCTGCTCGGGCTGGCGTACCGCCTGCTCGGCAGCATGTGGGACGCGGAGGACGTCGTCCAGGAAGCCTGGATCCGCTGGCAGGCCACCGACCGGGCGGAGGTCAGGGAGCCGCGGGCGTTCCTGGTGACCGTGGTCTCGCGCCTGGCGCTGGACCAGCTGCGTTCGGCGCGGGTCAAGCGGGAGGCGTACACCGGGCCGTGGCTGCCGGAGCCGGTGCCCGCCGCGCAGGTGGGCCCGCTCGACACCGTCGAACTGCGCGACACCGTGGCCTTCGCGACCCTCCATCTCATGGAACGGCTGTCGCCGCCGGAGCGGGCGGTGTTCGTGCTCCGGGAGGCCTTCGAGCTTCCGTACCCGGAGATCGCCGAGATCGTCGGCGTGACGCAGGCCAACGCCAGGCAGATGCACCACCGGGCCTCCGTACGGCTGGCCGAGGGCCGCGACCGCTTCACCCCCACGGCCCAGCAGCACACCGAGCTCCTGACGCGCTTCATGGAGGCCGCGGCCGGCGGCGACCTGGCCGCGCTCACCTCGCTCCTGCACGACGACGTGGTCATCTGGAACGACGGCGGCGGCAAGGTGCGCGCGGCGCTCAAGCCGATCCACGGCCGGGACAAGGTCATCGCCTTCCTGAACGGCCTCATGTCGCGCTACCTGTTCAGCGACATGCGGCTCGGCGAGACCAACGGCCATCCGGCGCTGATCACCAAGGTGGGCGGCGCCGACCAGCTCGTCAGCCTGGAGATCCGCGACGGCAAGATCGTCACCATGCTCGGCGTCCTCAACCCCGACAAGCTCACGCGGATCCGCCCATGATCGGCTTATAGTCGCCCGTATGGATCTCGGCATCGCGGGCAAGGTAGCACTGGTCACCGGCGGCAGCGCGGGCATCGGCCTGGCCTCGGCCAAGTCTCTGGCCAGGGAGGGCGCCAACGTCTGCGTGAGCGCGCGCAACCCCGAACGCCTCGCGGACGCGGTGGTCGAGCTTCAGGAGTTCGGCGGCGTCGTGCACGCCGTCCTCGCCGACGTGGAGGACCCCGCGGCGGCGGCGCGGGTGGTGGCCGAGACCCGCGACGTCCTCGGGCCCGTGGACATCCTGGTGGCCAACGCCGGCGGCCCGCCCGCCGGGCGCTTCGTGGACATGGGCCTGGCCGAGTGGGACGTGGCCGTCCAGCGCAACCTTCTCGGCACCGTCCGCCTGATCCACGCCGTGCTGCCCGAGATGCGCGCGCGCCGCTGGGGCCGCATCGTCACGATCACCAGCCGCTCGGTCCGCGAGGCCCTCGACGGCCTGGCCCTGTCGAACGCCACCCGGTCGGCCGTCGCGGGCGTCGTACGCACCCTGGCCAGGGAGGTGGCCGCGGAAGGCGTCCTGATCAACAACGTCCTGCCGGGCTCGGTCGACACCGACCGCCTGCGCGAGCTGTCCGGCAGTGCCGAGAACCTCGCCGCCCGTGCCGCCGCCACGCCGATGGGCCGCATCGGCCGTCCGCAGGAGATCGGCGACGTGGTGGCGTTCCTGGCCGGCGAACCGGCCTCCTTCGTCACCGGCGCCTCGCTCCTGGTGGACGGCGGCGAGACCCACGTGATCGCCTGAGTCAGCGGTTGAGGCGGCGGGCCGACTCCGACTCCTGGGCCAGGCGCCTCAGGGCGTCGAAGGCCTTGCCGTACAGGACGGTGCCGAGCACCAGCGCCTCCACGGCGGCGTCGCGCGGCCCGTCGAACGGGATGGTCGCCATCTCGAACTCGCGCACGATCCGGTCGGCCGCCTCGGCGTAGGGGGCGAGGTCCGGTGTCATGCCCAGGCTGCGCATCCTGAGGAGGATCTCGGCCAGTTCCGCCCTGGGCGGCGCGTCGGGGAGCACCCGCCAGCCGTGCTCGGCGACCACCCGGTCCACCTCGGCGCGGGCGACCTCCAGCTCGTCGCCGGGCTCGGCGGGGGAGACCTCGGGCGCGAGGGCGTAGTGGGCGGTGCCGAGCATGGTGTGGACGGGCAGGCTCTCGTCGTCCACCGCCTCGATGATCTTCTTGATCGAGGCGACGGGGAGCTTGCCCACCTCCAGCAGGGCGCGGATCAGGCGGAGCCGGCGCAGGTGCGTGTCGTCGTAGTCGGCGCGCGTGGCGGAGCGCTGTTCACCCGGGTGGAGCAGGCCCTCACGCAGGTAGTACTTGATCGTCGGCAGGGCGACACCGGACTCGGCGCTCAGCTCTGAGATGCGCATCGGTAGACCATAACGTCTAGCCGGAGCGTGCGAGCTGGCGGGCCGCGGTGACGAGGTCGTGCACCTCCGCCTGGCGGTTCCACAGGAAGACGACCTCGATGGGCGGCACCGCCTCCGCGATCGGCACGAACGCCAGCGCCTCCGGCACGGGAGTCCCCTTGCGTACGCACAGGGTGTAGCCCGCGCCGGATTCGACCAGGTTCACCGCCAGGTCGTGGGTGGCGGCGGCCGGGCCGAGGCGGGGGTGCAGGCGGTGGCGGACGAAGCCGGACAGGAACCGGCCGCCGTCCGACTCGGGCATGACCAGCGGCTCGGCGGCCAGGGCGGCCAGCGGCAGCGCGTCCTGGGTGGCCAGCGGGTGCTCGCGGGGGAGCAGGGCGTGGACGGCGGCGCGCTGGATGAGCGTGCGCGCCACGCCGCGCGGCAGCGTGCCGGGGGCGTAGCCGAGCCCCGCCTGCAGGCTGCCGTCGGTGATCGAGACGATCTGCTCCGCTGTGCTCATGGGCGCCACGCGCAGCCGGGGCCCGCCGGGCAGGTGGGACAGCAGCCGCGCCTGCACGTCGCCGAGCCCGTCCGCCACGCCGATGCGCAGCGCCTGCCCCTTGCCGCGGGCAGCGGCCACGGCGCGTTCGAAGGCGTCGACGGCGACGGTGGCTTGGGCGAGGAACACCTCGCCCGCCTCGGTGAGCCGCACGCCGCTGGACGAGCGGGTGAACAACTCCGCGCCGATCTCTCTCTCCAGCGCCTTGAGCTGCTCGGAGAGGGTGGGCTGGGCGATGTGCAGCACGCCGGCCGCGCGGCGCAGGCTGCCAGCCCGCGCGATCGCAATGGCGTAACGCACCTGGCGCAGATCCATCCATCACCTCGTTTATCGGCTTTCATCATCGGCCTTTCATCGGATCGAGTCCCGGTTTCGTGTCGGTGACTTTTCGCGAGCGTCCGGTAACCGAGCAAGCGCTTGCCTAACAACGGGCGCCCGGCTAGCGTGACGACTGTCGTCGCCCGCCGGGACGGATCGCGCCCCGGCCCGGTGGGCGGCCGCCGAGAAGCTCGAGAAGGGAGCCGTGACGTGCAGCCCTTCTCCGGCCGGGCGGCTATAGCGGGCGTGGGGATGACCGCGCTCACCAGGGCCTCGGGCCGCAGCGAGCTGGATCTTGCCGTCGAGGCCGTCCGGGACGCCTGCCGCGACGCCGGGATCGAGCCAGCCGAGGTGGACGCCCTGCTCAGCTACCACATGAACGACTCCGTCCCGGTGGTCCAGGTCGCCAGGGCCCTGGGAATCGAACGGCTGGGCTGGCACAACGACATCGCGGGCGGCGGCACCCAGGCCGCCTCCATCCTGGGCGACGCCGCGATGCTGATCCACTGCGGTATGGCACGAAATATCGTGATCTATCGGGCGCTGAACGGCCGCTCGGGCAAGCGGCTCAACGTCGCCTCCACCGGACCCCAGGAAGAGCTCACCCGCCGGTACGGCATGGCCGGCCCCATCCCCCTGTTCGCCCTGGCCGCCACCCGCTACCTCCACGACACCGGCCTGACCGAGGAGCACCTGCACGCCGTCGTCGCCCAGTCGCGCGACAACGCCGCCACCAACCCGCGTGCCCTCCGCCGCGAACCCCTGACCTGGGCGGACTACCAGGCCAAGCCGTACGTGTGCACCCCCCTGCGCACCGCAGACTGCTGCCAGGAGACCGACGGGGCCTGCGCGCTGGTCGTCAGCGGCGTACTCGCCGGCCCGCGCGTCCACGCGGTGGTGCGCGGCGGCGGCCCGGGATGCTCGGCCATGGACCGCGCCCCCGACGTCAGCGCGATCTTCTCCGGGCACGTCGCCCCGATGTTGTGGCGGGCCTCGGGCATGAAGCCGGCCGACGTGGACGCCGCGCTGCTCTACGACGCCTACTCGTGGCTGGTGCCGAGACAACTGGCCGACTTCGGGCTGGCCGAGGATCTGGACGGCTACCTGCTGGAACGCCGCCACGCCTGGGTGAACCGGCACGGCGGCCTGCTCTCCGAGGGGTACGTGCACGGGCTCAACAACGTGGCGCAAGCCGTACGGGAGCTGCGGGAGGACCGCGAGGTGGCGCTGGTGACGGGCTTCGGCGGCTCCTACGGCAGCGCCGCCCTCCTCACCTCTCCATAATTCCTGAAATGCTCAGGGCATCTCCGACATGGACATGATGTGAGCACCCAAGCCGACAGGTTCGCCGCGATCTACGCGGCGACCTACGAACAGATCCTCGGCTACGCCATGCGCCGCTGCGAGATCCCCGAGGACGCGGCGGACATCGTGGCCGAGACCTACGCGACCGCCTGGCGACGCGCCGACCGGCTCCCGGACGGCGACGAGGCCCGCCTGTGGTTGTACGGCATCGCCCGCAACACCCTCGCCAACCACCGCCGTGGCCAGCTCCGCAGGCAGCAGCGCAGCGCCGAGCTGAACGTCGACCTCGCCGACCTCTACTCCCGCACCCCGGAGAGCACGGTGGAGCTGGGCGCCATCGCCCGCACCTTCCGCGAGCTGAACGCCGACGACCGCGAGCTGCTCTCGCTGGTCGCCTGGGAAGGACTCGACCACGCCCAGCTCGCCACGGTCCTGGGCGTGTCCCGCAACGCGGTCCGCATCCGCCTGCACCGCGCCCGCAAGCGGTTCTCCCGAGCCCTGTCCAAGGCCGGAGTGACCGCCCACAACCTCGCGATGGAGTCAGCTTGACATCCTCCCCACGGCTGAAGCCGGGGGATTCCAGCCCTCGCGGGCTGGGGTTCCTACTTCACGGCCAGTTGCCCGCCCAGTTCGCACTGCTTGGGTCTTACACCGGCTCCACAGGCGTTTCGGCTCTCCGCCAGCCCGGCGGCGAGGATGTTCTTGGCCGCATTCACGTCGCGATCGTGGGCGGCGCCGCAGGCGCACTCCCATTCCCGGACGTTCAGCGGCATCTTGTGTTGCGGGGCTCCGCACGCCGAGCAAAGTTTCGAGGACGGGAACCAGCGGTCCACGGCCACGAGCGTGCGCCCGTACCAGGCGGCCTTGTACTCCAGCATGGTCCGGAACTCCCTCCAGGACACGTCCGAGATGGCGCGCGCCATCGAGTGATTCTTGACCATGTTGCGGACGGTCAGGTCTTCCACGGCGATCACTTGGTTCTCGCGAACAAGCCGTGTCGTGACCTTGTGCAGGTGATCCCTTCTGCGGTCGGCGATCCGGGCGTACACTCTGGCCATCCGCAGGCGGGCTCTGGCCCGGTTGGCCGAGTCCTTCTGTTTGCGGGTGAGCGCGCGCCGCGCTTTGGCCAGCCTGCGACGGTCCCGCCGCTCGTGGCGCGGGTTGATGATCTTCTCTCCAGTGGAGAGCGTGGCAAGTGCGGTGATGCCCGCGTCGATCCCGACCGTCTCCGAGACCGGGGCCAGCGGAGAGATCTTCTCCTCGACCAGCATCGAGACGAACCAGCGTCCCGCCGCGTCCTTGGACACGGTCACCGTCGACGGAACAGCGCCCTGCGGGAGCGGACGCGACCACACGATCGCGAGCGGGGCGTCCATCTTCGCCAGCGTCAGGGTCCCGTCACGCCAGCGGAACGCGCTGCGCGTGTACTCCGCGGACTGTCTCGACTTCTTCTTGCTCTTGAACGCCGGGTATTTGGCGCGCTTGGCGAAGAAGTTCGTGAACGCCGCCTGCAAATGACGGAGAGCCTGCTGCAACGGGACGGACGACACGTCGAACAGGAAGTCGAACTCGCCGCTGCGCTTCCACTCGGTCAGCTTGGCCGACGACTCCACGTAGGAGACGTGGCGGCCTTCGAGGGTGTAGACACGGGTCCGCTCATCGAGGGCCTTGTTGTAGACGAGGCGGATGCAGCCGAACATCCGGGCGAGCTCTCTGGCCTGTTCGGGGGTTGGGTAGAAGCGGTACTTGTAGGCCCGCTTCACGATCCGCGCCACGCGCACATTCTATCGCTCACACACCTGAGGGTCGTGCGGGTGTTCGATTTGCGGCACTATGCCGCTTCCTTTCCCACGCCTGAAGGCGGGGTCTCCATGCTAGGGAGATTGAGATGAACGAGTTGCGGCAGCTCGCCAGGGTGAGCGACGAGGATCTCGCGGGTCAGGCGTCCGGCGCGGGGGCGCGGGCGTTGCTGGCCTCGATCATCTCGGAGGAGCCGGTGAAGGAGCCGCGGCGCCTGCCGTGGAAGCGCCTGGCCGCGGCGGGCGTGCTCACCGCGGCGCTGGCCGCCGCCGTCGTGCTCGGCCCGAGCATCCTCAACACGCCCGGCAGCGCCACCTCCTACGCCAACGCGGCCATGGACATCAAGCTCGAGAACGGCATGTGGGTCGCCAGGATCAAGGACCCGTTCGCCGACCCGGCCAAGTACGAAGAGGCCTTCCGCGCCGTCGGGCTCGAGGTCAAGCTCCAACTCCAGCCCGCCACGCCGGACGCGGTGGGCGAGATCTTCCAGATCGGCAACGGCGGCGGCCCCGGCCGGCCGGGCAGCATCGCCATCGACAGCGAGCCCAGGCACTGCAAGATCACCGCCCCGGACTGCACGATGGTGCTCACGCTCTCGCCGGACACGTCCGGAGCGTGGGTCAAGGCCGGCCGTCCCGCCAAGGCGAACGAGCCCTACGCCAACGGCAACCAGGCCACGGAGGACGGCGGCTCGCTGACGGGGTACAAGGTCGAGGACAAGCAGGTGAGCGAGGTCGCCGCCGAAGCCGAGCGGCGCGGGCTCAAGGTCGTCTACCAGATCGTCGAGCCCAGTCCCGACGGCGGGCACGCCATGAACCCGAATGCCCAGTCAGCGGCGGTGGGCCAGGACTGGTGGGTCTGGGACGCCGAGGACGCCCAGCTCGGCG
Organism: Nonomuraea sp. NPDC059007; assembly: GCF_042740555.1. Lineage (NCBI taxonomy): Bacteria > Bacillati > Actinomycetota > Actinomycetes > Streptosporangiales > Streptosporangiaceae > Nonomuraea > Nonomuraea sp. NPDC059007. The sequence goes on along the minus strand of NZ_JBHYJD010000027.1, from coordinate 16,494 downwards.
TGGTCCGCCTCCTGGTCAGCAAGGAGCACGTGATCAGGAAGTAGCCACGAACCTCCCGTGCAGCTCAGCGGCCCGTGACCCGAGCAGGTCGCGGGCCGCCAGCCACGCCGCCGCCCCCGCCGCGTCCTGCGCCGTGCGCACGGGCGTGTCACCCAGCAGTTCCTGTACGGCCTGCCGTACCGGCCCCGGGTTGGTGAGCACGCTGCCGGCCAGCACCACGGGCCCGGTCGTGTGCACGCGGCGCACGGTGGCCACGAGCTGCCCGGCCGCCTCGCGGGCGATCTTCCCGGCCATCGGATCGCCCGCCGAGGCGGCCTGGCTGACCAGGGCGGACAGGGCGGCCAGGCACATGTGGTCGGCCTGCGCGAGCCGTACGATCCGGTCGGCCGTGGCGCGCGGGGTCGTGCCGCGCTCGGCGCCGAGGAAGTGCGTGAGGACCAGTTCGGACAGCTCTCCGGCGGGCTCGCCGCGGTCGAGGCCGTGCACGACGGCCTTGGCGGCGGCGCGGCCGATCCAGAAGCCCGAGCCGGCGTCGCCCAGCAGCCAGCCGAGCCCGTCGGCGATGACCGACTGGCGGTAGCCGGAGATTCGGGCGGCGATCGCCCCGGTTCCGGACAGCAGCAACGAGCCTTCCGAGGCGGGTGATCCGGCGACGTAGCCGATGGCCACGTCGCCGATCATCTCCGGCGCCCGGGGGATGCCGTGCTCGGCCCAGAGCCGGGCGAGCTCGACGTCCATGACGTCCTGCTTGCCGGCGATGCCCGCCAGCGAGCCGACCACGGCGGTGGCATCGGCCGAGGCCAGCGCCTCGCGCAGGGCGGTGGCGATGTTGGCCACCGCCTTCTCGGCGCCGTGGGCGGAGGGGTTGCCCGCACCCGCCCGCGCGTAGCCGACGCGCTCGCCGTCGAGCGTGTGGACGGCGACGCGGGTGGAGGTCGCGCCGGCGTCCACGCCGACGACCAACGAATGAGTCACGGTCCCGATTTTGGGTCTTGACTCGACCGAGAAGCAAGAATAATTTTCGCCTGAAGACCGAGTATTCGGAAGGAATATTCGTGACTTCAGGGGCCCTTGGGCGCGTTGAGACAGAATTGCCGGGATTGCCGGAAGCACTACGCCGCGTGGGCGAGGTGATTCTGGGCGACCCGGCCGAGGCCGCGAGGTCCACGATCATCGCGCTGGCGGAACGGGCGGGCAGCTCGCCCGCGACCGTGACCAGGTTCTGCCGGGCCTTCGGGTTCTCCGGCTACGCCGAGCTGCGCGTGGCGCTCGCCACCGAGACCGGCAGGGCCGCGCAGGCCGGCTGGGGCGCGGGCGTCGGCCACGAGATCGGGCCCGACGACCCGCTCGACACGGCCATCGAGGTCATGGCGGCCGCCGACACCCGGCTCATTCAGGACACCGCCGCCCAGCTCGACCTCGACACCGTCGCCCGCGTGGCGGACGCGATCGTCGCCGCCCGCCGTGTCCTCCTGGTCGGCGTCTCCACCAGCGGTAACGTGGCGACGATGTTCGAAGGCAGGTTACGCCGCATCGGGATACCGGGCTGGAGCGCGTGCGACGCGCACGTGGCGCTGTCGGACGCGGCCCTGCTCGCCCCGGGCGACGTGGCGGTCGGCATCAGCCACCGCGGGCGTACCCGCGAGGTGATGGAGGCCCTGGTCGAGGCGTCCGGCCACGGGGCGCTGACGGTCGCGGTCACCTCCTTCGCCCGCTCGCCGCTGGCCGACCTGGCCGACCAGGTGCTCACCACGGCCAGCAGGGAGACCACGTTCAGGCTCGGCGGGCTGGCCGCCGTCCACTCGCAGCTCTTCGTCCTGGACGCCGTCTACGTCGCCGTCGCCCAGCGCACCTACGAACGCACCAACGAGGCCTTCGAGCGGACGATCAGCGCGGTCGAGAGCCACAGAGTCGAGAGAGGCTGAATGTCGTACGCAACACAGGTCCTGGACCTGGCCAAGTCCGTGATCTCCCGCCAGGAGCACCAGGTGCGCCAGGCGGCCAGGCTCATCGTGACCTCGCTGCGCGGCGGCGGCGTCGTCAACGCGTTCGGCTCCGGCCACTCCGAGGCCATCGCGATGGAGATCGCCGGACGGGCCGGCGGCCTCGTGCCCAGCAACCGCCTCAGCCCCCGCGACCTCGTCCTGTACGGCGGGCAGCCCGTCAGCGTGCTCACCAGCGAACTGGAGCGCGACCCGAAGATCGCCCAGCAGATCTACGACCTGGCGTCGGTCGAACCGCAGGACGTGTTCGTCCTGATCTCCAGCTCCGGCGTCAACGGCACCGTCGTCGAGCTGGCCAGGATCGTCAAGGAACGCGGGCACACGCTGATCGCCCTCACCTCGGTCGAGCACAGCAGCGCCATGCCCTCCCGGCACCCGTCCGGGCGCAAGCTGCTCGACCTGGCCGACGTCGTGCTCGACAACGGCTCGCCGTACGGCGACGCCATCCTCGAACTGCCCGGCGGCGGCGCCTACGGCGCCGTCTCGACGGTCACCTCCGCGCTGCTCGCGCAGATGGTCGTCACCACCGCGGTCGAGGAACTGGTCGCGCTCGGCGAGACGCCCCCTGTCTACCTGTCGGTCAACGTGACCGGCGGGGACGAACACAACAAGGCACTGGAGAGCCGCTACGCAGGTCGCATCAGACGCGGAGCATAAGGAGTCATAGCAATGTCCGACACCCCCCAGCTTTCCCGGCGCCAGCTCTTGCGCAGCGCCGCTCTCGTCCCCGTCGCCGGGGCCCTGGCCGCGTGCGCCACCCCGGCGCACCAGACGCCCGCGAGCACCGCGCCCGGCGCCGCGAAGGCGCTGGAGGTCTGGATCTTCGACGGCGGCTTCGGGCACAAGTACGCCACGGACATCCACCAGCCGTTGTTCAAGACCAAATATCCCGATGTGGCGATCAAGCACAACTTCACCAAGGAGATCACGAAGGTCCTGCAGCCGCGCTTCGCCGGCGGCAACCCGCCCGACGTGATCGACAACTCCGGCGCCAACGCCATGGACTTCGGCGCCCTGGCCCAGGACGGGCAGTTGCAGGACCTGACCCCGCTGCTGGACATGGAGAGCTGGGACGACCCGGCGGTCAAGGTACGCGACACGCTCGACCCGGCCGTGATCGAGATCGGCACCTACGACGGCAAGTTCTCGGTCGTCGGGTACGTGAACTACATCTACGGCATCTGGTACTCGATGAAGGCGTTCAAGGAGAACGGCTGGGAGGCGCCGAAGACCTGGGACGACTTCATCAAGCTCTGCGAGGCGATCAAGAAGTCCGGCAAGATGGCGCCCTTCACCTACGCCGGCAAGCACCCCGGCTACGCCCTCGACCCGATCCTCGTCACGGCCGCGAAGATCGGCGGCAAGGAGATCCTGCTCAACCTCGACAACCTGGAGGACGGCGCCTGGAAGGCCGAGGCGCTCAAGGAGTCGGCCACCCGCTGGGCCGAGATCGGCGCCAAGTACCTGATGGAGGGCACCGCCGGGCTCGACCACGTGCAGACCCAGACCGCGCAGAACAAGTACCAGGTCGCCATGCTCCCCTCTGGCTCCTGGCTGGAGAACGAGCAGCGCACCACCACCCCGCCCGGCTTCGACTACGCGATGTTCCCCGTCCCCGACGTCACCGGCTCCGACAAGCTCCCGCACGGCGCCCTCCACACGCAGCCGGGCGAGAACTTCATCGTCCCGGCGAAGGCCGCCAACGCCAAGGGCGGCATGGAGTACCTGCGGGCCATGCTGTCGAAGAAGGCCGCGGGCGAGTTCAGCCAGCTCGTCTCCACCGTGCCCACCGTCAAGGGCGCCGGCGAGGGCATGCAGCTGTCGACCGGCGTCAAGAGCGCCTCCGAGGCCTACGCCGCCGCCGGGGAGAACACCGTCTACTTCCGGTGGAACGCCTGGTACCTGCAGCTCAAGGACGAGAGCGCCGCCGCGACCGGCGAGCTCATGAGCGGGCGGCTGACGCCCGACAAGTTCCTGGAGCGCATGCAGAAGAAGGCCGACGAGATCAAGGGCGACTCCTCGATCAAGAAATTCAAGCGCTGACATGGGAGTTCCGGCCGCAGCGGTGCCGTCGTGGTTTCAGCGGCACCGCCGTACCCTCTTCATCGGCTCTTTTCTCGTCGCGCCGGTGGTGCTCTACCTGGTCTATGTGATCTCGCCCTACATCCAGGCGTTCCAGATCTCGCTGACCGACTGGCGGGGCGTGTCCGGCACGCCGAACTTCATCGGGCTGGACAACTACCGGCGGCTCTTCGACGACAGCGTCTTCTGGAAGGCGGTCACGCACAACGCGGCGCTGCTGGTGCTGCTGCCGGTCGTGACGATCGTCATCGCGCTGTTCTTCGCCTTCCTGCTCAACGTGGGCGGGGCCAAGGGCACCAGCGGGATCACCGGTTCCGGCTTCTACCGGGTGGTGTTCTTCTTCCCGCAGGTGCTCGCCGTGGCCGTGGTCGCCGTGCTGTTCCAGCAGGTGTTCAGGCCCGACGGCAGCGGCATGCTGAACGGCCCGCTGATGGCGCTCGGCGTCAAGCCGATCGGCTTCCTGTCCGATCCCGGGATCGCCTTCTGGTCGGTGCTCGGCGTCATGGTCTGGCAGGCCGTCGGCTTCTACGTCGTGCTGTTCTCGGCCGGGCTCGCCTCGATCCCGAACGACATGTTCGAGGCCGCCCAGATCGACGGCGCCGGGCGGATCAGCCTGTTCTTCCGCATCACGCTGCCACTGCTGTGGGACACCATCCAGGTGGCCTGGGTGTATCTGGGCGTCCTGGCGCTCGACGTGTTCGCCATCGTCTGGGTCATGACCGACCAGCACGGCGGCCCCGACTTCTCCACGACCGTGATGGCCGCAGAGATCTACCGCAACGCCTTCCAGTACTTCAGGTTCGGCTACGCCTCCGCGCTCGGCGTCATCATGTTCTTCTTCACCGTCGGCTTCGCGATCCTGTCGCTGCGGCTGTCCCGGCGTGAGCGAATCGAGTATTAATGACAACGCTGATCTCGTGGACGGTCGCGAACTCCCGCAAGATCGCCAGGAAGGAGCGCAAACGGCAGCTCGGCCCGCTGTCCGTGCTGACCCACCTGGCGCTGCTCATCTGGACCGTCCTCGTCGTGGTGCCCATCGTGTGGACCTTCCTCGCCTCGGTGAAGAGCGAGGACGAGATCTTCGGCGACGCCTGGTCGCTGCCGGCCTCCCTGCGCTGGGACAACTTCGCCCGCGCCTGGGAACAGGCCAACATCGGGCAGTACATGCTCAACAGCGTCGTCGTCGTCTCCTTCAGCACGTTCGGCACGATGCTGATCGGCTCGATGGCCGCGTACGTGCTGGCGCGCTACCCCTTCAAGGGCAACCGGGCCATCTACCTGATGTTCGTGTCCGGCCTGGCCTTCCCGGTCTACCTGGCCCTGACGCCGCTGTTCTTCGTCGTGCAGAACATGGGCAACGTGCCGCTGGTCGGCCCCTTCATCGGCCTCAACACCCATGCGGGGCTGGTGCTGGTCTACATCGCGTACTCGATGCCCTTCACGATCTTCTTCCTGGCCGCCTTCTTCCGTACGCTGCCGACGGCGGTGGCCGAGGCGGCCCTGGTGGACGGCGCCTCGCACACGAGGGTCTTCTTCCAGATCATGATGCCGATGGCCAGACCCGGGCTGATCAGCATCACGATCTTCAACGTGCTGGGCCAGTGGAACCAGTACCAGTTGCCCCTGGTGCTGCTGCAGGAGCGCGACAAGTGGGTGCTCACCCAGGGCATCGCCGACATCTCCACCGCCGCCGGCTACGACCAGGACTGGGCCGCCCTCTTCGCCGCCCTGACCCTGGCCATCCTGCCCATGCTCGTCGTGTACACGGTCTTCCAGCGCCAGATCCAGTCGGGGCTGACGACGGGCGCGCTCAAATAGCGGGGATCATGGGGTGCATGACTTCGGCATGGACGGGCGAGCGCGTACGGCTGCGCGCCATCGAGCCCGAGGATTGGGCGGCGTTCAAGGAGTTCGACGAGAACACCGAGGACCAGAGCAACGGCGACCGCCTCCACCCGCCGCGCTCGGCGGAACGGGCCAGGCAGTGGGCCAAGGAAGTGGCCGAGAAGGACCAGGGCCCCGACATCCTGCGCCTGGCGATCGCCGAGCGGTCCGGCGGGCAGCCGGTCGGCACCATCAGCACCCACGCCGTGGACCCCCACCACGGCACCTTCGAGTACGGCGTCGCCATCGGCCGCGCCCACCAGCGCCACGGCTACGCCGCCGAGGCCGTCGTCATCCTGCTCAGGTACATGTTCGGCGAGCGCCGCTACCAGAAGTGCGACGCCACCGTCTACGCCTCCAACGCGGGCTCGCTGGCGCTGCACCGGCATCTCGGCTTCACCGAGGAGGGCCGCCGCCGCAGGGGCCGCTTCCACCAGGGACGCTACGACGACATCGTGCTGTTCGGGATCACGGCCGAGGAGTTCGGCGAGCGGCACGGGCTCGGGTGACGGTGGTGGAGGAGCCTTTCGAGGAACGGCTCTGGGCGGCGTTCGAGGAGGGGCGTACCGCGCTCTGCCTGAGCCTGCTGAAGGACGCCGACCTGGCGCTGCCGATGTCGCGGGCGGCCTTCGAAGGCACCGAGCCGATCGTGTGGCCGACCGCCGAGGCGGACGGGCGCACGTGGGTGCTCGCCTACACCTCGCCCGAGGCCATGGCCACCGGGTTCGGCCAGATCACCGAGCACTTCCGCATCGTCTCCATGGTCGAACTGGCCGCGGGCTGGCCCGACCCGCACTGGGGGCTGGCGATCAACCCCGGCATGACCGTCAACTTCAACCTGGAGTCGGGCACCGTCGCCAGGCTCGCCGTGCCCACCCTGGTCCAGGACCTTGCGCTCGCGCCGGAGTCCGGCGTGCCGGTGGTGCAGAAGCTCCTGCATCCGACCGAGATCCACGACCTGCTGATCGAGCGCGAGCCCAGGGTCTCCGGCTACTGCCACCACGCCCTCGACGTCTCGCACATCGCCACGCCCGCCGTACTGGCCGACGCGCTCGCGCAGCCGGGCTTCCTCACCTCCGAAGGCACGCTCAACCTGCTGCGCTGGCGGCCGGTCGGGCTGGAGATGTACCGCACGCCGTACGGGGGGACCGACGAGGCGGGGAGAGAGGCGGTGGCCGGGTGGGTCGTCGAGGAGCCGCCCTTCGTCGGGCTCGGCCTGGTGCCCAACCGCGACCAGGTGATCCGCGAATACAAGGTGTACGGCGTGGCCCTCACCCACGGCGCGGAGATCTGGGAGCTGACCACCGCGGGAACCGAGGTCCGGCGCGCGGTCTACCACGGCGACCTGCGCCGCTGGTTCGCGATCGGGCGGGCCGCGTGAGCGGCTACCGGGCGCGCTGGCGCGGCGCCGACTACCCCGCCAGCCCCGACGCCACCGCCCTGGAGGTCTGGGTACGGCTGCGCCGCGAGGAACCCGCCGATGGCTTCACCGAGATCGAGCCGGGCTGCCACGTCAGGATCGTGCCCGCGGCCGAGTGCGAGGCCCTGTGGGCGGTGTTCACCGTGTGCACGTGGGGCGGGCGGGAGTTCCTGGTCCGCGACGAGCGCGAGGACGCGTTGCTGCTGGAGTATCTGGGCGGCTCCGCGCCGGAGGCCGTGGCCCTGGGGATGGAACGCGCCGAGCGCGGCGTCTACCGGCGCTGGGTCCCACGTGCGGAAACCGGCGAACCCACCGAACAGGCGCTCGACATCAGCCCGTGAGTCCCGGATTTTTCCCCCGATCTTGTCGAATGGTGTTCATGTGTCGGAAACTACCTCTTAACACCTGTGTGGTCAGGGAGGTGAAATGGAGTCGTCCAACGAGAGGGACGCCGCGGGACTACAGGCCTACGCCGACGAGCTCCGCACGACCTTCATGCGGCTCCAGAGCGAGGGGGCAGAGCTCCACGCCAGAGCCAGGTCGTTGCAGGTCACGGAGAAGTCGCGGGACGGGCTCGTCAACGCCACCGTGGGCTCGCGCGGCGAGCTGATCAGGCTCGACCTCGATCCGCGCATCTACCGGCACCCCGACGCCAGGACCCTCGCCGACACGATCACCGAGACCGTCCAGCGGGCCGGTGAGAAGGTCCGCGAGCAGCTCCTGGAGCTCTTCTCGCCGCTGATCCCCGCCGAGCAGATGCAGGCGCATCTCGACGGCGACCTCGAAACCGTGATGGCCCAGTTGGCCGATCAGATGGGCGGGCGTAGATGAGCCGGGACGAGCATGGCATCGAGATCTACAAGCCCGTCGCCTACGAGGGCATCAACCAGTGGTCCACGATGGCCGGCGACATGGAGCGGGAGGTCGAGCGGCTGGCCGCGGAGGTACGGGCCTGCCTCGCCACCACACCCTGGGGCGACGGCCTGGAGGGCAAGGCCTTCTGGCAGAAGCACTTCCAGGACGACGGGCCGTACAAGATGGTCTACCGCTTCACCGACCTGCCGAACCAGTTACGCGACGCCGGGGACCGTGCCCGTCAGGTCGTCGACAACGTACGCACCACCGACACCGGGATGGGCCAGGAAATGCTGGCCCGCGCCCAGAGCAAAGATGTCTGACAGTGAGGAGCGGATGACGGGAACGGCGTGACGACGACCAGCGGCGGGCAGCCCGGCACCGGGTCCGAGGTCCTGGGCGCGGGCGGCGGCCGGCCACAGGGCTGGGCGCTCATCGACAGAGACGTACGGCCCGCCTGGGAGAACTCGACGCTCCCCGACTGGGTCAACAACTGGCTGATCCCCATGCTCTCGGGCGGCCAGAAGTGGCCCAAGGCCAGCGAACACGCCCTGTCCAAGCTCGCTCAGTCCTACGCTGATCTCGGCGTCGGCGCCACGGCCCAGCTCGACGACGCCGGCCGGGCCGCGAGGAAGATCGTCTCCGGCTGCGCCACCCCCTCCATGTACGGATTTGTCGGGCGGGCCCAGGAGTTGTGCGGGCCGCAGGCCGGCATGGTCGGCATCGCCCGCGACGCCGAGGCCCGCTCGCTGGAGGCCGGCAACTTCGCCATCGAGACCCAGTACTCCAAGCTCTCCGTCAACGTCGCCTTCTGGGTCACGGTCGTCGCCATCGCCATCGCCCTGTTCGTGGCGTTCTTCACCGCCGGCTCCTCCGCGCCGCTCGTCGGCCCCTTCGCCACCGCCGCGCGCGCCGCCATCACCCGCATCCTGTCCAGGCTCGCCGCCATGGCCGGGCGCGAGGTCGGCGCCGCGGGCCTGGCCCGCCTCACCGTGCTCAGCGGCGCCACCGGCCGCGCCGCGCTGCTGCGGCTGCTGTCCACGCCGCTCGGCAAGGAACTCATCGAGGAGATCGGCGAAGAGACCTTCATCGACGCCATGGCCCAGTGGCAGCAGATGAAGATGGGCACGCGCACCGAGTGGGACTGGAAGAAGACCGCCGCCTCCGCCGTCGGCGCGGGCGTGGGCGCCGGGGTCGGCATGTGGCTGACCAGGCCCGTCTCCCGGGTCACCCGCTTCGTGCCCGGCTTCGGCGGACGGGCGCTGACCACCGGCATCACCAACGCCTTCGCCTCGCCGGTGGGCAGCATGGCCGCCAACACGCTCGTCTACCAGCAGCCGCCGGGCAATCCGTTCACCGCGGAGGCCATGCTGGGGGCGTTCATGGGCGGCGTGGGCCGTACCGGGACGATCAGCCCCTTCAACCCCGACGTCTTCACCGCGGTGACCCACCCGCTGTCCTCGCTGGCCTCGGCCAACGACCTGGCCAACGCCGCCGACCTGGCACGCTCGGGCGACACGCCCCCGCCGCCGTCATCTCCGCCGGGCACCGGCGGCGGCCCCGGCACCAACCAGCCGGGCGGCCCGGTACCGACCGGCGGCATGAACACCGCCCCCGGCACCGGCCCGAACACCCCCAACAGCCCGAGCTCACCCAGCCGTAGCGGCCAGAGCGGCCAGAACCCGCAGCAGCCGAGCCCCGACCCCGCCACGCGCACCGGCCGCAACACCACCACCCAGCCCGCCCCGAACACCCCCCAGCCCGACCCGAACGCGGCCCCCCAGCCCGACCCGAACGCGGCCCCCCAGCCCGACCCCAACGCGGCCCCCGCCCCCGACCCCAACGCGCCGCAACCCCAGGCTCCCAGCACGCCCCAACCCCAAGCCCCCAACACGTCGCAGAACCCGGCCGCGAACCCGGGGGCCGGCCAGCCCACCGGATCCGGCCAGAACCAGGCCCAGCCGCCCGCCCCGGACCCGAACGCCGCCCCAGCCGCTCCCGACCCGAACGCCGCCCCCGCGTCCGCGCCCACCCCCGACCCGAACGCCGCCCCTGCCGCCCCGGACCCCAACGCCGCACCCGCCGCCCCCAACGCCGCGTCCGCTCCGGACCCCAACGCGGCGCCGAGCCAGGCACCGAACGCGGCCTCCGCGCCGGACCCCCAGGCCGCGCCCAACCCCGACCCCGGCGCGTCGCAGGGCCAGGCCACCGGCACGGGCCAGACGTCCGCTCCCGATCCCAACGCCGCCCCGGCACCCGACCCCGGAGCGACCCAGACGGCCACCTCGGGCCCGGACCCCGGCGCGCAGCAGACCCCCGGTGTCGCCCCGGACCCCGCCCTCACCCCGCAGCCCGGCCAGCCGCCCACCCCGGTCCCCGCCCCGGCCCCGGGAACCACCCAGCAGACCACCCAGAGCGGCAATCAGACAGGCGGCCAGACGGGCAATCAGACCGGCAATCCGACGGCGGCCGGCACCACCCCCTCGCCCGCCCAGGAGCGGAAAGCCAAGCTCGCCGCCAAGCAGGCGATCGACGAGGCCCTGCTCCACCTGGCCCCAGAAGGCCTCTGGCTGCAGGACGGCAGCGTGCTGCTGGCCGACGACGGCGGCCGGGCCGTACAACTGTCGGCTCAAGCGCTCGCCCAGGCCGCGCAGTCGCTGCAGCAGAACGCCAAGGACGGCGCGCGCGAGGACCGCCTGCGCGCGCAGGCGGCGGCGTGGCTCGGCGCGGAGATGGCGCGGGCGACCGGACGGCCGGAGGCGGAGGGCGCGCTCGACGCGCTGGCCCTCCTCACCCAGCGCTCCCCGCAGACCAGGCAGGCCGCGACCGAGGTGACCGAGGCGGTGCTCGCCGCCAACCCCGGCACCCGCGCGCGCACCCTCGCCGAGGAGAACCCCGCGGCCGACCTCGGGCTGAGCCCCGGCTACCACCAGTCCGCCGCCGACGAGCTGACCAGGCGGGTCACGGCGCTCGGCACCCCGCGGACCACGACCCCCGCCCCGGGCACCACCCGCAGGACGCCGGCCGGCGCGCCGCCAAGACGCCGCCGTCCGCGCACGTCGCGGGCGGTCCCGGGGACGCCGTTCGCCGCGGACACCCGTCCCACCCCACTCAACGACCTCGCCGACCCCGAGGTCAAGGCACTGATCACCGGCAACGAGATCAAGCCCGGCGACTTCGGCGGGGACGTCCGCTCGATCGTGTGGTCGGCCTCCGGCCCGCAGATCCAGGTGACCAGCGATGGCCAGGGCACCCAGCACTTCGAGGTGCGTTACGAACGGCCGGGCCTCGACACGCACGCCACCGTCACGGTCGGCGCGGGCACCGCCGCCGACCCCCACGTGGTGCACCTGTCGCCGCGCCTGCACCCCGGCCTGGTCTCCACGACGCTGGTTCACGAGATCACCCACGCGCTGCAGGACCTGGCCGCGCCCCCGAGGCAGGGCGTGATCAGGAACACCCTGGACCGGCTGGCCGGCCGTACCACCGACGCGTGTGTCGCCGCCCGCTACAACGAGCACCGCCACCTCGCCAGGCGCTACCTGGAGACGAACGACCCGGCCAAGCAGCGCGACCTGCTCGGCCTGATCCAGGTCATCGCCGAGGACCTGACGCGCCGTGGCGCGAGCCCGCCGGTGTCCCCGGAACAGACCGGTGACCAGGGCGTACGCCCACCGCCGCCGCCCGCCCCCGAGACTCCGGCGGCCGCCTCCGCGCGGCTCGCCCAGGAGCAGGCCGACGCCCTGACCCAGGCGGTCGCCGGCCTGGACGCGCGGATCGCCTCGCACGAGAAAACAGCAGAGCAGGCGAAAAAGGATAAACAGGACGCCAGGAAGGAGGTGAAGAAGGCCCGGAACGAGCGCGACAAGTTCGCCCCCGAGCGCGAGCGGCGGGCGAGGGCGGACTTGAAGAAGCACCGGGAGATTCAGGAGCGCCACCAGCGCATCGTCGCCGCCTACACCGAGGCGCGGGACGCCGCGAAGGCGGCGCAGGAGGGCTACGCGAAGCTGGCCGCCGACCTGGATTGGCACAAGAGCGCCACCCCCGGCGTCGTGGCCGCGGCCGCGAGCGCGCTGGCCGACACGGAGGCGGAGGCCAAGAACCTGCTCGACGCCTACGACGCGGCGCTGCGCAAGGCGGTACCCGACCGGGAGATCCTGCCGAACGCGATGGTGACCGACAGGTTGCCGCACATCACGAGGCTGACCGAGCGGCTCAACGCGGCCATGCGCGCCCAGAAGATCGACCAGACCTTCACCCCCGACCAGCTCCAGAGGGTGCTGAAGGCCCACTTCCGGCGGCTGGTGACGACGGAGGGCGCGGTCCTGCGGGTCGGCGTCCACCACCAGGGCGAGCTTCGGATCAAGCTGTCGACCAAGGAGCTGGTCGAGGTTCTCGGGCACGCGGCGAACGCCTCCGAGATGATGGTCGGCCGCCTGCCGCAGGGCGGGCTGACGGTCGCGGCCGCCTTCGCCCGCGCGCACGCCCTGAAGCTCGGCGGGAAGGCGAAGGGCCTGCTGCCGTTCGTGAAGCTCCTGCCCGAGGGCAGCGACGTCAGGGACGCCATCGAAGCGGTGATCAGGACGTCCGGTCCGGGCGCCGACTTCAACTACTCCCGTACCCGTTCGGTGAACGGCAGCTCCACCGACCACGTGGTCGGCGGCGCGGTCGAGGACAACCGCGGCGAGTCCACCCTGTTCGCCGCCGAGGCCGAGTGGCAGATCGACATCCGCACCTCCCAGAAGGACGGCTGGAAGAGCGTCGACTCGGTCAATACCGGGACCAGGAGCGACGCCAAGGACGTGCGGATGTGGGTGGGCATGGCGCACACCGACCGCTCCGACGGCAAGTCCATCACGATGGCGGAGCTGGAGGCCAGGTTCCCCGGCGTCTCCAACCTGGTCGACGGATTCCCTCCGCACCTGCTGCTCGGGATCAGCGGAACCGAGGACATGTTCGAGGCGGCCGTCACGGCGCTCGGGAGCGCCGCCGGTATCGGCACCGACCTGCGCCACCAGCTGCGTACCTTCCTGTACGAGAAGTGGCACAGCCAGATGGCCAACTCCATCAACTCCGGCGTGCAGGCGCAGCTCACCAGGAACGGCCGCCCGTACGCGCGCGTGGAAGTGGTCACGACCCCCGTGTACGGCCAAGCCCGCCGGGTTGGCGTCTCGACCGACGAGCGCTGGAGGGAGGACCTGGGCGTAGCGGTGACCACCGCGAACGGCGGCCAGTCGTTCGGGTACTCCGTCGACGGCTCCGTCAGCACCGAGCAGGTGTTCGACGACCTCGGCGAGGAGGCCGGAGAGCTCCTGAACACCAGCGCCGAGGGTAAGTGGGGCGCGGGAAGCGGCCACGGCAGGTCCAGGTCCGAGGGGGTCAGCGCGGGCGGTACCGCGTACAAGCCCGTGGTGGACCGCAGCATGGAGCACCAGCAGAACGTCATCGTCGGCTACACGGCCGAGCTGCGGATCACGCTGGAGAGCGGCGTGGCGCTCGACACGATCGAAACCGCGGGTGAACTCCACATGGTCATGGCCGAGTCGGACGCGGCCCGCGCCGGCCTGCCCTTCGATCCCGCCGCCGTGCGGTACAAGCGGGACGGCACCCCGCGCCGCGACAGCCAGGGCCGTATCCTCCTGCGCGACGACCCCAAGGAGCTGAAAGCCCGGGAGAAGGAGGAGAAGAAGGGCGAGAAGGCCCGGCCGATCTGGCAGGGCGATGATGCGCACCAGATCCCGGACGCGGTGTTCGCCCTGGTCAGGGAGGTGTCGAACCTCCCCCAGGTTCTGGAACAAACGATCAAGAACTTGACTGGGCTCGGCCTGCTGCCCCCCATCGTCAACGGCCGGCCGGTCTTCCCGTCGGACGACGCGCTCAAGGCGGCCTCGCAGTACGACAACCTGGTCGAGGTTTCCAGCCAGCTGACCAACCTGCGCGTCAGGACCGGCCTCAACCAGGCGATCCAGCAGAACATCCACTTCGACCTGACGATCAACAGCCGCTTCCACGCCACCGAGCACTTCACCGTCGAGGTCGACCTCAGGGCGAAACTCGACACCACGGAGATCGTCGCCACCACCGACAAACGGGCGATGGCGCTGCTCAACATCGGCTCCAACACCGGCGTCGCCTCGTCGGGACACGGCCGTTCCACCAACGCCAACGGCGGCGTGAACGCCGGTCACGCCCCTGAACCGGACACCGAGGGCGCCAAGTACGGCGCCAGGACCGGAGCCGGCGCCGGGGTCAGCAAGAACAGCGGCTCCAGCATGGGCGACACCGGCAACGACGTGACGCTCATCGAGACCTCGACGGAGATGGCCGTCACCCGAACCGATGGCGAGATCATCGTCACCCTCCGGCAGGAGGGCGAGGAGGCGGTGGAACTTTCCCGCGCGGACGTGGTCATCACGATGATGACGCCGACCGACCTGATGCTCGACCCCGACCGTCCGCCGGGGGAGTGGCAGCCGATCCCCGCGGACCTGATCGACCAGGCCACGCTGCTCCACGTCGACACGCGCGGCTTCCTGGACGCGGCCAGGCAGATCGTGCCCCGGCTGATGGGCTGGGCCTCGCCCGCCTTCCACCACATCGCCGGCTTCCTCGGGGTGCACAACGTCTCGGCGCACCCGTTCAGGAAGTCGCCCTACCTGACGCGCTTCGCCGTACGGGGGAAGGGGCGGTTCGGGCCGGCGCACGGGTGGCTCAAGCTTGACTGGAAGCTCGGCCAGATGGAGTTCCTGACGTCGAGCCCGCTCGTGATCGGCGACATCTTCCTGCAGTTGTTCAGCCAGGGCACCTCACTCGGCACGTCCTCCAACGTCGGACCCAACGCCGGCGGCGAGTTCGGCCACCAGGAGTCCGACAACGGCGGCCTCGGCCCCAGCGCCGGCGCGAACGCCTCCTGGAACCAGGGCCGCAACGCCTCCAGGCTGCTGATCTGGGGCCGCGAGCGGCTGACGATCGACATCGGCCAGCAGTACATCTTCCGCGCCTCGGCGGAGTTCCCGATGTCGGCCTTCGACCCGGGTGACGGCGCCAAGATCAGGACCGTGAACGTGGACGGCCGCACCGTCCTGTTCTCGGTGCCGGAGGAGGTCGTCCTGCGGATGTACGCGCAGGGCGACCTGCAACTGCCCCTGCACCAACTGGCCGACGCCGTGGAGCGTTTCCTCGACGGAAACCTGGAGATCGACCGTACGGTCGCCGTCCCGCTGGCCAAGCGCTACCTCATGGAGCTGCGCGCGCACGACAGCGCGGGGCTAAAGGAGGTCCCGCTGACCGACCGGCACACGCCCCAGGCCCTGTACGAAGCGCTGGCCAAGCTGCCCGGCATGGCCGAGCTGAAGCAGGAACCGGAGGGCTCACGCATGACCAAGGCGGCCGAGCTGGCCGCGAAGGTCCGCAAGGTGATCCTGCCGAAGCACATCGCCACCCAGATGGGCATGACCAAGATCGACAGCGCCACGTTCACCAAGGACGGCGAGCGCACCGAGATCTTCGACGCGGTCCGCGACGCCATCGAGAAGATCGCGCCCGGCTCGCTGCTCAGCGACCCGGCCGTGCTGGACAAGCTGGACGGCTCGCTGTCCGGCAAGCGCTGGCGCGGAAAGATCGACAACATGCTCGGCCGCGGTCACACGGACACGTTCACGATGCGGGTCGGCTCGACGGGCAGGGCCGAGCGGTTCATCATCAAGATCAAGATGAAGCTCAATCCCGAGGCGGAGGACCTGGGCCGGACGAAGACCAAGGTGCCCCTCCACCAGGACTACACCTACGAGGAGGACGGCGTCACCCAGTCGGTCGGCCGCAACCTCGGCACGGAGCTCAAGGGCGCCGACTCGGAGACCTCGGGCGGCCAGGACATGTCCGCGTCCACGGACAGGAACCGCTCCCGCTCGGGCTCCTACTCCAGCCAGGAGACCTCGGTTGAGCGCTACGGCGGCGCCGCCGACATGCACCGGGTCAAGCAGAGCGGCACGGTGACCATCTCGGTGGAGCGCAGGCCCGAGCGGGTGCGCTTCGCCGCGCTCAGGAAGGGCCCGCGCCGCCTGGCCGACAAGGTGTTCCACCCCGGGCGGCGCGCAACGGAGCCTGTCGAGCTCAAGGTCGAGATGGTCCGTCTCATCGAGTCCGACGAGGTGATGCCGGCGGAGAACGCCCCCGCCACCCAGCCCGCGACGGTACAGATCGACCCGCGGCCGGTCCGCCGTCTTCTTTTGTTGTGTAGATCTGTGTGTT
>NZ_JBHYJD010000026.1:150414-155128 GCF_042740555.1 Nonomuraea sp. NPDC059007 | reverse complement strand
GTCGTTCGCACCGAGCCGGAGTACTTCGGGGACCGGTCTTTCGTGCGGCTGTGGGACCTGGCCACGCGCAGGCCGGTGACGGCCGAGCTGCACCCCCCGATGCCGCGGGCGGTCGCCCTGGGTGATCTTGACGGTGGCCGGGTGCTCCTGGTGGCGGACGTCGACGGAGGGGTCTGGTTCTGGCGGCTGACGCGGTGACCCGGGCCCTGCGGGTGTTCGCCGCGCTCGTCCTGCTCGTGCTGGTGGTGCCCGCCACCGGCCCCGCGCACCCGCCCTGTGCGCGCACGCCGCCGCCGGTGACGGCGCTGACCGGGCACCTGGACATCACCCAGGTGCTCATCGGCTCCCTGAACGGCAGGAAGATCGTGATCAGCGCGGGCCGGGAAGGAACCGTCCGGGTGTGGGACGCCGCGACGCTGCGGCCCGTCGGCGCGCCGTTGCGCGGCTGGGCGCCCATCGCCTACGCCCCGCCGTACCTGCTGATGGCCGACCGCGAGCGGGAGGACGGCGTGCGGCGGGTCGACCTGCGGCGCCCGCACCAGGCGAGCACCGCGCTGGAGGTGTACACCGGCGCGGACCACCCGCGCCTGGTCGTCGGCGACCAGGACGGCACCGCGATCGTCGCCCAGGGCGACATCGAGGACATCGTCCTGTTCGACCTCGCCACCGGCCGCCCGCACGGCCACGCCCTGCCGGTCGGCGGCTTCCCGGTCGCCATCCTCGCGCTGAACGGCGTGCCCGCCCTGATCGTCACGACGGAGGGTGACCTGTCGGTGTGGAACCTGCGCACCCGCGAGCGGCTCGGCAGGAGCCTCGTCCTGCATCCGCCGCGCGATCCGCCGCCGGAACCGCCCAACACGATGGCCGCCGAGGTGAGCACGGTCAACGGCCGCCCCTCCCTGCTCGTGCCGACCCACGACCGGGGCGTGATCTCCTGGGATCTCCTCTCGCGCGAGTGGCGTACCGCGATGGACGTGACCGAGGCCGTCGGGGGCGACTCCAGCGCCATGGCCGTCCACCGCGGCACGCCGGTGCTGCTCAGGCTTGAGGAGCAGCCGGGCGCCGGCGAGGACCTCGACCTCGACGGTCACGAGGACCGCAGCCGGATCACCGCGTGGGACCCGGTCAGCGGCGCCCAGCGTGCCGCCATCGACGTACCGGGACACGTGCGCGCACTGGCCGCCGAAGCGAACCTGGTGGTCACCGGCGGTGCGGACAACGCCCTGCGCTCCTTCGACCTCGACACCGGACGCGAAATCTCGCGCGTGCACGGCTCGCCCGCCGACCGGCTGACCAGGCTCGTCCCCGCCGGAACGCTGGCCGTCACGATCCGCGACCAGGGCGGCTGGCAGGTGGCCGACCCCGCGACCGGGCAACCCGTCGGCGAACCCGTCGCGCCGGACACCGGCGTGCGCGCGATCACGGCCGACGCGAGCACCGTGGTCACCGGCGGCGGCACGTTCGCCCCGGTCGTCAGGGTCTGGGACCTACGAACCCGCAGGGAACGCGGCCCGCCGCTGAGCGGCTTCTCCCGCTACGTGAGCCACGTGGCGCTCTCCGATGATCTGATCATCGCCGCGGGAGACGGAGGAAAGCGGGGCACCGTGCGCTTCTGGCACCGCACCGGCCGGGTCGCCCACCCGCCCCTCCGCCTGCCCGGCCGCCTGCTCGACCTCGAAGTGACCCGCCTGTACGGCAGGCCGGTCGCGCTGGCACTGGGCCACAAGGCGCTCTGGGTCATCGACCTGGCCACCGGCACCAGGACGGCCAACCTGACTCTGGGCAAGGTCCGCGGCGACCCGGGAAGGCTGGGCGCGCTGGCCACCGGCATGGTCGGATGCGCGCCCGTCGCCGTGATCGAGCGCGACGGGATGGCGGTCGTCGTCAACCTGACCACAGGCAGGCCACTGGGGACCCCGTTCGACCTCAGGGCAGAGTCGTGGCCGATCATCCTGGGACTGCGCGACGGGCTCCTGGCCGCCGCCGACCACGGCGGACGGGCGGTGCACGCGGTGTTCGACGTCACGACGGGTCAGTCGCTCACCGGACCGTGGATGTGACGGCCGCCGGTGGTGGCGGTGCCGTAGGGCGGGTTCCAGGCCAGGGCGCCGCCGACGGCCTTCATGAGCAGCGGGGTGGGCAGGGCGGCGGTGATGGTGTTGCGCAGCAGCGCCGCGGTGGGGCTGGCGGTCTGGAGGATGCGCCCGAGCCGGCCGGACAGGCGGGCCATGCTTTCCGTACGGGGCCGCCGGAGCCTGTCGTAGGCACGGAGCCCGTCGTCGATGCCCCGCTCGCCGATCGCGGCGGCGAGCGTCACGGCGTCCTCCACGGCCAGGCACGCGCCCTGGCCGATGTCCGGGGTGACCGCGTGGGCCGCGTCGCCGAGCAGGACCACCCGGCCGTGGACGAAGCTGGGCAGACGTTCGCGCAGGTAGTAGACGTCGTGCCGGAGCAGCGTCTCGGGAGGGCTGGCGGCGAGCATGGCGGGGATGGGCTCGTGCCAGTTCCGGAATCGGGCGGCGAGCCGCGCGAGGTCGTGGGCGGGCCGCGCGTGTTCGGCGATGGTTTCGGCGGCGAACCAGTAGATCTGCCCGTCGTTGACGGCGGCGTGGCCGAACCGGGCGCCGCCGCTGCCCCAGGTCTCCGACAGCACGCGCGGCACGTTCAGTGATCGGGCGGGCGCGAAGCCGCGCCAGACGGTGTATCCGGCGAAGGCCGGCCCCGGATAGCCGGGGAACAGTTGTGCGCGCAGTGCGCTGTTGACCCCGTCGGCCGCCACGACCAGGTCGGCCGATTCCGCCACGACGCCGTCGGGTGCGCGCAGCACGACCGTGGCCTGCCCGGCGTCTGTGGTGACCTTCTCGGCACGGCGGCCCACGCGCAGCGTGCCGGGTTCGAGCCCGGCCAGGAGGAGGCGATGCAGTTCGGCCCGGTGCAGGGCGTAGAACGGGGCGCCGTAACGGCGTTCGACGCCTTCCGCCGGGATGTGCCCGACGCGGGCCCCCTTCTCCAGGCGGATCTCCAGGGCCTCCTGGCGCTGACCGCGCTCGCGCAGGGCCGTCCCGAGGCCGAGGTGGTCGAGGGCCTTGACCGCGTTGGGGGCGATGCCCACGCCCGCGCCGACCGGCGCGATGGCGGGCGCCCGCTCGTACACCGTCACCTGCCAGCCGCTCGATTGCAGGGCGTAAGCGCTGGTCAGCCCGCCGATTCCGGCGCCGACGACGATCGCCGTGTTCCCGCTCATCCAAGATCCTCCATTTCAAACGATCGCTTGAAACGATCGATTGAAACGCATGCTATAGCATGGCCGCGACACCCTGGAGCAGGAGGTACGGTGGCCACACTCACGCGGGAACGGTTGATCGAGACCGCCATCCGGCTGTTCGGCGACAACGGGGTGGAGGCGACGTCCCTGCGAACGCTGACCGAGGCGGCCCGCACCAACATCGCCGCGGTCAACTACCACTTCGGCTCCAAGGACGGTCTGCTCCGGGCCGTCATCGACCAGACCATGCGCCCCGTCAACGACGAACGCCGCCACCGGCTGGACGCCCTCGAATCCGCCCCCGAGCCCCCCTCGGTCGCCGATCTGGTTCGCGCGTTCGTCGAGCCGGGATCCGAGCTCCCGGAAAGCCACGGCGACAACGGGCCCGCCGTGGCCCGCTTCATCGGCCGCCTGGTCACCGAACCCGACCCCGCCGTCCGCCAGCTCTTCGCCGACCAGGTCGACCCCGTGGAGGGGCGCTACCTCACCGCGCTCGGCCACGCCCTGCCCGGCCTCGACGACGACGCCGTCCGGTTCGCCTACACCAGCATGCTGGGCCTGCTCAGCCTCCACCAGTCCGGCGCCTTCACGGCACTCGACTGGCCGCACCGCCTCAGCCCCCGCACCGGCCGGACCGCCTCCGCCGACCGCGAGCGCCTCATCACCTTCATCACCGCCGGCATCCTCACCACAAGGGACAGGTCAAACGCTTAGCCCTTGAGATAGTCAATGAGCATGACTACAGTTCTGGCCATGGATTCCGCCGTGCTGTTCGAGCGCCTGTCCGCCCTGGTGAGCGTCGAGTCTCCCTCCGGTCACGCGGCGGGGCTGGAGGACTGCTACGCCCTGATGCGCTCCTGGGGAGAGCCGCTGCTCGGCAGGCCGGCGGAGATCGTCACGGTGAACGGCACCCCGCACCTGCTGTGGCGCCCGCCCGCGGAGGGTGGAGTCCTGCTGCTCGGGCACGCCGACACGGTGTGGCCGCTCGGCACCACCGGCCGCCGCCCGTTCCGCGCCGAAGGCGGTCGCGCGTACGGGCCGGGGGTCTTCGACATGAAAGCCGGGCTCGTGACGGCGTTCGCCGCGCTCGCCGGGTGCCGCGATCCCGGGGCGGTGGGCATCCTGATCACCGGTGACGAGGAGATCGGCTCGCCGACCTCGCGGGCGCTGGTCGAGGAGATGGCCGGGGCCCGCGACGCCGTACTCGTGCTGGAACCCAGTCAGGCGGGAGCGCTCAAGACGGCGCGCAAGGGCGGGGCGTTCTACAGCGTGGAGATCACCGGCAGAGCGGCCCACGCGGGGCTGGAGCCCGAACGCGGGGTCAACGCGCTGCTCGAACTCGCCGCGCAGGTGGTGGCGGTGTCGGAGCTGGCCGACCCCGAGCGCGGCACGACGGTCACCCCGACGGTCGCGCGCGCGGGCACCGCCACGAACACCGTGCCCGCGCGG